>JANRKG010000001.1:0-2912 GCA_033763635.1 Leptolyngbyaceae cyanobacterium bins.59
GTGTAACGGATTTTTAGAAGCCTTGAAATCCTTGCTGTGACAGAACTCTTATTCAGCTTCCCAAGCTGAATGTCGTGGGTTCGAGTCCCATCACCCGCTTTTTGTACATTAAACATTTATTTGTCCGGTTTTAAAGAATTGGTGTCCATTCTAACGAGATTACGGAGCTTTCAAGGTTTATCATCCTAATAGAATTTGTTGGTCTTTGACAGTCGGCAAGTTTGTAAATTCTTGTTCGACGGTGTAGGAAGCTCCGGCTTTGAGACGACAAATAAACGAAACATTTGCTTCAATCAACTGCTGCCAGAATTGGAAATGATAGAATCCTCGGTCGATAATCAGCAGGGTATTAGCCTGAAGAACGCTCAATAAGGGGGTCTCAAAATAGGTGTCACTGACCGCAGGATTTTCGGTAAACCAAATCTGTACGGGTAAGCGAGTCACTAAATCCACCACCATTGCCATCTTGCCTGACATGCCCTAAAAAGACACGATCGAGAAACGGAATTCTCAGGAAAAAAATTGCCGAAACCCTTGATAAATCGGGCGAATCGCTTGTCTTCTCTGAAAGCCCGTGATGAGGATTGAACTCATGACCTCTTCATTACCAATGAAGATATCAGAGGGAAAAGAACCCATTCGAGGCAAGGATTTGGAAGCCTTTAACAACAGACGCGACAATTTTTATCACAGTTTTTATCACAGTTAAAACAATCCCTCTATTACCCTTGCCCAGCCTGAAACTCAGCACTCAAATTCTTGAAAATCAGAATTTTAGGTAAAAGTACTCAAATAGATTAGAGTAACTTCATTAATCTACCTGATTTGAAAGATCATTTGTATTAATGATTCCCGCTTTAATGAGCAGTTCCCGTTCTTTGATACGATCGTCTCGATTCAATTGCAGCAGACGAACCGTGACCCTGCCCACTGGAGTTAAGGGGATGAATACTGCTCCTGTTAAGGAAAAATGCTCTGACCAGCAATCCCGTCGAGGATGGTATAGCGGTGTGATTTCTCCAGTTTCGGGATCGATGGAAGCGAGATCAGTGCCCTTGTACTTGTTGCAAAGTGTGCAGGAGAGGGCTAAATTATCCTCCTGTGTCAATCCACCGTGCTTCTCAGCAACAATATGGTCAATCTCGTGGGAAGCGAAAGCGGCAATTTCGGGGATGAAGCAGTATTCGCAGGCACCATTCGCACGATCGTAAACCAACCGACGCAGAGAAGCTGAGATATAGGTAGTACTCACGAATCTTGCCGTTGCTTCAGCTTAATCAGAGCCTGGGCCTTTGCCATGCGAACTAAATGTTCAAGATATTGATACTGCTGCCAGGTTTGTTCCTCCTCTGCGGTCAACCCCTGAGTCCGATTCTTCTCCAATAGCTCATTGATTTGGGTTTGTAGAGTCTCGGAGGGACGGAGTGCAATGATTTCTTCTGGAGAGGGCAATTTCGCTAGGAACTCCAGCACCTCTGCGGCTCCCGTAAACCCTACCTGGGCACCCGCATTCAGTTCTCGCAGTCCCAACTGAAGGATCTGGGGGATCTTCTCTTCTAGGGTGCTTAACTGGGATGCCAGATCATCAGGGAGTTCTAGTGTAATCTGCATATCGTCACGGCAAGCTTTGCATCCAGTGTAGCAAGCACAAGTGGCTGAGTTGGATGATCTAAACTGAGATTCCTGACTCCAGTAGCTTTTGTAGCAAAACTATCCCTCCTCAGAGCGCATCGCATGGGCAATCTCTTTGTTGAATCTCAAATTCCATCCTTGATGCTGGCCCTTCAATCGGAAGGAACTGTCCAACGGGCTGAACGCGAGAAGGCATACCTTAAGAGTGACCTGGACTTCCACGGCACTCCGGTTCCCACCATTCGTAAAACTGCTAAAGCATTCAGCAAAGCCCATCCCAAGCTGGACCCTACAGACCTGTTTGCCCTGGTCGAAACTCTGTGGCAATCTTCCTACCACGAAATGCGATCGCTGGGGATTGCCCTGCTTGAACAGTATCCTCACCTGATTACTGTCAATGACCTGGCGTTTCTCGAAGGTTTACTGCGCCAGATGCGAACCTGGGCACACATCGATTGGATCGCAACAGGACCGATCGCGATCCTGATAGAGCGAGACCCATCTGCAAAGACTATCCTGGCGAAGTGGGCGATCGATGACTCGTTCTGGATCCGACGAACCGCAATGCTGGCCTTGATGAAACGGGCACGGACGCACCGGGAAGACTTTGACCTATTCGCCCAGTTTGCCGCCCCGATGGTGGAAGAGCAGGAGTTTTTCATCCGCAAGGCGATTGGGTGGGTGTTGAGGGAGGTGTCCAAGCGACAGCCAGAATGGACCTATGCGTTTCTGAGGGAGCACATCGATCGGGTGTCGGGGCTGACTTTGCGGGAAGGGGCGAAGTATTTACCTGTTGAGCAGAGGGAGGCATTGTTAGACAAAGCAAGAGCAACTCGCAAAAAGCCAGAGTCCGTATCAGCAAGCCACCGAATTTAAAGAGGTGGTTCATCATTCAGGTTACCTGAATCCTATCTCCCTACGGGTGCTTCCGTAACCCCTGAATCAAATTATTTACTTGACCTGATATGAGCCGTATCGATGACACCGCCCAGCTTCACCACATCCTGGAACAATCCGTGATCCGGGAGGTCTTACCTGCGATCGCTCAACTTCAGTTACCCGATTGGTGGTTAGCAGGTGGAGCAGTGCGGAATACGGTGTGGAGAGCTATTTTCGGGGAGAATTGTCACTTAGTCATCAATGATTTTGATATTGCCTTTTTTGACCTGGAGGGCGATCGGACCCAGGAATTGACAGCCAAGGCTACGCTGACAGACCAATTTCCCGATTACAAATTCGATGTCAAGAACCAGGCCAGTTTTGCCCGTTGGCGAACGGGG
>JANRKG010000002.1:0-4161 GCA_033763635.1 Leptolyngbyaceae cyanobacterium bins.59
GGGGCAGTGGTCGGTGCTGCACCTGGGGAAGGAGAGGATGCGGGGCTTTGCACGGCTCCCGGTTCAGCAGTGGTCGGAGAGGGTTCCGTTCGCTTCACTTCAGGCACAGGCAGCATAAAGAGGGCTGCTGCTGCCAACACCAACCCAGAGGCTCCGATCGCCACCGGAGCCGCCCGCTCTACCAATGGTTCCCGACTGACGGCATAGCGTTTTGGTAGGGGAGCTAACTGGAGCGAAAGATCGGGTAGGGTTTGGGGATCGGCAAAGAACTGATCGATCGCCTCTACTAGATCAAATAAATGAACAGTGGTTAGATTCAGTTGGGCAGCATTAGCCTGATTTGGGTCATTGGGGTCTTGCGGCTTAACAGTTAAGCGATGAAGGTTGCGATCGATGCGCTCCAGATACACCAGCACTACACTGGGCCGCTGCCGTAGCCGTTCTTGAATCGGCATCTGCACCTGGCTCAAAAATTCTTGGGCATAGGTGCTGACGGCAAAAATCAAGCTTTCAAAAAACTCCCGTCCCCCTCGCAGCACCTCATTGTGACCCGCAAAATGGCACTCGGTTGTCATCAGGATAGAGATGAGGGGGCGTACCTCGGTTTGGGCACCAAACCCAATGGATTGATTTAAACCATGCAGAATGAGGGTGCAGTTGGGCAAACTGTACTGCCGTTGAATCGTCATTCTACTTCTCCATCAAATAAACTGACCCAGAAGCGCTGCATCCCCGTTGTTCCCGTACAGAAGAGTAACTGCCCTAACAGATAGAGGGCCAGGTCGTTCAGCCGATCGTCATTATAGGTAGCAATGGCTAAACTGCCTGGTTTTACAGGTACTCCCCCCGTCAAGTCAATACCGAAATACTGGGATACGATCCCTACCCGCCGAGGGTTCATACGAGACCGGAAATGCGCTCGAAATCGATCCAGGTAGTCTGATAAGCGGAAGTTATGCTCTGCCGATAATTGCTTGTCATCTAATAATTGTTGGGCCAGTAACAGTTGGCGGATCAACACTGTTAATCGACGGGCCAGTTGACTGGCGATGACTACCAGAGCCTTTGCTTCCGTGATACTCATTGGACGACGCTGGCTGAACCTGCGGAGGGGGTTTGTGCTGCGGAGCCGCCATAATGCAACTCGGTTGCTAATGACGGATTTAAGCCCCAGTTCGTCGATCATCATTAAGATGGCCTCGGCCCCGCCCAGATCTAGCGCCTCGATCGCCAGCAGAATGAGGTCAATTTGCAATCGGGTTCGCCGGGGGCATCCACCATCGGGAAGGGAAGGGGTTGGCAAACTCTCCAAGATCAAAGGATGCGATTGCTCGGATGGACTGTTCAGTTGCATCACATTTTCAGAAGGACTCATTCCTGACAAAATCATGGCGATGATTAGGCTACCAGGGAAACTGGCTGAGTAGAAGCGGGTTGAAAAAATTTCATAAAAAGTAAACTCTCATCCTTAAAGTTGAATCTGCAAAATTCAGGTAAAACCTTAGATAAAACCGATGTATCAAGCCTTTTGTCAATCTGCCTAGCAATCTGTCTAGCAATCTGCATATCAATCTTCACATACTCATTCACCGATCATTCACCGATCATTCACCGATAAAATTTGTACAGAGTTTTATTCGGATGCTATCTTACAGTGCTTTGCCCCATTCTGCACTTCACAGAATTAGAGGGCCTGTACTTCTTTGCCAGCTTGATAGATTTTCTGAACTCCTTCGTTAACCGTAGTCATGAAAACGAGACTCTCATTCTATCTAAATGTCGATTGATACGGAGATCGATACAGAGATTGATATAGGGATTGCCACAGGATTGATCCGTGCTTTGTACAGAGTTTGATAGAAGGTTTCCAGCTTTTAGGATGCCCTAGACCATGCCATCGGCTGTCATCTCAAACCGAAATCCATCTTTAAATTAGATTGTGTTGCTGTTAACAATGTTTTAAAACTAGACAGTCTTCTAGTGTACGATGACGTAGGTGTCTTTTCCTCCAGCCCACTCATGGATTTCAAGTCCCTTATTCGTGACATTCCAGATTTTCCCAAACCCGGCATCCTATTCCGGGACATTACAACCCTTCTTCAAAATGCAGAAGGACTGAGGGCTGCGATCGACACCCTGGCTGATAAATGCTCTGGCTTTTCGCCCGATTATATTGTTGGGATTGAGTCACGGGGGTTCATCTTTGGTGCGCCCCTGGCCTGTCGGATGGAAATTGGGTTTGTTCCCGTTCGCAAGCCTGGAAAACTACCGGGGGCAGTTCATCAGGTTGAGTACGATCTGGAATATGGCACCGATCGCCTGGAGATGCATCAGGATGCTCTGACACCAGGGAAACGGGTTCTGATTGTGGATGACCTGATCGCCACTGGAGGAACTGCAACCGCAACGGCGCAACTGGTTCAGCAGGTGGAATGTGAGGTAGTTGCTTTTGCCTTTGTCATAGAACTGAAGGATTTAGAAGGCCGTCAGCGCTTACCGAATGTTCCGATCGTGACGCTCGTTGAGTATTGATGCAAGAATATGGATGCAAGCATACAGAAGCCAGGAACCAGTAGTGTCCTGCAAAATGGATATACAAAATGGATACGATACTCAAATTTTTAGGCTTCCTTCTGAATTCCTGCTTTCTCCTGACTTCTGCCTCCAACTTCTGCACCTATGACGGCATCTGAGCAAAGTAGACTGCACCTTGCCTGGGAAGGGTTTCTCGCTATTCTGACCAGCGAAACAACTGCTTACATTGTGAAACGGTTGTTGCAAGCACTATTGACCCTCTTTCTGGCCTCCTTTCTAAGCTTCATTATTATTCAATTAGCCCCTGGGGATTACCTGGATACTCTGCGGCAAAATCCTAAGATTCGCCCGGAAACGCTAGATCAACTCCGGCAACAGTTTGGTTTAGATAAATCCTGGATCGAGCAATACTTTCTCTGGCTCTGGCAGATTATTCAACCCCATAGGGTGCAAATTGGCCCGATTCCCTTTTTTCTTCCCCAGGGTAACTTTGGGAATAGCTTTGTCTATAATCGCTCCGTTTCCTCTCTACTGGCAGAGCGCATTCCCGCGACCCTGGAACTGGCGATCGCCTCTCTCATCCTGACATGGGCAGTCGCCCTTCCTTTAGGAATTCTGGGTGCAGTGAACCAGAACCGTTGGTTAGACCGAACTTTACAGGTTTTGAGCTATGGAGGACAGGGGTTTCCCAGCTTTATCACGGCCCTGTTACTGTTGATTCTGGCCCAGAATACCTCTCCCCTGTTTCCCGTTGGCGATCGAACCAGTATCGATCACGCAGACCTTTCCTGGATTGGGAAGCAACTGGACCTGGCATGGCACATGATATTACCGACGATCGCCCTGACGATTACCAGCTTTGCCGGACTTCAGCGGATTATGCGGGGGCAATTGCTGGATGTTCTGAGACAAGACTATATTCAAACTGCCAGGGCGAAAGGGCTGCCTGAGGAACGGGTAGTCTACGTTCATGCCCTGCGTAATGCCGTGAATCCCCTGATCACCCTCCTGGGATTTGAATTTTCGGGACTTCTGGGGGGGGCGTTTATTAGTGAATTCTTCTTTAACTGGCCCGGTCTGGGGCGCTTAATTCTCCAGGCTGTGACGGCCCAGGATTTGTATTTGGTGATGGCAAGTTTGATGATGGGGGCCGTGATGCTGATTGTAGGAAATCTATTAGCAGATTTGCTGTTGAAGGCGGTTGATCCCCGAATTAAGTTGGAAGATCTCAATTAAACACCATCCCCACAAAGACACAACCCGGCACGTTCCGATAGCTTTCATCTCTACCTTGTTGTAGATGAATCCAGGCGACCCATAACGCACATTTACAAGGGAGGGATTTTTAACCTCCTTTGTTGTTATTGGGAGAAATTTATATGCTAAATCTACGCTTTAATTTGTCTGCTTTTCGTCCCCTGCGCTGGCTGGCGATCGCCTTTGCCTGTGTCCTGATGGTTGCAACCCAGGTTTATCCTGCTTATGCCGTTGGCAGCAAAACCACCCAAGGGGAAACTCAACTCAAAAATATTGAGGCTAAGTCATTTGACGTGCTTGAGGAAGGAGGCCCTTACTCTCTAGAGAAGACTTCTTCTATTGCCAATGAAGGGATTAATGAAGTGCAGG
>JANRKG010000003.1:0-14335 GCA_033763635.1 Leptolyngbyaceae cyanobacterium bins.59
TTAATGCTGGTTCTTTCAGCACCCTGGTTGCTGCCGTCAAAGCTGCTGGCTTAGTCGAGACTCTTAAAGGTAAGGGACCCTTCACGGTCTTTGCTCCTACGGATGAGGCATTTGCCAAGTTGCCCGCAGGTACAGTGGAAGGGCTACTCAAAGACATTCCCCAACTCAAGAAAATCCTGACCTATCATGTCGTGTCTGGTAAGGTCATGGCAGCAGATGTAACAAAGCTAAAATCGGCTAAAACCGTTGAAGGATCGGATGTAGCGATCGATGCTTCCCAGGGCGTTAAGGTGAATGACTCTACAGTAACGACTCCTGATGTAGCTGCTGATAATGGCGTGATTCACATTATTGATACCGTGTTAATGCCTGCATAGCCCCCCTTCTAAGAGTAGTCCCCACTACTCTTAGATTGACTAAATTTAGGACTTCATCATGCATTCACCCTTACTTGTAAAATCGCAACAACAACAATTCCCGATCGCCTCATACACAGTTCAACTACACCTATCCTGGTGGGTTGAAATTAACACGTCGGTCCCTCTATGCACCTACTATTTTGGCCCGTTTGACAATCAAACAGAAGCGAGAGAGTCCAGAACGGGTTATGTGGATGACCTTTATCAGGAAGGAGCAAGAGACATTGTGGCACTCGTTAAACATTGTCACCCTAAAAAACTCACCATCGATCAAGGCTACTCTTTCGCTCGACCTTAAAATCGTTCAATAGGGTTGTGTCATAAATCATTGATGACAAAATCGTTTTTCTCAAACATTGTTAAATTTATTACAAATTAACCTTGCAAATTTTATTCCTTTAGATCGATGAAATTTAGATTCGGCTGATTTAAATTTTTTCTGTAATTAGGAGATATCTTTAAAGTGATAGCTTTAATTATTACACCCCAAAAATTCAATTTTTTGCGGAGTTTGGCTTCTGAAAAACCATCTCTAATTATGTTTGATCGGAGCATGACAAATCAGCATTGTTGTCCTTGTTGTTCCTATGTTTTACTGCGTCACATTCAACATGGAACTGTATATTGGCGCTGTAGTCACTGCCATGAGTCAATGCCTGCTTGGTCACTGTTGTAAGAATAAAGCGAAGATCATTCAGAGTTTAATTCAACCGTTTAAAGCTCTGAAGCTTTCCATCGCATTAAAGCTAACTGTAGTAATCACAGGTCTTTATGAAAGCATTGTTGCTCTATCCTCAATTTCCGCAGTCTTTCTGGTCTTACGATCGCTTCATGGAAATTGCAGGATTGAAAGCAGTCATTCCACCTCTGGGAATTATTACCGTTGCGGCACTGCTCCCTTCTACCTGGGACATCCGATTTTACGATCGCAATGTCGCTTGTGAGAGTGAAGCCGATTGGGAGTGGTGTGACCTGGTGATTCTCTCTGCCATGATCGTTCAAAAGTCAGATTTCCAGAGGCTCATTCAAAAAGCCGTTCAGTTAGGGAAGAAAGTTGCCGTCGGGGGTCCTTATCCAACCTCGGTGCCGCAAGATGCGCTTGAAGTTGGTGCCCAGTTCCTGATCCTGGATGAAGGGGAGATGACCGTTCCGCAATTTCTAGACGCGATTGAGCAGGGCGATACGCAGGGAATCTTTCGTTCAACGGTGAAGCCGGATGTGACGCAAAGCCCCATGCCACGCTTTGACTTGCTTCGACGGGATGCTTACTTGATGATGGCGATCCAGTTTTCGCGTGGGTGTCCATTCAACTGTGAGTTTTGTGACATTATTTCGCTCTATGGTCGCAAACCCCGTACCAAAGAACCGAGTCAGGCTTTGGCGGAGTTGCAAAAACTGTATGACTTAGGGTGGCGCGGGTCCCTGTTCGTTGTAGATGATAATTTTATTGGAAATCAGCGGAATGTTAAACGTTTTCTCCGAGAACTGATTCCCTGGATGCAGCAGCACAATTATCCCTTCACCTTCATTACAGAAGCCTCAGTGAATCTGGCAGAGGATGATGAATTGCTGAAACTCATGGGTGAGGCAGGCTTTTTTGCTGTTTTCCTGGGTATTGAAACGCCGGATCAGGACAGTTTACAAGTGACTCGCAAACTACAAAATACCCGTAATCCCCTGGTAGAAGCCTGTGACAAGATTAACAAGGCAGGACTGCTAATTTATGCAGGATTTATTCTGGGGTTTGATGGAGAGAAAGCAGGTGCAGGCGATCGCATTCAAGCCTTTGTCGAACAAACGAGTATTCCCCAACCCATGTTAGGCATTCTGCAAGCGCTACCCAATACTGCCCTTTGGGATCGGTTGAAAAAAGAGGATCGCTTAATTGCGAGCGGTAGTCATCCAACGGGGGATCAAAATACCCTGATGAACTTCATTCCGACTCGTCCAATTACCGAGATTGCCAAAGAGTATGTCGAAGGGTTCTGGACCCTGTATGAACCTCAAAACTATCTGAAACGCTGTTTCCAACAATGCCTCAAAATTGAGTCTTTGAACAGAAAGCAGCAAACAATGCAATTCCCGCTACGGAAAGGGTTAACGTTAATCGCTCAACTGATCTGGCATCAGGGAATCCGTCGATCAGAAATCCGAGGGCAATTTTGGTATCAACTCTGGATTGTACTGCTCAACAAACCGCAGGTTTTGAATATGTACTTGGGGCTATGTGCGGCTGGAGAACATTTCTGGGAATATCGTGTGTTAGCAAAAGAGCGGATTACTCAACAATTGTGACTCATGGGTGAACTGAGGTTGATATGTGGCATCAACCTACGAACTACTGAGTGTTAATCGCAGTCAAAGTATAGCAGCACCCATTCTAATTAGGATGGAAGGCAGGTCCTGTCTGCCTTCTGCCTCTTGCGAACTCTTCAGACAACGGTTTGGAGATTCGTTGCAGCTTCATTGAGTTGTTGGGTACTGGTCTTGGTTTGTATAATACTTGTGGCAACTTGAGAGGCTTCGTGATTGATGGAAGTCATGGCTTCTACCACCTGTCTAATGGCGATCGCCTGTTGTTTTGCCGTCAGGGAAATTTGTTGGCTATTGGCTGTAATCCCGCCGATCGCTGCCACAATACTTTCGACTGTCTTGGTTCCTTCGTCTGTCACCATGACGGTTGAATTGGTAGCTCTCTGAATATCTGTGACTAATCCACCAATTTTCTCCGCTGACTTTCGACTTTGTTCTGCCAGCTTGCGAATTTCACTTGCTACCACTGAGAAGCCTTTCCCATGTTCCCCCGCCCGAACGGCTTCAACGGCTGCATTCAAAGCCAGCATATTTGTCTGGTTCGCCAGTTCACTCACAATACTAGAAATGGAGCCAATTTGATTCGTTGTCTCACTCAAATGGAGAATTTGCTCGGCGATTTGATTCACTTTTGCTTTTAAACTGACACTTTCTTTTGCTTGTCCAATGTCTCCGCCATCTACCAGATTCAGAACTTGACGCGCACCCATCGCTGCTGCTTCTGCTTGTTCCGCCGATTGTTGCGAAGAAATACTTAGTGCCATTTTTCATTCCTAATTTTCTCTACCCTTTATAGAAAAGGATTACCGCGAAGCCGACGACATCATCAGATAGAAGGATCTGGGGCTTGTTCCGTTCCTCCAATTCCCAGAAATCCAGCTTCTACACAAAGGCGATGCTCATAGCAAATGACCCACTAGTTGAGTATTTACTTACGAAACTTGTTGTTCCTTCTTAAATTTACGTCGGTAAAGACTAATAATTATCCCTCCTATTAAAACTAATGCCAGAGCTGATGAAAACTCTGGAATAGCTTGAGTGTTAGTCATTAAATTTGCATCTTTCCCCCATTCTTGTGAGCCAGTCCCAGGAGTCCAAGGTTTTTTTTCACCCATAAATTGAGTAGTACAGGGCTTTCTTCCTAAATTAAAATTTGCTGCCAGACTTCTCGAAGGAATCGCAATAGAGGAACTCATCATCGTACTACTCAAGAGAATCATGGAGAGACGAGCACACAACCGCTTTAACGGAATTTTGAAGGAGAACTGAAGTTGCATAGTATTTCCTGAGGGAGGGGTTGTAAACAAATTGAAGCAAGTTAAAGAGGTAATTTAGGAAAGAGCCACTGGGTAATCCAGAATAGTAAATTACCAATCGCCCAAAGCGAATAAGCAAAACTCAAGGGCATGTAGATTGCTAAAATTCCATAGTCTTGAGGCTGCTCTGGACTGGGTTCGTTCCGCCATAGATCCCGATAGAATTCCAAGGATCGTTGTCGTAAGTTGTTCAAACCCGTTAAAGCGACCAAAATATAATAACCATCTAGTTTCGAGAGAGGATTGAGGTTAAAAAGTAACGTAAACTGAGCCGCGATCATGAGTAGATAACTGCCAATAAACAGCCCGGTTTCCGGTTGTGACCAGTGCCAAAGGAGTAATGCGATCGCCCATAGGCCCAACTGACATAGGATTCCTGCGGCATATACGAATGCTCGCTGAGATCTTCGCACTAGTCCATAGGAATCGGTAGTGTCGGTGTAAGCGCCTGGTAGGAGGCAAATGAACATTAACCCCATCTCTGGCACAATGCCGTTGTAGTGCTTCAGAGTAAATGCATGGCCCAACTCATGCAGAGAGATCACCCCCATCATGATCAGGACAAAGGGAAAGAGGAGGTGAACATCATATTGAGCTAATAATTGCTGTCCTGTGCTGAAGATTCTGGGTTGCTCTGCCAACCCGATCGCCATTGCAAAGGCTAGACACACCAGGAGCAAAAAACTAGCGGTGGGCGTAAACAAAAATTGAACTTTGCCAACATGCTGGGTTAGCCAGCGATCGGGATTAAACAAGGGCACTTGAAAATATAGCAGACTCAGCAGGGAAATCTTGCGGGGCGGTTTAACAGGTTCCGTTCCTGTCAGCATGCCTGTTGCTGTAAGTAACTGCAAAAGATGCTGTAATTCCTCTGCACTCAAGTTGAAGTCAGCCAGGAGGTTTGTTAGGGGTCGTCTTCCCAATTGTAGGAGAACGGCACGATCGGCTTCACTGACCTGTAAAAAGGTGACTGCTTCAGGATTTCGTAAAATCCACTGACGATTTGGATAGGGTATCCACTGAACACAAGATTTAAGCCGAGGCCCGTCAACTTCTGAAGTTGGGGCTGTGATTTCTGCCAAAGGCTCAATCACGTTCCGATCAACTAACTGTTGTAAGAGTTGCTGAATAAAGCCAGGATTGAGCTTGCCTCCAAAGTAGTTTTCACAGAGGGATTGTACCTGGGAAATGGTAAATTTCCCTGTGAAATATTGCAGTGCATACCCTTCAACTGCATTAAAGGAGTAAGTTCGTGAACCACCCAGCGATTGCAAAATGATGCTATCGCGATTGGGTAACTTCCCCAGTCGCCAACCTGCTGTGAGATCGGGACATAACTGATTTGCTAGCGAATCATTCACACTCAACTTTAGACTTTGTTCCATCACACAAACTTCCCCTGAAGTAGGAAGAATAGTTGAACTGTCCGATTAGAAATTAAATTCATTTCTAATCTTTTTAAGGAAGTTTTGCATGGTTTGAAAACACCAAGGTTTTATAAAACCGAAATTTTACGGAGCGCTTATGATCGCAAAAAACAAATAAATTTTCTATGAAGTTGTATATTTTTAGAGGTTTATCACGAGTTAACCTGATTTTGTGATAGCAATCTTTTCGGTAAAATCAAAGCTCATCGTCTGACCTATTAACTTTGATTTTTGATACTTCCTCAGAATGAAATCAAAGCGATAGCCATTATTTGATAGGGGTTTCAAGGGAAAAATTTAATTATTCGTGCCCTGATCTCGGAATTAGAAGATCTCACACTACACCAATTTTTTTGAGATTCATAAAGAATTTGCCTGTGATTTTCTTTTGTAAAGAATCAATAAAGAAGAGGGCGATCGTCATTTGAAGATTCGGGTGAAGTTGGTATATTCCTTCTCAACTTCATCGCATTCTGACACACCGTTTTGGCCTATTCAAGTTAATTCTTAAGCTCAGTAGTTGATGTCCTAAGGACACGAAAAACACTGCCTTCATAAGTTGCCTAACGAAACTTTTGTTATCCACACAGGTAGCTTCATGGTGATTAGCGTGATTTTTGATCACCCATCAAACTAACAACGACCCACTCACTACATCCAATTCAATCTAATCGGGAATACTTATGCGTTGGTTCAAAGAAGGGATTCGCAAACATTCCCAGTCTCAGGGATTTCAAAAAAAAGAACGAGTGACAAAAAAGCGACGACACACGTTTATTCTGGAATCAATTCTCACGCCTAGTGTGATCGGTGAAGGAACTGATCGCACCCCTGATCTGGGTTTGTTGAGTGGGTCACTTCTAACAACATCGAGATCTACGCTATCTTCTTCTTTTCCAACTCCAAGTGGTTTGGGAACAGAAGCCCTCAATCTGTTAAATCTCAGTAACTTCCAAACAACACCAGATTTCACAGTTCAGGCTTCCGCTGATCTGACTGTCTCTTCTGCATTGACCCTCAATGATCTGGTTCTGTGCCCAATCGATTTTGCAACGTCTCCCGCTTCCTCCGTTGGTTCTGGCTTCCCTTCCCTCCCTCCCCTCACGGGCGGAACACTGCCCCCCTTTCCCAACCCGATCGAACTACCTGTCATTCCCCCTCCCAGTGCAACCCCACCCCAGCCTAAGCAACCCGACACGAGCACAGTCAAGAAACTGAACCAGATATTAACCCAAGTTGCCACTCAACTGGAAAGTCAATTACAGGATCTTTCAACATTCTTAAATCGTGAAAGTGGGCAGGCTGCATTGGAAACGATCGTCACTTTGATTGATCAAAATCCCGAACTCTTAAACGTTCTGACGCAACCCGAAACCCTTACCAATTTGGGCATGGGTCAGGCTGGTTTGAATTTACTTCATCAAGTTCTCACTAGCCCAGAGATTGCGGCTGATTTGGGTCTGTCCACTTCCTTGAAGGATGTACTCAAGGGTGCCAATTCAGAGGATTGGCATCGTCAACTGATCAATAGTGCAGCCGTCTCTGATCTGCTGACTCCCGACGCGATTCAACCTGCGATCGGATTCCTCGACTTTACGGCTGGCGACCATACAAATCAGGTGACACAAGTCTTTCAATCTATCAATGATCAGGCCAATTATCAGGTTCTTCCGGTTAGTCAAGGCAACTGGGCAGAAAGGTTAATTCAGTTGGTTCATGACTTCAAAGCACAGGGGCAGACTCATGGAATTGTAAACCTGAGTTTTGACCTGGCCCAAGTCGATGCCGAGGGTAAAATCACAACTCGCTATGAATTAACGCCCCTAGAGCAGGTTGCGATTCGGTATGCACAGGCGAATAACGTTCTGCTTGTGGTTGCAGCAGGGAATACCGGAGATCGACTTTCAGCCCTGGGATCTGCTGCCCAGAAGTTTGACAATATTATTACGGTGGGAGCGATCGATCGCTGGAATCAGCCAACCGATTACACTTCACGAGGGGATGGATTGACCCTGGTGGCGCCCGGTGGGCAATTTGAAACTGATCCGGATGCATTTGTCGGAACTTCCCGCGCCGCAGCCTATGTAACAGGGGCGGCATCCCTGGCCTGGGCCGCAAATCCTGATTTGAGTTATCAGCAAATCAGGGAAATTTTAATGGCAACCGCAGGAGATTTGGGTAAACCGGGATGGGATCGCGAGACGGGAGCGGGCGTGTTAGATGTGACAGAAGCCGTGTTAACTGCGAGATTTACCCAACCTACCACTACCATCCCCTTAAATCCAGTCAATCTCACGGCCTTTAGTGGGGTCAACCGGGTTAATCCCCTGGAACGGGCCGCTTCTGCTGCCACCCAACAGGCGATCGACCAGTTATTTGACACCCAACAAAGTCTGGTAGATCAGTGGCAACTGCTGACCCTGCTTGGGAATTCGGCCCTCACATTGGAGGATTTGCAAGCGCTGGTGGCACAAAACCAGACGCAAGGGCTGGACACTTATCAGCAAGTGAGTACCCAGGCTACAATTTCTCGATCGCAAGCCCAACTGTCTGCCGAAGCACTTGGACTGGCAACGCAACACTATCAAATTGAGCAGGAGCGATTGCAATCTTTGCAAACTCGTCAACAAACCTTGCTTGCAACGCTAGCGGAATTACAACAACAAAAAACAGAACTGGAGCGAAACAATCCTCAACAACTGGCGGCGATCGAACAGGCTATTCTCCAGATGCAACAAGAACTGGCAACGGTTCAGGAGAAGTTGAAGTACCAACTGGTTGACCCCAAAACACTGATGGGTAACCCCGATTCCATCCGGCAAGAAGCGCAGCAAAAACAAGGATTGGCCCAAACCTATCAACAAAATGCAGTCATTGCCACCGCAACCCAAAAGGACTATCAAACCCAGGCCCAGGGATACCGAGTGGCGCAACAGCGCTATCAATCATTGGCGGCTCAGTATCAGCCCCAACCGTCGCGGCCCTGGAAGCGGTCTCGCCCTGATCCAAGACGGGAAGCCCTGCGAAGACAGTACGAACAACAGGCCCAGGCTGCTGCTCAACGGGCATCTCTGCTAGAAGCTCAAGCCCAAATGGCAGGCAATGATCAGCGGATTTTGGGGCAACTGAGCAATCAACTCTCTCAACAAATTCCTTTTCTCGAACAACATGCCAACTTTGTTGAATCACAACAAGCAACGCTTGCCACGCTTACAGGCAAACCAGAGGATGGAAATACGCTGCTAGCAACCCTGCGCGATCGAGTCACGCAACAACAACAAATCACAGCCCAATACTGGCGCGAGGCAGAACTGGCAGAACAGTGGCGAAAACAAAATCAGGATTTAGCGAACCGCCACCAATCCCTTTATCAGCGGTGGGAAGTGGTGGGCCAACAAACATCGAGGGGGCGATCGGGTAGACGGTCTTCCACCCCGATCTATGGTTGGCGATATTACCCTGAGTACAAACCCCTGCGCGATCAGGCCCAACAACAGGCGAATCAGGCAGAAGCGCAGCGGAAAGTCCTGGAACAATGGGCGCGGCAATCCCAACAACAGTTAGATGCCCTAACGCAACACCTCAAAATGTTGGAACAAAGGGTGCAGGATTGGCCTGAGTTGAAGCGGGGCATTACCTACGAGATCGCAGCAAATCTGTTGCAGTTACAGGCAAATCAGGATTTATTAAACTTACAAACGCCCCTTCAGCGGCAACAACTCGAAAATCTGACCTTACAAATTACCCAAAACCAGGCAGAACTTGACCAGTTAACTATCCAGCAACTACCCGGACAACAGCAAACCGTTGCCAATTTGCAACAACAGTTAACGACTGCTCAAACGGCAACAATGGCAACCCAGGCAACTTGGAGGGAAGCTCAACGCCAACTACAAACCTTTCTGGAAACCTCCGGCTATCTTCTGCCCTATCGGGAACGGCAACGGGTAATTCAGAACAATCGACAGGCGATCGAAACGGAACTGCTCAACACTCAACAAACACTTCTAAAGCTGACCCAGCAGATTTCCCAAACTCCAGATCCCAGCTTACAACAGCAACAACAACAGATTAGATCCTATCTCAAGCAATTAGAACAGGACTTAGCCTGGGTGAAGTTGCAACAAGATCAACTCAATCTAGCAGCACCCGATTCTCCCCAACGGCTGACGATCGCCAATCTCTTCAAGCAATTGGAGGAACGACAACAGACAAATCCTGTCACAAATACGCTGCCCCTCCCCCAATGGACAAATTTCTTGAGGTCACGGGAAACCAGCCATTCCGATTTGCTGCTCGGCTTTGATAGTTTGAGCGATCGGCTGAATCAAGCGAAAACAGAACAGACTGCATTACAGACCATTGCCCAGCGATTAGAAACGGAATATCGAAATTTGGGGCTAGCGAAAACGGATTTAGAAAATCGGATCGCAGTCCAGCAGCAAAGGGGTGCAGCAGGTTCCCCATTACTCGCACAACTCCAACAACAGTTACAGCAACAGAACGCTAAACTCGCAGATAAATATCGTGAAATTGAGCTGACAGAGCAGTATCAAAAGCAGGTTCAAGATGAAGTGATTCGTCTCCAGGGTCGGCAGGATTTGCTGAAACAGGCCGAGCGCCTGGAACAACAATACCAGGCCCAGACAACTCAGTGGAATCAGGCTGTTCAGAATCAAGTGAATGCGATTAATTCCCTGCTAGCAACCCGGCAAGGGAATCAGACAGAGCGGGATCATCTCCTGGCGCAACAGACGGCCCTCAATCAAATACAAACTGAGTTGACCGCTGCCCAAACCCGACAGGCAACCCTGGAAAAGGAGACTGTCGATCGTCAACGGGCATTGGATCTTGCAAATCTACAATTGAACAATCGTCAATTGCAATTGCAAAGACTCATTGCCCAGGATGCTCCTCTGGCAAGTGCTGAAACTTACTATTACAATCTCGCTCAACAGTATCGGGCGCAGATTTGGTCCTGGAATGGGCAGAATTATGTATACAATGCAAGTCAGGCCCAGGCGTATCGAGTTGCGCTACAAAATGCGTCCCTATTAGCGGATGAACGCAATAAAGTTTCCCAACAGCGACAGACGACCCAACAGCAAATCACAACCCTACAGCAGCAACTTCCCACGGTAACAACAGACTTGACAACAAAACAAGCTGAGTTAGTGGGTGTACAGAAAGAGGTCAGTACCCTACTCAGTCAAGCGGTTCAACGACAACAATCGATCGCCTCCCTCAACCAAACCCTGCAACCTTCGCGTCAGCAGGAACAGACCCAAACTCAGACATTCCAAACCGCCGCCACGGAAGCCCAGCGGATCGGGGCAGATCTGGCTCAAAAGACAGAGGAACAGCGGATTGCGTTAGAACGGTTACTCAGTTTTGGAGTACTGGCTTCAGAATCCGATCTAGATTTCTTTCCAACACAAGTGGAACCCCAGGTGCGATCGTTTATTGATCAGATTCGCACGCGCAACGGAGCCTTACAACAGCAGGCCGATCGCCTGGGTCAATTGTTGACCGGATGGCAACAAGATATGAATGCCGCTTCCGATCCGGTCAGTCGTCAAGCGCTGCAATCCCTGATTGCCAAAACCCAGACCCAGCAAGTGATATTGGCAAATCAGCAACAACAGAATGGGGCGATCGTCACCCAATTAGAAACACGTTTGCAGCAAATCCTCACAACCCTACCCCATCTCCGACAACAACAGGAACTCAAGATTCGCCAGGAACTCCAGAGTAATGGGGTGCGATTGGCAGCGTTGGAGTCCCAACTGCAAACGGAAAAAGTAGCAGACGCAGCCCTCAAGGCGAATACTGTCCTGGGATATGCCCAACTCAATGATCGCGTTCAGCAAGATATTCAAAATGCGGTTCAGGGCTGGACAAACACCCTTCTACAAGGACACCAGCAAACGAAAGAATTGGGTGACCAACAACGATCCCTTTCCCAATCGGTGGATCATTTGCTGGTGTACATTGAAGACAACCTGGCAAATCCTTTCAGCCAGTATCAACGCAGCCGATCAAACCTGCAAGATGATCTGAATACCCTCGGTGTGATCGCGCCCCGGCAGGATGAACTTCAGGAAACCGTAACCCTGGTGCAACAGGACATTGAACAGATCAAACTCTGGATTGCTCAGGATGCCCAGTTGTGGCAGGAAATCGCACCGATCGCAACGCGCTATGGGGCAGAATCCCAGGAATTGCAGGTTTATCAACAACGCTACCAGTCTTACCGATCACAGGATCAAGCCCTCGCGAATCAATACGAGCAGGAACGGCAACGACAACAGGCCGCAGCAAATTCTTGGAACTCACAGGTCAATAGCTGGGGCATTACGGGATGGACGGGTGGAAAACGCAGCCGACCCATCTACGGGTGGATTTATAACCCCCAGGCCGCAGCAAATCGGAATGCGGCCCAGGCAGCAGCAAATGCAGCACAGCAACGGCGGGATGCAGCGCTCAAGTTTCCCCAGGCAAATGCCTACCGTCAATCGGCTCTCGATCAGGGATTGATGAATAATGGAACGGCGATCGATCTTCTTCAAGAAGAAGCACAATCTCAGCAAGCCCGCTATCAGCAGCAAATCAATGCCCTGAAAGCCACTCAAGATCAGGCAGATGCCCAAAAAGCAGCGACGTTGGCTCAGGCGGATTGGTACGAAAAACAGGCTGCTTATCACTGGGAACACAGCCGCAAACAAGGCCCGACCTGGAAGGAGTACCGGGAAACCTGGCGACGGAGATGGACGGGACGCAAGAAGAAAGTCACGGTAGAACTGATTCATGTGGATCACCACTGGATTTTATGGGATACCTATGTAAAATACGCTGCCCAATTGCGGGGGCAATCTGTTACAGCCCTTAAAGATTCCCGTGAAGCAACAGCAGCGAAGGATCGGCTCACACCCTTAGCAGAACAGTGGGTGAATACAGGCAATGCAGCGAACGAAGCGGAAGCTGCGATCGATGCATCCCGTAATGTGGTGGATGCGCTACGGGCTGCCAGGGAATCGATGCCTGCGATCAAAGAGCAGTTGAAAATTCTTGAAGACCTGTTACCCGACCTGCAACAAGAACTGACAGAAGCCCGTCAGGAAACTGCGAATTACACAAATCAAGTACAAGTAGGTTGGGATGTCTACAACGCAAGCCGTCCTACCTATCAACAGACACTCCAAACGGTTCTGGAACGACAAGGAGAAATTAATCGTCAATCCCAAATTTTGCAACAAGAACTGATTGACGCAGAACGATGGGTGGAACAACAAAGTGTAGGATTGCGGACGGAAATCGAGCAGGCTCAGGCGTTACGATCGCAACTTCAAACCCAGCAACAAGCCTTCCAAACCCAATTGGCTAGCGCAACGGGAAACCACCGGGCTGATTTAGAAACCAAACAAGCCCAACTCACCCAAGCCCTGTCTCGCCTGGAGAATAAGGCCACTGTTCTCGCTGCACAGCAAACGGCCCTCACCCAAAAACGCACGATGCTGACAGCGCAGAATGAGGTAATTCTGGCGGAACAACGATTAGTGGAAGCGTTTCTCTCCAGTCCTGCCCAGGGAACAGATGCATTACAGCAACAGCTTCAGGATGCCCGTACCGCTCTGGCAGAGGCTCAACGGTTGGCGGAACAGGCAGAGGCTAGCAGTCAACTACTCACAGGTTCGATGCAGGATTTGCAGACCACGTTGATTGCCCAACGAGATGAGCAGATTCGTAATAGCAAGGCACAGCAAGCGGTTCTCAAGCAATTACTGAGTGCAACCGAACTCAGTGCCAACTATGCATTGCAAGCGGCCCAGAAGCAACGGGAAGTCAATGATCTGGAACTGCAAATTCTCACCCGTTTGCAACAGGCGGCGGCGGCTGGTTTTCAGGAGGCCAAGTACCTGTTAGATGTGGCAACCCGCAATGACATCGCAACCGCTGCCGAACTCTATTACCGGGACTATCACGATATCGCCAGCGATCGAGGTGGGAAATGTGCGGGAGGGGTTGCCCGTCCAGAGGATCGCATCCTAGCCGATCGCTACTACCGGGAAATGTTGACCCAACGGGAACTTCAACGACGGGCACAGGAGCAAGCAAACCAGTTCCGTAAGGTCAAAGAAAAGGCCCAGGCTCAATCTCAGACACTCCAAACTCAGCAAGCCGATGCTGCAAAGGAACTCGATCGCGTCAATGCTCTGTTAGCTCAAACCCAGGCCGAACGGGAACAAAAACAGCAAGAGTTAGCGGTGGCGCAGGCCCGATTGGATGGCATTTCTCGCTTACATCAGCAGACGGAACAACTGTATGTTCAGATGTTGAGTTTAGAAAAGCTGAACCTGGCTCAAGCACAATTAGAGCAACAGATCGCCACCCGTCGCCAGAGTGAGATTGAACAGGCCGTGTTCGATCGTATCCAACGAGAAAACCTGGAATTAGAACGGCAACGGCTAGAAACCCAGGCCCGGATTGAACAACTGCGCCAATTCCAAACGGAAGAGGAGTTGCGAACCACTTTGAATCAGGTCCGAGGCGATCTGGGAATGGCAACCCTGAACGGCAACCCAGACGTGAACCAGTGGCAAACCCAACTCGCAGCTTTATTAGCTGGCTTACAAACCCTGAATAACCAGAAATTTGCTTTCTCAGATAACATGAAAGCGTTGCTGGCAGAAGTGCAGGGAGATATCCAGGCAGCGTTGCAAGGGAAGGAAGCCAACACGATTCAAGAAAACCTGCTCAAAACGGCTGCTGGGTTGATCGGTCAGGCGGAGCAATACCAAACCGAATTGATAGCGAATTTTGACCTGCTGTTTCATGTTCTCGAGTATACCCGAAACTCACC
>JANRKG010000004.1:0-2983 GCA_033763635.1 Leptolyngbyaceae cyanobacterium bins.59
CCCCCCGCCCGGGCCCCCCCGGGGACGGTAGCGGGGGAGGGGACACTGGAAGGGAATTTTGCAATGTAATGTCTTGGAAGCAGGCCAGGGTTCCATCCGTGGTCACTCCATACAGTCGATCGCCCCACGTTGTCAGATTTAGAATTGCTCCGCAGTTGATATCCATCTGAGTTCGATCGCCCTTTGTGGAAAATCGATAAATCTGGGCCTGATTATCAGCGGCAATCACTTCGTGGCCTGAGGGAGTGAGGGTGCAGGCATACACAGCGCCTTCACACTGAGCAAAGCGTTGCATCGAAGTTGTTTGGGCCTTGAGATCCCCAGTTTTTTGCAAAACATAGAGGGTGCCATCACTGGTGCCAACAATGAGGCGATCGTCCCATAGCGCTCCACACAACACAGGAGCCGGGGTTGCTTGTTGCCAGATCAGTTTTCCAGTCTGACAATCTAAACAAGTCACTCCCTGAAAATGCCCAATATAAACGGCCTGAGAATCCGCCTGTAAAAACCATCCCTGCCAACTTTCCAGTTTTTTCTGCCACAGCAAATCCCAGTGAAGGGTCAGGCAAGTCAGATTGCTATAAATATCCAGAATAAAAATGTTTTCTCCCTGGACTTTCAGCACTTGAATGCAATAGTCCCAATAGATGGAGGGATCAGCCGTTCGAGCGTTATAGACCCCTTGAGGAAGTTTGCCGCTACTCAGGTCGTAGATCTGCCCATCATCACAAGCAGCATAGAGTCCCTGGGGACTTTCCGCTAAACTGCGGCTGTTTTTGGGTAGTTGAAACTGATTAATAGGTTCTCCAGCATGGTTATAGGCCAGAATCAGCCCATCCCGGTTGCCCGTCCAGATGCCCTCTGCATTCACCCACAAACCCCAGGCCGGAATTTTCCAGAACCCTTTTAAGTTGGGTGGCGTATGGTGCCACAGGGCCGAAACAGGTTGGGGTACTCGCGTTCCCGGTCGATAGTGATACCCGATCGTTTTACCCGCAGCACCGAATAAGGATCGCACCCCTTCCCACTCAGGGGACTGGAAGGCCCGCTCAAATTCCCATCCCCCCGGATACTCAATCGTAAAGAAGGGCATTTGGGCCAATTCGGGAAAATCCGCCAGGTTCGTAATTTCTCGAGGATGATTGGGGGTACCGTAATCATAGGCAAACGAGTGCCAGGATTCCTGTGGATGACCTGGAAACAATAGCCCAACCAGACCCCCCGTTGCATCGTCCTGCAACACAAACCGCTGATTGCCCCCTCGATGCAGAATAAATCCCATGAACCTGTCCTCCCGTTATTCCAGCTTCTGAATCTCTCCATAGGCTCGGTAGAAGTCGCCCTGACGGGCTACTCGTAGTTCTTGAACCCAGTACCGTGCCCCCTCCTCCCGCAGATCCGTGGGGAATTGCACCTTCCAATCAGCGTGGTAGTTGGGAGACACGGGCCGAATCCGCAATTTCCCTTGCTGTAACACACACTCCACGATCGCTCCTTGAGTAGTCTGGGTAATCGTTGCGATGTCGGTTGCCGAAAGGGGAGCAAGGCGAGGCGAGTTCTCGGATGCCAGGTGAATTCCCAGGGAGGGGACATCAATACAGGCTAAGGTTCCCTCAGTTGTCGTGACATAGAGGTGATTTCCCCAGATTTGCATGGACAACGCCGACCCGCAGCCTGTTAATCCCTTCCAGAGGCGCTGTCCCTGACGGTTAAAACAGTAAATCGCTGAGGCACTATCCCCTGCAAATAGATAATGCCCATCTTCTGCTGTAGCACAAGAATAGACTGAGGTATCACAGTGATATTCGTGCAAGATAGCGCCCGATTCCTTATCGAGAGCGATGATGCGCTTACCACTGGTGCCTGCATAAACTACCGTATCGGCTTGCCAGCCAAATAGCACCTTTCCTTCCGTCGGTTGATGCCAGAGTTGCCGTCCCATCTGGCGATCGTACAGTGTCACCCCACTGGAATGTCCGTGGTAGAAGCCGCGATCATCTCCCCGCACCATCCAGGCCATCTTTCCAGAACTGAAGCGGGTCCATTCCACGTCTCCTTCCGGATCAATCTTCACCAGACTCCCACTTGCGTCGGCAACCCCCAGCACGCCATCGTGAATGTCTAACCAGAGAATATCGGTCTTTGACTCAATCTCGTAGGCGAGGTAAATCAGCTTTCCCGTCAGATCATAGACATTTCCGTTATCACAGCCCACATAAATCCAAATATCGTCTTCAACGATGCACTTAACCCCAGCAGGCAACTGATACTGATTAATGATTTGTCCTTCCAGATCCAGGCGAAATACCCGCCCTTGTTGATTGCCGATCCAGCAATATTCAGAACTGACAAATAATCCAAACGCCTGGGTTCCAGAGTTAAACTTCCAGACGATCGGCAGCTTTTGTACCGTAGTTGGGAAAATGGATCGGGAAGCCAAAACCGAACTGGTAGAAGGCAGAGGAGAAGATGCTGTTGGCGATTGGGATGGGAGTGTACCAGGAAGATATCCCTTTTTCACCTTCTCCCGAATTTTCTTATCAGCTTCCCGCTGGGCTTGATCGGAGGTAGCATATTCTTTGCTCTGGGTTTGTCCCTGTTCTCCAATACGTCCAAATCGGATTGTCACCTCCGTTCCATTAACCGTGACCTCATAGAATTTATGGGAGTTGCTAATTGTATCCTCAAACTTTAAATAAGTCGTATTAAAAGACATAAGACGAAAATTTTAAGTGATAGGAGAATATTAATAGAGTGCCCGATTGTTTTGAGAAAATAACAAGCAGGGTTCGTTTCAGGGCCTGCTTCCCTAATCCACATCGCCCTTCGGGCCCCCTGCCTGGAGGAGATTGGAGCGAGGTGAGTTGTGCATAGATCCTGAGTTGTACCCAGTACCGATTACCCATGACCCATGACCTTTTATTCTCCTTCAACAACTTAGTTCAAGCATCAGAACATTTGTTGAATCTGTTTCGTTCTAAAC
>JANRKG010000005.1:0-5189 GCA_033763635.1 Leptolyngbyaceae cyanobacterium bins.59
TCAGGGCACGGTTGCTACCGCTGTGAGATTTTCCCATTTCCCGTTTCTTGTTTCCAGAGTCCGTCCCTTGAGGGAGAGAGTTTTGACCTTTAGTTCTCACTTGAGTAAGATCTGACTTCTCTCTTGTGATAGTCAATTGCAACCAAACCTCTCTGTTATTGTTTACCCATAGTCAATCAACTTGAAAGGTTGAGTTTCAAATCTCTCTAATAAGGAGCAATAACAATGAGTATTTTAGCTTGGATTGTTTTAGGTCTGATTGCTGGTGCGATCGCAAAGGTTATCTATCCCGGCCGTCAAGGTGGCAATATTCTGGGTACGATGCTGCTAGGAATTGTTGGTGCTTTGCTGGGTGGTTCCCTCTATAACTTCTTGACCACTGGTTCCCTTGCAATTGCGGGCACAGGTTTAACGTTGGGTGGTATTTTCGTTGCTGTACTGGGTGCAATTCTGGCCCTATTCCTGTACTACGCTTTCACCAGCCGTGGTGCTTACTAAGGAAATTTCCGAAAAAAATCTACCTGCTGGTTTCGGCTTCGCTCAATCAGCATCCGCTTCCTGAGTGCAACCGAAGGGCCACCCACAGGTAAGCTCTTTTCTGGAAATCTTCTAAGTTTGATTTAGCATCATCACAAATTAAGCCTTAAATAAAAGTCCCTGCACTGACAGGGACTTTTGCTGTCAAAAGATCCAAACAAAAAAATGTAACCGTGTCTTAATCATCTGAGTACAATCTTGCGTAAGGTGACTCCTGAATTTCGTGTTCAAACCACTGATTTGTCACGCTTAAGCATCAAGTTAGCCACCACAATACCAATGACGGCCAACAGTGCCATTGGATAAAACGCATAGGTATAGGTTCCAAACCAATCCCGAATGCGCCCGGTTACGAGCGTACCGACCAAAGCACCCACTCCGTAGGCCGTAAAGACAATGCCATAGTTTTGAGCGTATTGGTCAGGGTTAAAGAACCGTAAGGTGATAGTTGGAGCCATCGCCAGCCAGCCACCTAAACAAAACCAAAATACACAGAAAGCAACTAAATAGGTGACGACTTGCCCAGTCTGAGCATTTGCCATTAACACACATGCAATCAAAATCATCGTGTAGGACGTAATCGCCAGGTAATGCGGCTTGAAACGATCGCACAACCAGCCAAATAGAGGACGACTCAGCCCATTAAAAAACGCGAAGAGCGAAACACTGGTGGCCGCCACCCCTGAATCGATTTGGATAATTTCCTGACCCACTGAGCTAGAAATCCCAATTGCGCTCAGGCCAATGAGCGTACCAATGGCATAACAGAGCCACAGCCCATAAAATGAACGGCTTTTGAGCATACCAGACGGATAGGCAAAGGTAATTTTCTCGATCGAAGTTGTGACGTTTCTCCGAGGTTGCCAATCCTGTGGGGGCAGTTTGAGTGTGACCGCAATTCCTAAAATAATCGCGATAAAAACGATGCCTAAAATCCGCAGCGTAGGTCTAACTGTGTAGGTACTAATTAGATAATTGGCTAAGGGGGCTGTGATCAATGGAGAAAGCCCAAACCCAATAATTGTTAAGCCGACTGCTAACCCTTTCTGATCAGGAAACCAGCGAGCAACGACTGCCATTGGCACCCCATAGGCAAGACCAAGACCCGTCCCAGCAATGACACCGTAGGTAAGAACAATATTCTCGATTTGCGTAGCAAAGCTAGAGAGAATATAGCCCAATCCAACCACGATGCCTCCAAGGGCTGTCATCATCCGCGTTCCAATCCGAGGAATATAAAAACCAGCAACGGGCATCAGGACAGCATAAAAAACCAGTGCAACGGTATAGGGCAATAGGCTTTCTGTTGCACTGATGTTTAGCTCGGCTTCTAACGGCTTTCTAAAGATACTCCAAGAGTAAACACTTCCCAGACATAACAATATACTCATCCCAAGGGGAATGAGTAACCATCTTCCCTGCGTGGCAGGAAAGCCAAACATTTTCGGCTCTGGCTCATGAGTGGAGATGCCCATAGGATGCAAGTGCTGTGATCGTCTCTTAATGTAAGCAAGTATTATCTTAGACGATGGCTTTTAAGAGGATCTCACGGGTCCTGTTGGGCACTGCCAACCAAGAAAAGGGGTATCCCAGTCTTGTAAGACTCAGACTGAGAATTGGCGATAATACAGGGTGTCAAAGGTATCGGTAAATGTTTGCTGGCAATTCAGACTGCTAGGGAACGCTCAGATCATCGGCAGCCAAGAGCCAACGACCCAGCGGCGCATAGAGAAATAGCATTGCATTGACTGCAACCATCACCAACGTGTGTCCTTGGCTGCCGTAGCAGAGGTAGCCCCACATCAGCACCATTGCTGTACAGGGAGCGAACCTCCTGCCTGTACAGCACACGAATTCATGGAAGAATCTCTGGAAGCCATAATGGTAAAAACGAATGAGAAGGATTAGTCTCCGTCGCCTGCTTTCCAGGCGATCGCCCTACTGGGTTGCGGGTCAGGAAGTTTGAGAGAGATCGCCCAGGCTGCTAATACAAAAAATGCTGAAGTCCACAAACAACCGACCAGCCCATAGAGTTGATAAACCAATCCAGATAACACTGTGCCGATCAGCCGTCCGCCGGAATTTGCCATGTAATAGAAGCCCACATTAAGGGCAACTTTGTCGTCGTCTGTAAATGCCAGTACCAGGTAGGAATGAACCGCAGAATTGAACGCAAACACAATTCCGAAGATCATTAACCCTACAATGATCGTCACATCAGGAGGTGCGTTGAATTGCAGTGCCAGGGCAATGCTAAGAGGGACTGCGGTTAGAATTCCAGTCCAAAATTGAATGGTTTTCGATTTCGGTGGTTCACTGTTACCAAAGCGTCTCAGCAGAGTGGGCGCAAGAAACTGAATCATCCCGTAACCAATCACCCAACAGGCTAAAAAACCTCCAGCCTGATAGAAAGACCAACCCAGCACACTTCGTAGGAAAACGGGTAGCCCGACTACAAACCACACATCACGTGAGCCAAATAGAAAGAAACGAGCGCCTGACAGAATATTGATCTCACGGCTTTTTGAGAAGAGTTGACTGAACTTCACCTTTGTCTTGATCTTGCCCATCCCTTGAGGCAGCATGGCTCCAGTGCCCATAATTAGAAGCAGACCTACTGCCATAATCCAAAGTGAAGGAACAAAGCCAAAAGTGCCTAATAGTGCCGCTCCTAGAAAGAATCCCACACCTTTGAGGGCGTTCTTTGAACCTGTCAGCACAGCTACCCACTTGAATAGGGAGGATTGGGCATCTTGTGGGACGACTAAACGAATTGCACTCTTCGAACTCATTTTGGTCAGGTCTTTGGCAATTCCGGAAAAGGCTTGCGAAGTCATGACATACAGCACGGCAAACCACTGTACCCACTCGCGATTGAGAAAGGACAGCATAATCAGGGCAAACACCTGAAGCCCAATGCCACTGTAAAGGGTAACTTTCAAGCCTAACTGAGAGCCAATCCAGCCACCTAAAAAGTTGGTAACAATGCCAAAGACTTCGTAGAACAGAAACAAAAAGGCAATTTGGATCGGGGTGTAGCCAATTTCATTGAAATAGAGCAACACGAGCATCCGTAAAGCACCATCGGTCAGGGTAAAGCCCCAATACGCCAGGGTGACAAGGGCGTAATTCTTCAGGTTCGCGCTAGAGGCAGTTGGTGAGGTCATGGTAGGGAACCTCTCAACTCAGACTCAGTGCAACTTTGCGTGCCAGTTCCACCATGCGGTTGGAATAGCCCCACTCGTTGTCGTACCAGGCATAGATTTTGACCTGGGTGTCATCTACAACCATTGTTGACAGGGCATCTATAATTGAAGAACGCGGATCATTTAGATAATCGATCGACACGAGCGGACGCTCTTCATAGCCCAAAATTCCTTTCAGGGGTGACTGCTCTGATGCATCCTTCAGCAATTGATTCACTTCTGCCACTGTGGTTGGACGAGCCACTTCAAATACGCAATCCGTCAAAGACGCATTGAGCAATGGTACCCGCACCGCTAATCCATTGAGTTTCCCATTGAGTTCTGGATAAATTAGCCCGATTGCGGTTGCAGAACCTGTACTGGTGGGAATTAGAGATAGAGCAGAAGCCCGTGCCCGTCGCAAATCTTTGTGAGGGGCATCCACTAAGGTTTGGGTATTCGTATTGTCATGAATGGTCGTCACAACTCCATGCTTAATGCCAATGCCCTCATGAATTACTTTCACTACAGGCGCAAGACAGTTTGTGGTGCAAGAAGCAGCAGTCAGCAGATGATGTTGGGTTGAATCGTAAAGGTTGTCATTCACGCCCATCACCACATTCAATGCGCCTTCTTTGACGGGGGCCGCCACAATCACTTTGCGGACCCCACGTTTGAAGTAAGGGTCGAGGGTTTCTGGAGTGCGGAATTTGCCGGAGCATTCCAGCACAATATCAACGCCTAACTCATCCCAAGGGACATCGCCAGGTTTCGCGTGTTCAGAGAAGGTGATGGGCTGACCATCAATGTAGATGCGGTCTTCCCCTGTTGTTACATCTGGTGTCCAGCGACCATGCACTGAGTCAAACTTCAGTAGGTGAGCTGCCGCTTCCGGTCCTCCCTTGACTTCATTGATATGCACAAACTCGAAATCCGACCAACCCCAAGCCGCTCTCAAGTCTAAGCGTCCAATCCGACCGAATCCATTAATCCCAACCCGTATTGCCATTGCTCCTCCAATTCAAAATAAACTGATATCATCAACTTTTGTTGATTGATTGTGTAAAATGATACTAATCAGCCCAATCTTTACCCCCAATCTGATTGCTAATCCTGGTTGGAACAGGGACGAGCAGGCAGCATAGGGCTATAGCGACGAAACTCTGATAAATACTGCTCCAGGGCAACAAATTGAGGCAGGTTCAGACTGTAATAAATCCAGCGCCCCTCCTGCCGCGATCGCAGTAGGTTGGCTTCCTTCAGAGCCTTGAGGTGAAACGATAGTTTGGACTGGGCCACATTCAAAGCATCACACAGGTCACAAACGCAAAGTTCCTTCTCCCGCAGCAGTTCCACCACACTGACTCGCAACGGGTCCGATAGCGCGTGAAAACCTGCAACCACGAGATCAGACGGTAAGGAAACAGCCTTTGCCATTGAGTAAACCTTTTCTAATCAATTTTAGTT
>JANRKG010000006.1:0-13528 GCA_033763635.1 Leptolyngbyaceae cyanobacterium bins.59
GATTCGGTTAGTGGGGGATTTAGTGCCTCGCCGTGAAATGACCCGTCTGCTGGTGCATATCGAACAACTGCAACGCCAAAATCACTCTGCTGAACAGGCGATCGTTCCCGTTCGTACTGCCATGACCATCCTCAAACGCCAGTTAGATGATGTGGTGAATCGGCTCAATGCGAATGGGGTGTTAGCAGAAGGGGGGATGGTCGAGACTCCAGATCTGCGATCGATCACGGACTTCAAAAACAAGCTTATTGCTCTGGAAAATCGCCTGGATCGCTTAAGCAGTCGGCAGGATGATTCCCTTCAGCAGTTACTCGATACCAGTGCGCTTCAGATGCAGATGGAAACCCTGGAAAGTCGGCTGCAAGCGGCAGAAGCTCAGATGAATTCGGTACGCCGCCAGGTGGATGAGGGCTTGCCTTCGATGAATGGGTCCTCTGGAGCGCCCCGGTATGATCTGGTTTTTGCCCTGAAGGAGTTCCATGCGAGCGGGACGAGTGGGGAAAAAGGCAGTCGATCGATTTTAATGGAGGCGTTACAGCAGACTCAAAAACATCTGGTTGTGGTGTTGCCCTGGCTGGATGAAGCAACGTTCGATCGCACCTTAATTCAGCAGATGCAGGGTTTTTTGGACCGCAAGGGGACGATCGAGATGGGATTGGGTCATTTGGGTAATACCCATCGCAGTCGGCAAGCCCGCTGCTTAGAGCAACCGGATTTGATGCCCCCTGCCAGAACGTTTCTACTAGAAGCCCTCCATCAACTGACTCAACTTAAGCGACGGTATCCGAAGCAATTCAAGTTCAAAATTCTGGGCACGGATGAGAATTTTTTGATCTGTGATCAGGTGTTGGCAATTTTGGGGATGCAAAATATTGCCACCGCCAGTCCCCTCTTCCCGGATGTGGAGGTGGGTCTGCGGACGAGGGATCAACGGGTCGTTCAGAGCCTTTGGGAGCGGTTTCAAAATCCGACGATCGATCCACAGGATGTGCTGGCTTACTTCAATCGGGCTGTCACTCGTTATGAGCTAGGGGACAAGCCGGGGGCGGTGGATGACTACAATCAGGTTTTGCAGGTGAACCCCGATGATGATATTGCCTACAATAACCGGGGGGTGGCTCACTATGAGTTGGGTCAGAAGGATTCGGCCCTGGCGGATTTTGCCCAGGCACTTCAGATTAACCCGATGAATGCAGTTGCCCACGCAAATCGAGGCTTTACAGCAGCCGAATTAGGGGACCGTGAGGGGGCACTGGAGGATTACAGCCGTGCGATTCAAATTAATCCTGAGTTTGTGACGGCCTATCTCTATCGAGGGGTGGTTCATACGCGCCTGGGGGATAAGCAGGGGGCGATCACAGACTATACCCAGGCGATCGGGCTAAAGCCTGATCTGGCAATGGCTTACTTCTATCGGGGGTTGGCCCATACCAAGCTCAATGACATGCAAGCGGCGATCGAAGATTTGCTCCAGGCGGCCCAGTTCTTTAGGGATCAGGGCTTACAGGGTCACTATCAAAAAGTGCTGGATACGGTCATGCTGATCTTTGAAAAAGGGGGGGGAACGCTGCCCCTGGAGACCCTTAACCATCCCTTGCTTCAGCAACATCGGGTGTCTTCTGCCAAGTGATGCGCTCACAGAAATAACCCTGCCCTTCCCAATCTTGCAACCGAACCTCAGACAGGGGGAGGAGGTTGGAACAGTGGGGAAGGTAGATCTGGCTAAGAAAGGCCCAACCCACGCTCCGAACGAGATCGAGTCCCGTCTTCAAAAAGGATTCCTGATTGGCGGGAATGCCTCGCTCCTGGGCGATCGTCAGGTCAACCCAGATGCCCTGGGACCCTAGCATGATTCGGGCTAGCCACAGGGCACGGGGAAGATGGGTCTGGGAGGTAATCAATGTGATTCGACGGACTTTCCACTGATGCAGGATGGCAGCACTGTAGGCAAAGTTTTCAAAAGTAGAGCGGGCGCATTTCTCCAACCAAACTTGGGATGCCGCAATGGGAGCGTTTTGAAAAATCCTAACCACACAGGGATCGGGTGATCCCCGTGAAATGAGAATTGGGATCTGGGGATACTGACGGGTTAACTCGGCAGCATAAATTTCTCGCCGAATACTGCCCCCCAGCACCAGTAGGGCTTCCGTTGGGTGGTTGCGGGCGACGACCAGACGACCCAGATTGACAAACAGGCGAAGGCTGGGAATGACGAGCAGGAGGCATAAACCAATGAGCAATAACCTGCAAAGGCGATTGCGTCGATGTCTGTTGGGAAATACCTGGAAGGATCTATTCAAGTCGATTCAATCTGTAAGAATCATGTAGAGAATTGGAAATCGTGAATCTGGATACGGGGAAGCCGTCTGATGTATGTTATCTTCCGAATAATTCCGTGCTCAACTCAATCCTTCTCATTAGACTCATAAAAAAACGATTTCTCTAAAAACTGTCACACTAATCCTGTTGCAAGACCCACAAGTCTGGGTATCTTTGAACCAGGAAAAACTTTAAGGATAAACGCTTCAACTTTTCGGAATATCAATCTCTAGCCCTGTAGCTATTCTTTCCATCGGCGAAGTCACCGATGAGTTTTCTGTAGCTATTTGTACTTAAGTTCTTGTACTCAGGCTTTGGTACTTAAGTTCTAGTTTTTGCTCCCCCTTATCCCTGGCTGATCTGTCAACCCTCGCATCCCAATCCAAGATGAATCTTCTGCCCAAACATTCCTATCTCATCCATGCCGCTTGTCTAACTGGGGCGATCGCCCTGACTGCTAGTGTTGGAGTTCTCGGTTCTGGCTTGAATTTGAAGGCTTATGCTGAGCTACAAGATAGTCCTAAAACCATCGTGGACGAAGCATGGCAAATTGTGAACCGCGAGTATGTGGACGGGACGTTTAATAAACAGAACTGGCTCGCAGTTCGGCAAAGCTTGCTGAGTCGCAACTATACCTCACGGGAACAGGCTTATGTCGCAATTCGGGAAGCCCTGGAGCGTTTGGAAGATCCCTACACGCGGTTCATGGACCCGAAGCAGTTCCAAGTCCTGACGAGCCAGACTTCTGGAGAGTTGTCTGGCATTGGAGTCAGACTGGAGGTGGATGAGCAAACCAAAACGCTGACGGTTGTAGAGCCGATCGAGAATTCTCCCGCGATTCGGGCAGGGCTACGCACGGGGGATCGCATCCTGGAGATCGACGGCAAATCTACGAAGGGCATGAGCGTTGATGAGGCATCCAATCTCATTCGTGGGGAAGTGGGGACGAAAATTACCCTGAGAATTGTGCGGGATGGCTCTGGGGATATGAGTGTGCCTCTGACCCGTGCCCGGATTGAGTTACCCACCGTGCGTTACTCCATGAAGCAGGAAGGCGCTCTGAAGGTTGGCTACATCCGCCTGAGTGAGTTCAGTAGCCATGCTGGGGATCAAATGCGGAAGGCGATTCAGGAGTTGACCAATCAACAGGCTGATGCCTTTGTGTTGGACTTGCGAGGAAACCCCGGTGGGCTGTTACAGGCCAGTATCGAAATCTCCCGCATGTGGATGGACAATGGGGCGATCGTGCGAACCGTCGATCGCGAGGGGCATGATGAGGAAGCCACTGCAAACCAAAGTGCCCTGACCAAGTTACCCCTTGTGGTGTTAGTCGATAACAACTCTGCAAGTTCCAGCGAGATTCTGACGGGTGCCCTGAAGGATAATGGTCGCGCTGTGGTGGTTGGTAGTCAGACCTTTGGGAAAGCCCTCGTGCAATCGGTGCATGCCTTGTCGGATGGGTCGGGTTTAGCGGTGACGATCGCCCACTACTACACTCCCAAAGGCACTGACATCAGCCAGAAAGGGATTACCCCGGATGTAAAGGTTGATTTGACGGAAGCTCAGATGCAATATCTGGCAACCAATCCCAAACTGGTTGCGACTCCTGAAGATCCACAATACACACGGGCCGTCAATGTCTTACAAAAGATGGCGTTGAATAAGCCTCCTTTTAACCAGTCAGCACGACCCTAGTTCACCTCACCATTGCACTGTAACCGTTCATTTTTCTAGTAGAGACGTTCCTTTGGAGCGTCTCTCTAGTTTTAAACTGCCTGTTATAGCAGTCGAAAAGAAACCTACAGCGGTTCTCGTGTGGACAAACCACAAATCTCTGAGCTATAAGTCAGGTTGCCAGATTGCGACAACCGTTTCATCAGCATTTCCCTTCTGCCCTCTGGATGCATCCCACTTTTGCAAAGTCGCCCCCCTCATCCCCCAACCCCTTCTCCCTGAGGGAGAAGGAGAGCCGAATTTCAACGTCCCTCTCCCAAAGGAAGAGGGATTTAGGGTGAGGGTTACACAACTGGGATGCACCCCTGTCCTCTGCCCTCTGCCTTATCAAAGGCTTGAGCCTTTCAGTTGCCGACTCAGATGAATGAGTTCGGGCAGAATTAACTTTTCCATTGCGAGACGAACGGCATTGCTAGAACCCGGCATGGAGAACACTAACTTCCCCCGATAAACTCCTGCAACTGCACGGGAAGCCATCGCCCGCGATCCAATTTCCGGATAACTCAACATTCGGAACAGTTCTCCGAACCCAGACAATTCCTTTTCTAATAGGGCTTCGATCGCCTCATAAGTCGTATCGCGGGGTGCGATCCCGGTGCCGCCGTTACATAAAATTACGTCTATCTCGGCTTGGTCTGCCCATTCCGTTAAACAGCCTCGAATCAGGGTTGGTTCATCTTTCAGCACTTGATAGGCGATGATTGGGTGCCCTGCCCCTGTCAGTAACTCCTGAATCAATTGCCCACTGCGATCGGTTTCGGGCGAGCGGGTGTCGCTGGCGGTCAAGATGGCGCACCCGACAGGTTGGGATGGGGGATCGGGGTGGGGAGAATGGGCAGGGTGGCTCATCGATGATAGATGGCGGAATGAAGCAGGAACTTGAGGGGGAGACGCGAACTATCGCGTCTCTACATTGTGGCTGCGATTACCCTTTGGTGAATCCTAACCCGTTTTCTCCGGCGTACCGTTCCATGAACCGCATGAACCGATCCCACGCTTCTGGGGACTTCATGGCATAGAATGCTTCAAGGGCAGCGGGCTGACCATTGATAAACTTGGCCTTAACTTCCCGTGTTACCAGTTCTCCTTCTTCGTCAATGAGGTACATCCCGGTAATATCTTCTGTGCTTCCCTGACTGAGGGCTTTAGGATTTTCAAAATAAAAAGTTGCGGTTCCGTTCGAGCCATCCTTAGAACGAGTTAACCGCACATCGGGAACAACATCTTCTGTAATGCCTCTAGAAAATTGGATTTCTGCCATAAGTATTAACGAACCTGAACGAATTGTTTAATATTCTTAATCATCTCACTATCTGGAAATCGCAGCAAATAGAAGGGATCTGTCCCGTGTTTGCCTGTTTCGATGGATCTGCATGACGAAATGATGGCGACGCTTGAGGAACTTCCCTTCGGCTTTTCCTGATTCAGAGGGTCCGCCTGGTAAGAGAGGAGAGGAAAGCATCCTGGAAGGAACCATCAGAAGGATTGCATGATCTACAGGTTGTCAGGATTGACAGGGCACGATCGCACGATCATTCAGGAACTTCAGGGAACCAGATCCTGGAAAGCTCTGGTGCGATCGGCAAAGGGAACAACGACTCGGCAGACCCCTCTGCATTGTTATGATGCGGGTCAATATCGAGTGTTCGATGCAATCATCGTAGGGGCAATCGCAAGTGGTTTGGAAACAGCACCCTATGGGGATCTGGGCAGCAAACTGGCGGTTGAGATGATCGTGGATGAACTCCTGATCCAGGTGCGCTCGGAGGGTGGGCAATGGCACAAACCCGTACTACCTCGTGTCTTGAAGTCGGAAAGAGCCGCAACCCATCTCTTCACTCCCCTGGTCAAACAGGTGCGCGAGGGACTGCAAATTCAAGCAGGCAGCAACGAATATGATGTGAACCACCTGGCCTGTACCTTGATGGCCTTTGTTGCCACGCCCTTTTGGATGGCAGCGCTTCACATTGGGGGAGGGTTGCTGGTGGTGCGATCGGTGGAGGGCAGCTATCAAGTCCTGTTTCCTGACTCGGAAGTGCAGACGATCGATCGCCTTCCCCTCACTCATCCCCAAGCTCTATCGACCCTCCAAGTCTGTGTCTATCCCCAACCCCTCTCCTTTCTTTGTGCTGCGACCCCTCCCTTGATTCCTGTTGCCCTGCAATCGCCCGATCGCACTCCTTTCTCTCCTTTTTTCCAACCCCTGGAAGATTACATCCGCGACACCCCCGTCCCTGAAGAAGACGCAAGTTACCTCGTAGAATTTCTCAACTCCGAATCGCTGCAAAGTCGGGTATCGACGGATAGGACTATCCTTTTGGGTTGCTATCAAACTCTGCGAGAGAAGAGACCTGAGGAAAACGAGGCAGTTCACTGAAGCTGGGAGCATGTGCCACTTGGGTAGACTGAAGCTATGATGAGGCAGGATATTGCAAGAAAAGGCAGAGGGCAGAGGGCAGAGGGGGAATGTTTGCGGAAGGGAGGTTTTAACCTGTTCGCCTGTTCTAATTTAAACGGGGACTGCTGTAAAATGCCTGAACCTATCTGGATCTGCCACTGAGGACTCACCCATGGTATTTGTGATCATTGGAATGAATCTCTTGATTGCGATCGCTGGCTTTTATGCCGCTTGGCGCATCTGGAAGATTCGGCGAGTGCTAGCAGGGGTGGCAGATGCCCTGACATCCTATGAACGGACGACCGATCGCGGGCTGTCCGTTTCACCCCCTGCGATTCTCAAAGCGCAGCGGGGAACGCGATCGTTACGACAGCAATATCGTCGGCTGGAGGGGCAGATCCAGAAGACTCAACAGATACTGGCGTTACTCTTATATCTCCAAAGTCTGATTCCCTTTGCTCGTCAGACGGTCCGATCCCAGGCAGGGAAACGCCAAAATTCCACAAAGGCCTGCCAGAGAAAATATCTCAGGGCACAGCAGGAAAGACCTGAAATCGATTAATCTGGAAGCAAACCTGAGGACAACCAGATATGTCGAATAACCGTTCGGGAGCATTTATTGGAGGCTTATTCTTGGGAACTGCAGTGGGGGCAATTGCAGGGTTGTTGCTGGCTCCCCGAACCGGACGCGAAACCCGGCAAATCTTGAAAAAATCGGCCGATGCCCTGCCAGAATTGGCAGAGGACTTGTCAACAAGTGTACAACTTCAGGCCGATCGTCTGTCAGAATCCGCTTTGCGAAACTGGGATAGCACTTTAGTTCGTTTGAAAGAAGCGATTTCCGCCGGATTAGAAGCGAGTCAGCAGGACGGGGGGCCTGTGGCAGCGGAACCAAAAGCACCCCTGGAACCCCGTCCGGTTATCCGGGAGCTTTGATCATTCAGGTATTGTTATCGGTGTCATTCTGGCTTTGACTTGTGGAACCTGTTTTTTTCCTGGGTTTATCAATTTTGTTGGTCGCTGTCAGTTTAACAGCGGTCCTGGTGGTGCTGATCCCAGCCGTCCAGGAGTTGGCTCGTGCGGCTCGAAGTGCGGAGAAGCTATTTGATACCCTGCGGCGGGAGTTGCCGCCGACCCTGGAAGCAATTCGCTTGACGGGAATGGAAATTAGCGACTTGACTGATGATGTGAGTGAAAGTGTAAAAAACGCGGGCCAAGTTGTGAAACGGGTAGATCAGGGATTGGATGGTGCCCGGAAACAAGCCCAGCGAGTCCAAACTACAACACGCGGGGTCGTGGCTGGCATGAAGGCGGCCTGGAGAAGCTTAACCCGTGGCACTGGGGGCACAATGACCTCTCGTCGATCGGGAGGACGGATATCCTCAAACTCACGGGCAGCGCTGGAGACTCGTTCCTACGGCCTTTCCTCAGAGGAAGAAGTGAATTTAGAGACTCCTGATTCCTCCTATGACTGGGAAGTGGATGAGGTGGCCCCTGAGAATCACTTACCAGAAACCTACTCCGTTGAAACACCCCTGGAGTGTCGAGAGGTGGATGGAGAACAGGCCCGCGAACGGTATATTACTTCCGAAGAAGACAAAGACTAACCCTCAAGCATCACAAAATCCTAAAATTGCCCAGTGAAGACCGATCGTTGAAACGGTCGTGGGATAGACTTGAAGCCAACCTGTATATCAAGGGGACTCAACCGATGGAAACCGTCAGGTCTTCCACAGGAAGGGTTGGGTAGGGGTTTCCGGATTTAGGAGTTGGAGATGGAATTTTGGGAATTTCTTCTACAGAAAGAGGGCGATCGTTCCTGGCTGCCTCTAGAATCTCCAGATGTAGAAATTTTGGAGGGACGTTACCGAGTGGTGGCCCGTACCAGTCGATCGAATACGGCTGTAGAAATCCGCATTACCCATACTGCAACGGATGAAGTTCCACCCAAACGGCGCATTCAAACTCGTTCCCATCAAACTAATAAAGATGGGTTGATGATCATCTTTCCGTTCACTCGGCTCAAACCGGGGCTGTGGGAATTGCGGTGTTCTGCCGATGTGATGTCAAGTCTGATGGGGGAAAGCTGGCAGCACGCGGTGCGATTGCAGGTTGCCTCCGAACAGGCGGAGGACGCTCTCGATTGGGAACCGGATTGGCAGGCGGGAGAAGCTGAAGACCTGGAAGAACCGAAGACGACTGAGATAGCGGAAGAATCTCGCGCTGGGGAAGAAGTCCCTACGCCAGAAACTGTCCCTGGGATAGTCTCCGATGCTCGTCCGGATCGGGTGGCAGAAGAATCCATCAACTTGGCTCAGGCGACGGTTCCTCCGATCGCCCCCGATCCTGCCCCAGTCCCCTCGCCTTCGATCCCTGCGTCCCCTGCGTCCCCAGCCTCAGACCTGATCCCCGCTCCATCCGCGAATGAGAGCACAGCCCCACCAGAGAAACAAACCCCAGAAGTGGCTTTTGACCCAAATTTGTTTGGCGGGCCTGTACTGACGATTGCGCTCGATCGAGAAGCCTGGATGGCTCAATGGGGAGAATCCTTTCTTCTGACGGGACAGATTCAGATTCCAGACGAAGTTCAAGATCCCCTCCAGTTGCCTGTGGAACTTCAGATTTATCTGCGAGATCCCCAGTCTTTGCAGGTGCTGGTGGAAGTTTGCCAGCCGCTTGCACTTCATCCTGCGAGTACGCTCTTTGCGTGTCTGATTGCCATTCCTGCGAATTGTCGTCCTCGTTTGTTGCTGGGGGAAGTTTGTCTGTATCGAGTCGAAGAGGATGCAGGAGCGAGTCTGACTCCGCTGGCGAGTCAGTCCTTTACGGTAACAGCGGCGATCGGCGAGTTGCTGAACACCTTGAATCGCATCAGTCAGGGAGGGCCGGAAGCGTTATTGACAGAGGAGACGGAGGAGTCTGCGCCAGAAACCCCTCCTGAACCAGTACGCCCGTCTCTCGATTTAACTTCTCTCAAGTTGATTGATACTCCTAAAGCCCAGCATGCCTTTAGACCTGCGGCGAAACAAGCCCTTCCACCCCGCATTATTTCCGCTTCTCCTGAAAAGCCTGTCCATCGCAGCATTGAATTGCCAAATTTGCGTAAGTCTCAACCCCAGCCGATTGCTCCCAGTGCAGAAGAGACCCCTGGAGAAAATCCGATCGCTGGGGATCTAGAATTTTCGGCAGTGCCTCCTGCTTCTCCTCCAGAAGAAGCCTCGGTATTGCTGCCAGAGGAAGCGGTTGAGAGTGGGAATTCTCCAGCGCAACTGACCCTGCAAGAGACCCCTGTGGAACCTCCAAAGCCTTCTACCTTTGGTTCGTTTCAGCGCCAAAGCCGCTTTTTTGATCGCTTAGCCGCTCTGGCAACGGACGATGAACTCGCTGCTTTGTTGAAGGCCGAGCTTCCCCAACCTCTGGTGTTGGACGCTCAGGGAGAATTAATGACCGCAGATTCGAAAGGGCTTGAGGAGCGTAATGGGGAGATAACTTCTCCATCGGCAGGAGCCTTTGAATCAACTCCCCAGCAGGAAGCTGAGATTCCTCAAGAACTCGCTCCCCTCCCTGTTGATCCCGAAGAGCAGTGGATCATGCATGAGATTGTGGTGGAGGACGATCCCAACGATCGCAACCCTTCTGTTCCAGAACCTCCTGTCGCCACAACGGTTGTTCTGGATGATGCCGAACCTGTGCCTGTGCCGGAACTGGAAGTGCCCTCTGGGGAGTTGGTGGCAGGGCAGGTGATCCACATTCGGATTCGCCTACCCATGACTCCCTATCGGTTGTTTGTCAAATTCTGGATGACCGATCGCCAAACCTTCTCTTTGATCGAAGATCCCCGTACCCTGATGACCCTCACCCCAAACGGTTTGGGCGCTTTGGAATCGACCCTGGTGCTGACCGTTCCCTATGGAAGTTTAGAAATCTCCCTGGAGGCGATTGCAGTAGAACTGCATTCTATGAGAGAAAGTCATAAGGTGAGTGCCCATCGTTTGGTTGTCCCCCCGGATTTACCCTTGTTGTCCCTGGAAGATCTGGAGGCTTAACCTCGATGGACCTACTGGTCTTTACTCCATAGGTCCGTTAAGCTAGGTTTAGCGTTTTATGCGTGCAAGTAGCAGATTCCCAAGAGGTTAACGGTTGGTGTGAAAGGAGTACCTGAATTTCCAAGTGCTTCCAGTGAGAGTGAGGCGATTGCCGAAGATCTGTCGAGTTTTTCCCCTGATGAAGCAGAGCCAGAGGTCAGTGTGGAAGCACCCCTGCCTCCTCCAGTGGAAAGCCGTGTTCGCCGCAAAAATTGGTTCTTCCCAATCTGGACCTTGATCTGGTTAATGTTACTGGGTGCTTCGGGTGCAGTGGGAGTACATGCGTTTCTAACGCTCACACGGGTTGCCCCGCCTCCAAACTGCCAACAAGATGTGGCCCGTCTGGAAGAGGATGCCCAACTGTACTGTACAGAGTTAGCCTCCCAGGGAGGAGATCTCAACCGAACCGTGAAAGGGCTGACGATCGTCAACCGCTGGCCTAAGGATCATCCCCGTTATACTGAAGCGCGACGGCTTATGACTCGCTGGTCAGGGTCGGTGCTGTTGATGGCACGGCAAAAGGCCGCCCAGGATGACCTGAAGAACGCGATCACCATTGCTCAACGAATTCCCGCTGGCAGTCCCCTGCACCGGGAGGCTCAGGGGACGATCGCTCTCTGGAAGCAAGATCTGGACCAGGGCGAAGCCATTTATACCAAAGCAATTGCAGCCCTTAAAAAACAAGACTTTCGCCGTGCGTCTGAACAGGCACAGGTTTTGGCTCGCCTATCGGGGAGTCAGTGGCCGAGACGGGCCAGGAGCTTAAGACAACTGATCCAATCGGATGAAAAAGCCTGGGACAAGTTACAGGAAGCTCAGGCCCTGGCGGATACTCAGGCTCCTGATTTAATCAGTGAGGCGATCGCCCTGGCTCAGAGCATCGGGGCTAAAAGTTATGTCCGTTCTCCGGCTCAAGAGTCGATCGCTCGTTGGAGCCGTACGTTACTCCAGATTGCCACTGACCAGCTCCAGGCAAAGGAGTTTGAGGTTGCAATCGCAACGGCTCGGCGTATCCCTCCTAAATCAGCGCTTGGAGATGAGGCCCAACAATTCATTCGTGTCTGTCAGGCCGAGCAGCTAATGACGACGGATGCCCGATTCTCTAAACCTCTTCCGGAACAGATCTGGGTTGTCGGTACGGCTTTAATTGTGGCAAACACTGTTGAGCGGACGAACCCTCTGTACAATCTGGTTCAACCTCAGATTTCGGACTGGAAAAAACAGCTAGAGGATTTAAAGCGTCTCCAATTCGCCAGTTCGATCGCATCCTTTGGCAATATTTCGGCCTATCAGTGGGCCATTGATCAAGCCTCCGCCATTACGCCTGATCGTCCGCGCAGAACCCTATCTCAAACCCTGATTGCCCAATGGCGTAAGGAAATTCAACGCAGGGAGGATATGCCGCTGCTGGAACGGGCCAGACAGTTAGCGGCCCAGGGAACTCCCAATCAAATTCAAGCCGCGATCAAAGAAGCACGCAAAGTTCCGATCGGGCGGGCACTTCGCATCGAAGCCCAAACGGAAATTGCCAAATGGAATCGTCAGTTAGAAATTCTGGAGGATCAACCCATTCTAAATCAGGCCAGGGCTTTGGCAAAGCAGTCTAAGTACCTGGATGCCATTCAAAAGGCGGAGGAAATTGCTCCTAATCGTGCATTACATGCCCAGGCGCAAACCTTGATATCAGGCTGGGCGGAGCAAATTCGAGTGGTAGAAGACCGATCGATTCTCAATGAAGCCAATTTACTGGCTTCCTACCGAGAGTACAATGCAGCCATTAGCGCTGCTTCCCGCATTGGTGAGGGTCGGCCTTTATATTGGGAAGCTCAAACTGCAATCTCTGAATGGCAAGCATCTCTCCAGGTCAGCCAGACCCCAGTTCCCCCTCCGGAGCCAATCAGCCCCAGCCCCAGTCCCGAAGATGTGAATATTCCTGCTCCCGTTCCTCCCGCGAGTCCCGATCCAAACGCACCATAGCTCCGGGTTAATAGAGGGGAAATGAGATGAGCGATCGGGTCTTCAATGTGTTGCTTTTAGATGCAGACCCCGTATTTCGTTTAGGGTTGCGGCGTTCTTTAGAAGAAAGGGCAGATTTGCAGGTTGTGGGTGAAGCTGCAACGGCAGAGGAACTCAGGCAACTGCTACTGAGTCGGGTTCAAATGGCATCCCTCCCTCCCTCCAGACCTGGGTTAGCCGTTGATGTTCTCACTCTGGATCTGACGCTTGATGGATCTGGGTTAGCGTTTTGCCAGCGATTCAAAGTGGCTTACCCTCAGGTGTCTTTACTGCTGATTTCGCTTCCCCAGCCCAGGGAAGCGGTGATGGCAGCGTTGCGGGTGGGGGTTAGGGGATACTGCCCTAAGGGATCGTCGGTCGAAGAACTGTTGACCGCAGTTCAACAAGTTGCCGCAGGAGAGGTTTATTTGGCTGATGGATTTGCCTCCTCTCTGGCTCCTATTGCTTCCCTGGAGCAGCCCTTAGGCCCATTCGCCTTGATTCGACAGCGGACCCGCAATTCGGGGTTGCAACAAATTGATCGAGCGATCGCTGAGGTCACTCGCCAACTCGAACGCCCTGGAATTCCTTGGGCCGATCGCCTAGTTCTGGAAGGCCAGCGCCGAGAACTCCGAACGGCCCGATGGCTAGTCAATCGTCTCTTGGCAACTCCCCCTCGCCCTGAAGTGCCCCCTCCCGCTGTTGTTCCGTCTACGGTCCCATCTGTTGCAAGTCCTTCAGTGGCGCTACCTTCTGAAACCCGATGGTTGCTTCCTGTTCAAACTGCTGTGCGGTTAGGGGCAGAGAACCCTTCCCCGAATCGCGCCCATCCGATTCAGTCAGCTTTAATCGATGCGACGGTTGCCAAACTCCAATTGGAACTGACGAATCGAACTCCGGTTCCCCTGGAGTTGGATATTTTGCGGGATGAGAAGAAACGGGAACTGCTGTACAGTATCTTGCGCCGCCTGGAAGAAATTTTGAGTGAGTTGCGCTT
>JANRKG010000007.1:0-6824 GCA_033763635.1 Leptolyngbyaceae cyanobacterium bins.59
AGAAATTCCGGGCATCCCTGCGTCTGTCACCAGGGCGATCGTGGTTCCCTGCTGTAAGCGCCTAATCAAATCCGGGAGACGGGAACGGCGGTTGTGGTCGTGGTAACTCAGTTGGGGTGTTTTGATCTGGAAATGGTGCAGCAATTTTCCCGTATGGCGAGTATCTTCGGCAGCGATCACGTCCACACTCTGCAACACCCGAATGGCCCGGAAGGTCATGTCCTCCAGATTGCCGATCGGCGTTCCTACAATATATAGAATGCCGGGAGATGAGTTTGTTGGAGGGAGGCTTTCTCGTTGCACAATAAAGTCGATGGATTAGGGACATAACAGTGGGAACAAACAGAACGAATCAAGGGGAGCAGGCCAACGGGCATGCCCTGGAGGACTTACTTACCCTGGCTCGATCGATCGGTTGGGGAGCCGGAGCCATTCTGCAAGACTTTTACCACAATAGCGCCCCTGTGGAAGTACAGAAGGCCGGAGAAGCACCCATTACTGCTGCGGACCTGGCTGCGAATCACTATATTCTGGACAACTTACATGCGGCCCTGGGCACTCAGAATTTTGGTTATCTGAGCGAAGAAACGTTTCAAACCCAGGCTCCTGAGGACCGATTGCGCCATGAATGGGTATGGGTGATTGATCCCCTGGATGGCACAAAGGACTTCATCCAGCGCACCGGGGAGTTTGCAGTCCACATTGCCCTCGCATATCAGGGAAGGCCCGTGCTAGCCGTTGTTTCTTGGCCCGAAGCACAAAAACTCTACTATGCCTTAAAGGGACAGGGAACCTTTGTAGAAATGCCCGATGGTCAGGGAGCTTATACCCAAACTCGCTTAAAAGTTTCCGATCGTGCCAATCCAGAGGAGTACGCGGTCATTGTCAGCCGCACCCACCGCGACGATCGCTTCAACCAACTCCTCACACGCCTCCCCTTCCGCGATCGGGCTTATGTGGGCAGTGTCGGCTGTAAGATTGCCGCCATTGTCGATCATCGAGCCGATGTGTATCTCTCCCTCTCTGGCAAGTCTGCCCCTAAGGACTGGGATATGTGTGCCCCTGAATTGATTCTGACAGAAGCGGGAGGCCAATTTACCCACTTCGATAACACTCCTCTCACTTATAACAACCCTGATGTTAGCCAGTGGGGGGGGCTGATGGCGACGAATGGTTGCTGTCATGGGGAATTGTGCGAAAAGGCAAGCGCCATTCTCCAGGAGATGGATCAGGAAAGATAGGAGTCGCAGAGGAGGGAGCACTTGACACAATCTTTAAGCAAACGTTTACAAATCCTGACTTTTCATATTTTTTGCAATTCTTAGTAAATATCTCTTTTTTCCCCACGATATTCACAACTTTTCCCCAAGTATCCCCCCCTTTTCCCCAGCTTTTCCACAAAACAAAGGGGTTTTTCCACAGGGTATTGCTGAAAACCCCATTCCTTCACGATCGCCCTTTTCTGCCGTGTGTTGAATCGAACGTCCTTTAAAAGCCCAACTTTTACCAAGAAATGTAACGGGGATCGCTATCAAACCTTGATTCGTCGTAAATCTTTTTTCTTTCTAAAGAACCTGGCGATTTTGTCTTCCATTGACAACCCCTCCCCCCCGTACCGCAAAATGATGCGACATCAATGATGCGGCACCTTTGAAATCCCTGATTCAGCACAATCCATTGGGATTGAACCATCAGGAAAAGTCACCAGGTTCGGGCTGGTTGTTCGTGCAGCCCGATTTTAGTGTCTCTATCTTCCAAGTCTCCGTTAGATGGCTGAAACTCGTAGCACCTGACATGTCCGGGCGATTCAAGTCCCCCTATCCTGTTTTCTTTATTTTGATTGACCAATCTGATCTGAGAATAGAGGCTCAAATGCAACAGAACATTAGCATCCTGACCGAGATCCCTGAGGCATTACACGAATCTTTGAAGCAATATCTGGAGTCCCATCCCGACTGGGATCAAGATCGAGTCCTCTCCGCAGCCCTTTCCCTGTTCCTACTGCAAACGGGTGGGAGCGATCGTCGAACGGCACGAGTCTACCTGGATTCTTTGTTCAAGCACCCTGTCTAGAAATAGTGGGCTGTTTTAATAGATGTTTGTTTTAAGAAAGGGCTTTTAGGGTGCATCAACCTACTTAACATTGCAAAATTAAGTATCACTCATCGCTAAAATAGTTACCGGAATTGGAAATCTTGCTGGCTCTCAGGGTCAGACGGTAGAGGATAACCTTATGGCTTATTACTGGTTTAAAGCATTCCATTTAATTGGAATTGTGGTCTGGTTTGCAGGGCTGTTTTATCTGGTCCGGCTGTTTATATATGATGTCGAGGCCGCAGAACAACCTGAACCCGCCCGATCGATTCTGAAGAACCAGTATCAGGTTATGGAAAAGCGGCTCTACAACCTGATCACCACTCCGGGGATGGCCCTGACGGTCGCAATGGCGATCGGCCTAATTACGACTGAACCTGAAGTCTTGAAAAGTACCTGGTTGCACATCAAGCTAGGAATTGTCCTGGCTCTGATTGGCTACCACTTTTACTGTGGATACTTGATGAAACAACTGGCAAAAAATGAATGCCGTTGGAGCAGTAAGCAACTCAGGGCACTCAATGAAGTTCCCACCCTCTTTTTAGTGTCTGTGGTGATGCTTGCTGTTTTCAAAAACAACCTGCCGACCAATGCAACGGTTTGGGTCATTGTGGCGTTAACAATTGCAATGGCTGCAACCATTCAATTCTATGCCCGGAAACGTCGTCTCGATCGGGAGCGGCTAGCGGCTAGCGGAGGCCCCCAGGTTTCCGGTTCGAATTAGAGACTTTGAAGAAACAAGGTTCTTTAAGACACAATCGGTGAAAATTTGATGTGAGTCTTGAAAGTTACGGGTATCCATTAAGATAGGTAATAAACTTTGAAGCCCAGGCTCCTGAGCATTTTAACCACTCAGGGATTTTATACCTCTGTCGAATGTACTACACAAGAGTCTGTTAAAAAAGTTTAAATTGGATATAGTAGACGAAACATATCCAACAGAGAACTCTATGGCTGTTCATTGCGCTCAAGCTGCTTCTGCAAAATCGGCAGCGCAAGCCGTAACCGCTCTGAAAAACGTTTTTCAGACTCTCCATGCTGATAGTTGCCCCTACAGCTATAACTTTCACATGCACACCGTCTGTTCAGATGGTCAACTACCACCGAAAGAACTGGTGGAACAGGCGGTTGCGATCGGGTTGAAAGGGTTTGCCATTACCGATCACCATACGATTCGGGGGTATCAGATCGCACAGGAATGGCTCAATTCCTGGCAAGTCTCCCATCCCCATGAGGTCGCGCCTGACCTCTGGACTGGGGTTGAGATTAATGCTGACTTGTTGGGAGTGGAAGTTCACATTCTTGCGTATGCCTTTGACCCAGACTACCGGGGATTGGAGGGATATCTACAAGGCCGCACCGTAACGGGAGATGCCTACCGAGCAGAACGGGTGATCGAAGCCATCCATCAGGCTGGTGGATTAGCGGTTTTGGCGCACCCCGCCCGTTACCGACGATCGCCCGATGATCTCATCCCGGAAGCGGCCCATCTAGGAATCGATGGGGTGGAGACTTACTATGCCTACAACAATCCCACTCCCTGGAAAACCAGCCCCCGCCAAACCGAGGAAGTCGCCACATTAGGAATGCAGTACCAGTTACTCAACACTTGTGGAACAGACACTCACGGTCGTAGTTTGCTCCAGCGGCTCTAAAGAGATTTCTAGAGAACAATTTCCCTGCTGGTTTCGGCTTCGCTCAACCAGGACTCGCACCCTGAGGGCAGTCGAAGGTCATCCCATTGGTAAATTCTTCTCAAAAAATCTCCTAAGCATTTCTGAGAGAAAAGTTTAAGAACCCTCCCTTCCTTTAAGCAAGCGTCCTTCGAGCAAGCAAAAGTTTTTCACTGCTCCGCAATATAGTGATTAAACGCCGCCCGATCGCGAAACACTTGAAAAACAGTACCCATATTGGCAAGCTCAAACAACATTGCCGCCTGTCCTTTTAACGAACAGAGGTAGAGTTGCCCATTTGCAGTTTGAACTTTTTCAAGGGCATTCACCAGACATCCCAGCCCCGTACTGTCCATCAACAGTACGTCTGAAAGATCGATCAGGAAGATACGATCTCCATCCTCTAGACTCGTCTGAACTTGTTCAACAATTTCCAGTCCAGTGGTACTGCTCAGGATGCGAGTGGGTTGAAAGACAACAGGTTTCAAACTCATAGCACGAAAAACTACCTAAAAACAAGACGTTGAAACACGATCTAGTAATCGGGCATGGCATTGCTTCCGTAAGTAAACACCCCGCCTGATGGTAGTTAAGTTTGCACCCCACTCTAGGAATTCCTACAATCGGCGCGTCCCCCGGACATAATTTGGATTTCGTGCAATGACGATCGCACGTTTGTCCACCATCGTCATCATGGCAGGCATATCTCTGGATGCTTTCGAGGCCCATCCCAATTCCGCCACCACATCATTAAAGGTCCGTCCCTGAGCCATGCGGAATCCGATTTCCTCCACCTCGGCCCAGGTGAGATTACTTTCTGCAAAAGCCCTTGCCATCGTAATCAGCAAGTTCTGATATCGATTGCCGTCCGCCTCGGTCATCATCGTGTGGGGAATATCGAGGACGTGACTAAATAGGTGATACCAGGAAATGGGCTGACGCTGACGGGCTAACTTCGCCAGGGTTTGGTGATCGTAGTTGTCCACCGCAATGTCACTTTCACTGGAAATTGTAAATAGGGGAGGCATGGGTTGTCGTTCTGCCCGCCGCAGCACCTCCCCGCCCATCTCCAAAAACACACGCAGGGCAGGCAGGGCAAACCCCGTATACCCTAATACCTTTTGACTGGGCAACAGTTCCCATTCAAAATAGCTGCCTAACATGCGGGTAAACATATCGGCAACTCGGCTGCTGCTGCTCAGGTAGGGTGCAAATAGGATGGCCCGATAGATATCCTGAGACCGTTCCTGCGCCAACCAGGCAGCGATCGTTCCTCCCGCAGACAGTCCACCAATCACCACCTGCTGCCCCAACGATCGGGCATGGTCCAGCCATTTTAGAGCAAATTTTTGATACACTTCCCGATCTGTTGGTAGGGGAGGCGGTTGGGTCCGCCCCCATTCTCCCGCACACCCATGACCGGGCATCAGGGGCACCACCACGTTATACCCTAACCGCACAAAGGATTCTGCAATGGGTATAAATTGGTAAGGGCCAGCCGTAAAGCCATGAAAGAAAAGACAGACCCGTCGCGTAGGTTGGGGTCGCAGGTAGAACAAGGAACGACACTCTTCACACCGAAGGGGAAGCTTGCTTTCTTCCGTTCGAGTTTGTCGAATCAGTGTTTCTGCGAGCGTAGAGTAGTCAGACATACTGAGATCAAACTTGAGGCGATGCCATTAACTTACCACACTCGCCTTTTTAATCCTGATTTTTCTACCGAATAGAGCCTGTCTGATGACACAACCGGGGGAAGGTCTGTTCATCCAGTTGGGTGATCTTGTGGTTCATTCCCCCCATTGCTCCGAAATGCCCGATCGCTTCCTTGGAGATTGCCTCAGAGTTTACACTGAAGCATTTTCAAGGAACTGAAGGACAGGAGCTATGATTCATCACGTTTCGTTTGCTGCCATTAACCCATTTCACGTTGCGACCGTCATGGCAGAAGTCATGCAGGGAACTGTTGCCCCCTTCCCCCCCAATCCCGGTAGCTACATTGTGATTGCTGGGGATGAACATGGAACGATGTTAGAAATTTATCCTCTGAACAGCCAGATTCTTCCCGGATTGAGTAATGAGGAAGCGGTTTTTGCGGAAACCCCTAACCCGTCCCGATTTACCGCAACCCACATCGCCCTTTCCATCAATAACAATGAGGAAACCATTTGCCAAATTGCGGCCCGTGAAGGATGGCGGGTGCTCCATGCCGAGCGTGATGGCTTCTTTGAAGTGATTGAATTTTGGGTCGAAAACCGACTGATGGTGGAACTGCTGCCCCCGTCGATCGCTCCCCGCTATCTCGCCTTTATGCAACCCCAAAATCTGGCAAAGCTTTTTGCTGAAATGGAACCTGAAATGGCAATGGTGTAATTAGCTTTTAAGGGAAAATAATGGGGTTTAGATGTTTCCCATTCCCCATTAGGGACATGCAGCAAAATAGCATACCTGTAGGTTGGGTTTCGACTACGCTCAACCCGCGCAAGATCGGGGGCTGAGCGAAGCCGAAGCCCGGTGACGGGTACTTTATCAATTTGCAAATCCCTTATCCCTTCGGATAGTGATGTTCGTGCCAGTGACGGGCGATGTCAACCCTCCGACAGATCCAGACGCGATCGTACTGTCGAATGTAGTCCAGGAAGCGGATCAGGGCCGCAACCCGTCCCGGTCTACCCACTAACCGACAGTGCAACCCAATACTCATCATTTTGGGAGCCGTTTCCCCTTCTTCATAGAGGACATCAAAGGCATCTTGAAGGTAGGCAAAAAACTGGTCCCCAGAGATGAACCCCTGGGCAGTTGCGAACCGCATATCGTTGTTGTCCAGAGTGTAGGGAATCACCAGATGGGGCGCACCGTAATCGTGGACCCAGTAGGGCAGGTCATCGGCGTAACTGTCTGCATCGTAGAGAAAGCCTCCGGCTTCCACCACCAACTTTCGGGTGTGGGGACTGGTGCGCCCTGTGTACCAACCTAACGGACGGCTCCCTGTGACGCGGGTATGGAGGTCGATCGCCTTCTGCACATGCTCCCGCTCGGCTTCCTCGGAAAAATCCTTGT
>JANRKG010000008.1:0-40429 GCA_033763635.1 Leptolyngbyaceae cyanobacterium bins.59
CTGGGCCTGTTCTAAGACGTAGGTTGAGACGGTTGCAATTTCCTCTAGCGTGAGCCGATCTTTATAGGCCGACATATTATTTTTGCCATTAGTAACGAGGTTGACGATCGCATCTACTGTATCCACCTGATTTTTTTGCAGGGCTTTGAGTTTCAGCGTCTTCCCTCGCCGCACAATGTTGCCCCCCTTGAGATGACATCCCGCACAATGGGCCTCAAAGAGTTGAGCACCTGGGGAGGGAGCAGTTTCATTGAGATCGGCGGCCCAGGCAGAAGGCATTAGGAGAAACAGTCCACTGAAAAAGAATGACAAAAACCAAACTAAAATCCGTTGCATAAAAGGTTCGTTGTTCAGTTGAAAGAAAGTCAGAGTTTATCGTTCACTTCTTAAACGGGATCAAACAGTATTTGGATTGTCCTGATGCCTATTCATAACGCTCTAGAGTGCCGTCGCTTGTGGATACGGGCTTTATTGATCAAAATCGAGAGCAATTAAAGTTTGCACTTCAATTTTTACCGCAATAAAAAGCCCCCTGATTTAGGAGGGTTTGAAAGTCTAACTTAGTTTTAGAACGGAGAGGGAGGGATTCGAACCCTCGTTAAAGTTACCCCTAAACAGCATTTCCAGTGCTGCGCCTTCAACCGCTCGGCCACCTCTCCAGGGGATACTGTTAACGGGCGTAAACCAGTCACAGAACTATTATGTTACCAGAAGTGGGGCCATTGTGGATGATTTGGAGAAATTAAATTGAGCCATTCTCGGAATAATGTTGCAGCCAGTTCTGATACGTTCCCTGAAGTTGGGGATTATCCAGCACTAACTCAATGCGAACCTTGCGACAACCGGATTCGGGCTGACGGGCGATCGCATCCAAAACCTGGCTAGCCGTTCGCAGGGAAGTGAACTCTGCTTGCACCGTCATGGACTCATCCAGTTCCGCCCATTCCACCCCGGTGATTTCTCCCTCTCCCAGGTCAATTTCTGCCAGGGGACGGTGTTCTGACCCAACCTGCTCCACAATAAGCTTCTCCCGCCGAACGGGCACCTGTACCATGCGGGTTTCAATTTCCTTGCGGACGATCACTTCCCCCACCTTGTGACGGGTGCGATCGACCACCAACCGTTCTTCCAGTAACCGAATCGGCTCTTCCTCCTCATTCGTCATATCCACCGGAAGGGGTTGAGTGGGAGGCATTTCTGGGGTGTGGTACTCGGATAGCTGGCTCACCTCTTGGGGACTCAAACCCACCATTAACTGTCGTGTCTTTGAGTCAACTTTCTGCACCAGGGTTCCGGTAATCAGGGCTTGGCGATGATCCCCTTGGGCGAGAACGATCGTCGGCTGATGCTGATCCCCCAGAATGACATCCGCCACTTCGCCGATCCAGTTTCCCTGGTTGTCCATCACAGCAAAATGCCGTAGTTTGTGCCGCAGTTGCTTGAGCAAATCATGGGCATGGGGAGACGGGGAGATCCGGTCTGATTGTTGGGCAGTCATGGGTTTGATCACTCGTTAGGGTTCAAAGTTTTTGGAAGAATGAAGAATGGGCTGGCCTTCGGTATAGACATCCAGTGCTTCTCGTCTCAGTTCTGCTTCCGCTTGATAAGTCTCGGTTGTCACCTGTTTTCGCACCTGCACCGATTCCCGCAACACCACTTCTTTGCGGATATCTGCTGCCTCGGCATAGAGTTCTACCCGCATCACCTCTCCCCCTTGCAGATCCCCTCGGTTGAGAAATCCTAGCAATTCGGGATCAGAGAAAGCAGCGGTTTCCCTGGAAGTCTCTAGAGAGGAGGGTTCTAAATGGCTGTCGCTCAGGTTAGAAGATTGCGTCTCCATTGGAGAGGCCGTCTGCAACTGACGGTGTAACTCCCGATCGGCTTCTGAATCTACCTCATCTGGGAAGGGATCTGCATCAATTTCCTCGATCGAAGCGATTGCTGCCGTTCGATCAATGGGCGGCTCAAGCTCGGCTGGAGTTTCCCCTAAGGATTGGGATTTGAAAAGAGGAGTCTCTAAAACCCGGACCCGCGGCAGTTCCAGGGGGGCCGAACTTTCGACGGGTCTCTGGTTCTCCAAAGGAACACCGGGCAGTTCGATACTCGGTGGAATTGTTCCTGATTCAGGCTGAAACTGCTTCTCCTCATAGGTAGGGAGGTTCTCCGCCTGGGACTTGGTGAGGTCATACACGTACACTCGCTGGAGGGGCTGATCCAAACTGGCCCGCCCGATCGGGAGGAGGACTTGCTTTCCAAAAATCCAGAACCCCATGTCCACCACCAGATATTGAAACCGTCCCGTCTCGTCTACGAGCGCATCGGCAACCGTGCCAATCTTTTCCCCTTCAGCCGTACACACCTCCAAACCTTTGAGGTCTTGTCCCCCAAAAGCAGCCCGATAGTTGGGATTAAATTCCGCCACTCTGAAAAGTGCCATTTTGAGCCTACCTGTTCTGTAAATGCCCTCGTCCTGTCCCGGCTCAGAAAACCTGGTCAGGGCTACTGTTTCTCCAATCTCCTCCTGGGAGGGCAGGGGTGGGTTTTGCATTCGCAAAAGCAAACCTAAGTCGCTGGATACCCTACCCCTGACTCACCCCGATCTTCGGGCACCCCTTCCTGGAGGGGATTGGAGGCGAGGTGAGTTGTGTATAGTAGCCCTAGAGGGTTGGGCGAGGGCACATGATTTGTCAATGGGAAATCCCGACAAGATGCAGCTTATGTCCGGTCTTTAATAATCGGATTGCCGCCCTTGTCCAGATCCAACTCTTCACGGCGGATCTGTTCTTCAGCGCTGACCGTATCCTGGTCAACCACCTTCCGAACGTTGACTTCTTCCCGCACAAACGCTTCTTTGTGGATATCGGGAACTTCTTCGTACACTTCCATCCGGGCCACTTCGCGACCTTCGGTAAATGCATCTGCGTCCGCACTGATTGCTTGATCCGATCCGGGAGTCCGTTCGATCACAACCCGTTCTTTTTCCAGGGGCACAGAAACGCGGGTGGTTTCGGTTTCAACGTGCTTGCCAACCGTGACTTCGCCAGTCTTCACCCGTTGCTTATTCGCGATCAGGCGCTCTTCGTACAGGCGCAGCTTTTGGTGATCCCGATCGTTCATGGAATAGAGATTGGGTTCCCGATCGTAGTCATAGCGATCGGTGCGATCGGCGTTGATATTCGTGGTTGCAGCATAGCGATCGTTCTCAATGCTGCTAGTGTTTACCCGGTCAGACCCAGTAGGCATTACATTTCCAGCAACTGCCCCAATCCCGGTGCTGGCAGTATCCGCAGAGCGGTACACTCCCCGAACCTGCTCTTCATGTTCGTAATCAATTTTTTCTAAATCGCTGACATTGGGTAAATTTTGAATCTGATCTTTAGAAGCCCGTGCATACACTCGATTGGAGTTGTAATCAATTCGAGAGTAGGCGATCGGTAACAACACTTTCTTACCAAAAATCCAGAATCCCGTATCCACAATCAGGTAACGGAATCGTCCATTTTCATCAATCAAAGCATCGCTTACGGTTCCAACTTTCTCATCTGTTGTTTCCGTATACACATCTAATCCTTTTACATCGTCACCATCAAAGCTTTGACGATAATCTGCATCGAATTCGTGAAGTTTGTACAACACCATTGAATTTAGCCTCAACTTACTTCCCTTCAGGCTAAAAATTTGTTTTAATTTCTTCCTCTGCCCAATGATTGACCTTGAAAATTTTGTTAAAGAAATAATTAATTCAAAGGACAGAATAGTGAATTATCGTCAGTTCTAGAGATTTGCTTAAACTAATTTTCAATCGAAACGATTGAAGTTATTAGGGCAACAAATTAATAAGTTTTCTTAAAATTTTCTATCTTTTCTATTAGGAAATGCCGGATCAAAATTGGCTGAAATTAATGAAGCAACATCGGACGATCGCAGTGATTCGCTCGAATGATTGGACGATCGCCTTACAGATGGCAAAGGCCGTTTCTGAGGGAGGAATGCACCTGATTGAAATTACCTGGAATTCCGATCAACCCGATCGGTTCCTGGAAGCGTTTCGGGAAGAATTACCAAATTGTGTTGTAGGGGCTGGAACCCTCTTGACTCATGCTCAGATGCAACGGGCGATCGCCGCAGGTGCTCAATATCTATTTACCCCCCACACAGACCCGCTTCTGATCCATACTGCCCTTGCTGCCGGAGTTCCGATCATTCCCGGCACCCTCACCCCAACCGAGATTGTTACGGCATGGCAAGCGGGGGCCAGTAGTGTGAAGGTCTTTCCCGTTCAAGCAGTTGGCGGCGCAAGTTACATTAAAAGCTTGCAAGGCCCACTGGGAGAAATCCCCCTCATCCCAACTGGGGGAGTCACGGTAGAAAATGCATCCGAGTTCTTAGCAGCGGGAGCAATTGGGGTGGGACTTTCGGGAGAACTGTTTCCGAAACAGGCACTTATCACTAGAGACTGGCAAACCATCACCGATCGAGCGATGACCTTGATGCATCACTTGGAACCCTGGAGAACAACCCTGGAGAACGCCACAGAACGCACCCAACCCATTATCTAGAACAGGTTGAGGTATTAGAACCCGATCGTTGTTGTGGGTTCATCGTCATCGTCATCGTCATCCTCACCCAACAGTTCCGCTTGCTTCGTCCGCTCCTTAATTTTCTGAAGGAGTTGCAACATGGTTTCACGTTGTTCAGGGGGAAACTCTTCCAGGTCTTTACCCAGAAACCGCTTCACTTCGCCCTTTGAGATTTCAGAAGCGTCTCCTGACATAGCCCAGTCTCCAAAAACAAGATCTAAGGATTAGCAACATGACAGGCACATTCTAACCCTGAGGCAAAACTTATGCTGATGATTCCCTCCTAATATAGATCAGTATTGATTGTTAAAACGTTAACGATCCCATCAATCGAGTCTCTGTACTAACGACGACGGGCTTTACTGACCATCTTGCGAGATAAGCGCAGATTGAGCGATTCTCGCTCAGCCCAGTCTTGGAAAATGCGGTAAAAAGTTTGGCGATCGTCTACCTGTAGAACTGCGGTTTGGTCTGCGGTTTCGATGACATAGGGATACCCACCTCCTACGATTACTTCACAGCGTACCCAATCCACCACCCGATCCAACCAACCCGTTTCATAAACCCAGAGTGGAAATTCCAGACGGGCCGGATAACTGTCGTTGGTTTTGAGATAGGTAAAAGCAAGACGATCGGCCTGTTCCTGGTAGTTGGAGAGAATGCCAGACCGCTGACAACGAAACAGAAAAGTGCGGTCTCCCCATTTCATCCCCGGATTGAGCAGTTGGGCATCGTGGGCATAACGCGCTTCTGGCAGTTCATTGACCAGTTGCAGCATCGTGGTCAAATCTCGTGCGTAGGAAGTGTCAACGTACCCCACCAGGGGAACCCGATACTGTTCACTGGCTCTCAAAAGGTCCAGCACACAGCGAACGTAGAAATTGCGCGTTTTGTCATCAAAGGCTTCAGCAAAAGTGACGACCAAAGAGCCATCCAAAAACGCCAGACAGTTCTCTGTGTTAGCCCGCTTTTCCATAAAGGTGATTAAGCGTTCCGTCTCCATCTCAAAGCGTCGCATATTGACACGGCGATCGACGGGTTCCCCCACATAATCCGCTTGCAAATCCTCTGGGGTCATCACATCCAGAGCAATTTCTTTTTCATATTGCCCCGTTGGCAGATGGGAGTTTTCAAACCAGCCAATCTGCACCAACGCCACCGGAATCGAAAAATCTTTGGAGGGATAGATCTGGGAGCCATCAACGGCAAAGGTTGCAACCCCCGTGAGCCGATCGCGTACCCAGGCCAAGCTCTGTTCTCGGTTCTGCCAGACCAGGTTAGAATGCAACACCCAACTTGGGGCGGGTTTGCAAGGCTCCAGGGGGGTCGCGCCCGGATGGGCGTGAGATTGCAGGAGGGCGGTCAGTTGAGTGAGCGATCGGCGGGACGTTTCAGCCAGGGCCGTTCGGTAGCGTTCCAGAAGTTGAGAGGAGTCTTCGTTAAAGGTGGCAAAGGCAGCGTGTTTTGCTTCAAGGGCAGCAAGAACCTGAGAGGGTTTGAGGGTCATAGCACTGGGAGGCCGTCATCCGATCGTTCATGTCAATCATGCCACTAAAAAGTCGAAATAGTACAGACGTTTTGAGGCAATCTAGCAAGTTCTTTAAAGAACTTGCGTGACCATTTCCCTTCTGCCCTCTGCTCTTTGCCTCTGCCTCTTACCCTAGTCCATTAGAGTGCTGAATTTTATCCGCTACGTGCCCCTACAGCAGTTCTCATGCCCAGATTTAAACTATAAAGATTACAATTCTTTACCTAAAAAGAATCAGGAGTGAAATGCTGAGTTGCCCCCGCTGTTATTCTGTCAGTCTCCGTGCATCGATCGTCCATCCCGCCTTTGCCGTTGAGGTGTGGCACTGTCGGGCCTGTTTCAATAGCCTGGAAGTATTACGAGGAACTCATCAAGTCCGGCCTGACTCGATTTCCCAGGTTCAAACGCCTACATCGGTGAGAGAGGTTGCAACGCCTAAACCGTCTTCGATGTCCCTGTCCGATCGCCGGAGAGGAACGGAGGGATCGTTGCGCCGCAGCCAGATTCCCCGTAAACCCGATCGTCGGGCGGCCTGGTAGTCCTCCTCATAGCTATCGCCAATGTGCCACGCAGCTTCAGGCGCACATCCCTGTTGTTTCAAAGCATGCTGGAAGATGCCCTGTTCTGGTTTTGCAACCCCTACCTGCGTGGAAACAGTGATGGAAGTAAAGAAGGGCTTAAGTTCGAGGGCTTCCAGCACTGTATAGAGACGGGAATCAAAGTTTGATAACACTCCGAGTCGAATCCCCTGATTTTGCCACTGTTGTAACGCAGGGATCACATCAGGGTATAGCACCCAGGGATCTGCTGTCTCGAAATGGGAGAAGAGAACTTTGAAAAATGCAGTGAAATCGGGAAACTGATCCAGAACTCCGGCCTGTTGAAACGTGGAGAGGGCGATCGTCTGCCACCAATTAAATTCCTGGTCCCGGATCTGGTTCAGAGGAATTCCTGGAAAGGCGGGTAAGCCTCCAGCCTGAAAACTTTTGTGGAACGCTTGATTCAAAACGTCGGGTTCAACTGCCACACCAAACTGTTGGGCAATCTCCTGGTAGACATGCCCAACACTTTTTTTGACCCCAAAAAGAGTCCCCACCGCATCTAAAAAGATGACCTGGGGCTGGCGAATTGTCATGATGAGCAGAAGTCGAGATTAATTATGAATCGACTTATCGGGCATGATCGTACCACGCAGATTGGTTCCATTCAGATTTGTTTCGTCCAGAATGGCACTACTCAAGTCTGTTCCCCGCAAATCCGCCCCTCGTAAAAGCGCTCGACTTAAGTTTGTGCGGTTCAACTTTGCCATCGACATCGTAGCTTCAATCAAAACGGCCCCACTCAAGTTTGTAGCAGTCAGATCACTCTCCCGCATATCGGCCCCCCGCAGCTTCGCCCCATTCAGGTTGGCCCCACTGAGGTTGACTAAATGCATGTCCGCTTCACTTAAGATCGCTCCATCCAAGTTGCAATCTGACAAGTCAGCCTGACTGAGATTTGCGCCACTGAGGTTCGCCCCCTTCAGATTGCCGTGAATTCTGGATTCACAGAGGTAAGCCCCCCGTAAATTCCCACTCTGGAGATTGACTCCAATCAAAGCAGCACCATTCAGGTTGGCTCCCCACAAATTGACATCACTCAGATCTGCTTCATTGAGATTAGCTTTTTTGAGGTTGGCCCGACTCAACACGGCCCTCGACAGGTCTGCAACCCACAAATTCGCAGCACTCAGGTTCGCTTCCGTCAGGTTTGCAGCGCTCAAATTAGCCTTACTCAGGATGGCCCGACTCAAGTTCGCTTCCATCAAACTGCAACTTGACAGATTGGTCCAACGCAGGTTAGCTCCTTCCAAATCAGCCTTATTCAAATTTGCGCCACTTAAGTTGGCACCACTCAAATCTACTTCACTTAAAACCGCGCCACTCAGATTGGCATCCTGCAAATTAATTCCATGCAAATTTGCGCCACTGAGGTCAGAGTAGCTAAGATTGATTCCGCTCAGGTTCGCCTCACGCAGATTTGTTCCCCACAGATCAGATTGGGAAAAATCACGCTCCCCCGCAGCGTATCGGCTTATTAGTTCGGCGGCGTTCATAGTAGCAATGGGCACCCTTGCTTTGACGATACGGTTAACAGGAACTTCCACCAGGGTCATTCAAGCCTAACCGCCGAGAGTAGTCCGACTCCTGAATAGAGGGTGTTGGCTATTACAGTCAGAGGACTCACCTCACATGATATTACAGACCTCCAAATTCGAGGACCGTAAATCTCTAGAGAATTCAAACGTTATCTGTGGGCGAATTCGTGTTTTTCAAAAACTGTAAAAATCAAACCAATCCCTTCACAAAAGGTTGGGCGATCCAATTCAACCCCACTTTGATTTGATGGGCCAGGGTTGGCATTCGATACAAGTAAGCGAGTCGTCGTGCCACATGGGCGAGGGGTCCCTCCAATTTCAACCCTAACCCTGTCAAAGTTGCCGTTTCAATCCCTAAAGTCATCATTTCCCCAAGAGCTTCATAGCGGAAAGGCAGGAGGGGACGATCGCTCAAAGAAGCCCAGACATTCCAACTGACATAAGAAGCTTGCTGAAAAGCAACCTGGGCCGTTGGAGGTACTTGCTGTCCCTCAGCATCTCGACACTCCGCTAAATCTCCCAGGGCAAATAGCTCTGGATGATCCATAACTTGCAAGGCGGAGGAGACCACCACCTGTCCCCGCTGGTTTTGTTTGAGGCCCAAATCCTTGACGAGGGGATTTACCCGATTTCCCACCGTCCAGAGAACTAGTTCCACCGGAAGTGCATCTACTTTGCCTTTGTAGGCCAGAGCCATTTCCTGAGGACCGATCGATTCCACCGTTGTTTCTAAGTCAACCCAAACGCCCCGATCTTCCAGCGCTTTGTTCGCAGCTTTGCGGTTAAACTCTGTTGCCGTCTGTAAAATCTGGTTGGCCTGTTCCACCAAACGAAGTCGCCCCCGATCGCCCAACCGATCTGCCAATTTACAGGCTAGTTCCACGCCACTGTAACCAGCCCCGACGATTGCCACGCGAATCTTATCAATTTCCGATTCTTCGAGACGACGCAGGCGTTCCTCTAAATGATACGCATGGTCTAGCGTTTTGAAGGGTAACGCATGGTCCAAGGCTCCGGGCACCAAATCCAGCACCGCTTGATTCCCCAATGCCAGCACCAGGCGATCGTAAGCGAGATCCCCGCCCGCCTCCAAGTGAACCTGCCGACTCTCCAGGTCGATTCCTGTCACCGTTCCCTGACAAAAACGTACTCCCGTCCCCTCTAACACTTCCAAAAATGGCGGGGCAATCTCCCAGGTCTGGAGTTCTCCCGTCAGGAGTTCGTAGAGAAAGGGGGAAAATAGAAAACGATCGTGGCGATCGACCAGAGTAATTTCTGGCTTCTGATCTGGGGGCCAGGAAAGCTGACTCAGGTTGAGGGCAGTGTAAAGGCCCCCGAACCCGCCACCGAGAATACAGATGCGGTCAGGTTGTTGAGTCATAGGAGGGTTTCAAATGCAGACCATTCCCTCTAAGAATAACAACCTGCAACAAATCCTTGCATCCTGCGGAGGTAGGCAAATGATTCTGCATCTGGCTTATTAACCTTTAGTGACTACTAAACACGTTCCTATGTCCTACCCCTCTGCCCCCTGGTCCTTACAAGGCTTTGCCCTCCTCACCCTGCATCCCATTTCTGTAGAACAGGCACGATCGCACGTTCCCCCCTCCCTCCAGATCTTTGAGGTGTGGCCCGGTTACACCCTGGGAGGCGTTTATCTAGCGACCTACGAAAGTGGCTCTACCTTGCAATACAACGAATTGATTGTGGTTGCAGCCTTAGCCCGCCACTCAAGCAACCATTGGGGCGCTTGCATTTCCCATATTTATGTGGACAATCCGGACTCTGTGGAAGGGGGACGGGAAATCTGGGGCTTGCCCAAAGAACTGGCCCATTTTAGCTGGCAGCAGGGCGATCGCCCCTCGATTACGGTCAAGCAGGACGAACAACTTCTATGTTGCCTCACCTACCAGAATTCCTTCAATCTGTGGCGACAGTCTTTTACGGGTTTTGCTTTTGGACAACACTTGGCCCAGCTACTTTGGTTTTCAGCAAAGGCGATCGTGAATCCCGGCTTTAGCCAAGCAACCCTCGAAATTCCGTCCACCAGCCCGTTTGGCCCCCTGAATTTAGGCAATCCCTGGCTGACGACTTATTTACAAGGGCTAGACCTGACGGTTGAAGCACCGCAAGTCGTTGGTTAAGAGGTTAACCCCTAAAGGATGGGATCGCGAATTTCTATATGAGGAAAGTTAAGCGATCGATGACTTCTGTCTCTGGGTAGACTGTCCTTCCTCTCTACAATTCGTTACAATTATTTACATAAAAACAACCTAACTACGCCACAGCCTGAGACGGTTCATGACTCAAACGTTAACAAAGCTGGCTTTCCAAACCTTTCAACAGGGCAAGAGATATTTTGGATTAGCCCATAAAACCCTGACTACCCAGCTTCTCAACTTAGTTTCTCCGCCTGAAACTCCGATCGCGCTAAAATCCCTGACTCCTGAACTTTTACTCAAGATTCAGAAGCGGGCAGACGATATTTTAGAGGTTGATTGGCAAGATGCAGAACGGGGTGTTTACCCTATGGACTTGCTGTTTGAGAATGACTGGGATGAATTTTTCCGGTACTACCCGATGGTTTGCTGGGATGCTTCCCAAATTTGGGAGCGGTCTAAGAAAAACCAATTCAAGGAATTTCCACCCGAAATCGATAAAACAGACTTTCCCAATTACTACCTGCAAAATTTTCATCATCAAACCGATGGCTACCTGAGCGATTTCTCCGCCAGTCTTTATGATTTGCAGGTAGATATCTTGTTTAACGGAGCCGCAGATGCGATGCGGCGGCGGGTTTTAGCTCCCTTAAAGGAGGGCCTGAAGTCGTTGGTTCTCACTCCGGAAACCCAACCCCTGCGGATTCTAGATGTTGCCTGTGGAACGGGGCGCACCCTGAAATTCATCCGCAGTGCTCTTCCAAAGGCTTCTTTACATGGGGTTGATTTGTCTCCTGCTTATTTGCGTAAGGCCAATCAACTCCTATCTAAATTACCCGGCACCCTTCCCCAACTTCTTCAGGCCAATGCGGAAGAGTTACCCTATGTGGATGACTACTTCAATGCAATCACCTGTGTTTTTCTATTTCATGAGCTTCCGGCTCCCATTCGGCAACGGGTGATTGACCAATGCTTCCGAGTGACAAAACCGGGAGGAATGTTTGTCATTTGTGATTCCATTCAGTTGAACGATTCGCCTGAATTTGAAGCGCTAATGCACAACTTTCCAGCGACTTTCCACGAGCCGTTCTACACCAATTACATTCAAGATGATTTGAAAGAACGGTTGGATAAGGCAGGGTTTACCGACATTCAAATAAAGGTGCATTTCATGTCTAAGTATTGGATTGCTAGAAAACCCGCGTAAAACTGCAAATCCTAAAATCAATTAGACAGGAGACAGAATTACATTAAAGTTCTGTCTCTTTTTTTATGCCCATCGCTTCTTTCATTAGAAAGAGGTTCCCCCCTCCCTATCTTTCTAGGATAAGTAGGCAAGATAAACAGCCTTTCAAAGATGGGGACTTTAACAGATGGATACCCAAACCGATAAAAAATCCTTACGGACACCCGAAGACGTTTCCACAGAAAAACAATTGAGTACCGAAGTGGTTTCTGCGGACGAAAGAGATGATGTAAAAGAAAGAAATCTGACGGCAAATCCGGGCGATCGCATCGATCCTTCCCAGAGCCTGGAAGAAAAGTCTCAACAGTTAGCGGTTGATGCTCCCGATATCACAGGCGACCACATTAAAGTGCCAACCTATTTTGTGGTTGATGAACCCGATGGCACCAAAAAAGCATTACACCACGTTAAAGATGCGGATGAAATCTCAGATGTGATTCGTCAAGCGCGGGTGGATGAAAACGGCGAACGGGTTTGGTGGTAATTCTTTCTAGTTTGAGCGAACAGACCGTTGAACGGATAGGGGTTTGGGTCATGATGCCCCGACCCCTTCTCTTCTAGTGGCTTCCTGATCCATAACTCTACCTACAGGTAACTCCCATGACACAGACCCAAGAAAAGCAAGAGCTACAACCCCCCCAGCATCAAAATCAGAAACCGGGCCGCGAGTCGGAGATGACTCCCCGCCCTCAAGCCGAAGATAGCCGTTATCGCGGCAGTGAGAAACTGAAAGGAAAAGTTGCTCTCATCACGGGAGGAGACAGCGGGATCGGTCGTGCCGTTGCCATCCTGTACGCGAAAGAAGGTGCCCATGTGGCGATCGTCTACTTGAACGAACATGATGATGCCAGGGAAACCCAAAAACGGGTCGAGCAAGAAGGAGTCCGGTGTTTGACGATCGCCGGGGATATTGGGGATGAGTCCTTTTGCCAAAAAGCGATCGACCAAACCTGTCAAGAATTGGGTCGTCTGGATATTCTGGTGAACAATGCCGCCGAACAGCATCCCCAACAAAGTATTGAAAACATCACCGCAGAGCAACTAGAGCGCACCTTCCGCACCAATATTTTCTCCATGTTCTTTCTGACGAAGGCCGCCCTGCGCCATTTGCAGGAAGGTAGCACCATCATCAACACAACCTCTGTCACTGCTTACAAAGGCAACCCCTCTTTGCTGGATTACTCATCGACGAAAGGGGCGATCGTTGCCTTTACCCGCTCCCTGGCCCAATCCCTTATCGAGAAAGGGATTCGCGTCAATGGAGTGGCTCCCGGTCCCGTCTGGACTCCCCTGATCCCCTCAACTTTTCCAGAGGAGAAGGTTGCCAGCTTTGGAAAACAGGTACCGATGCAACGTCCGGGGCAACCGGAGGAGATCGCTCCCTGCTATGTATTCCTGGCCTCGGATGATTCGTCCTACATGGCAGGACAGATTTTACATCCCAATGGTGGGGAAGTGGTGAATGCCTAATTGAGGCGGTTGAATTTAGGAAATCTTGGAAAAGGGGTGAATCCAATTCACCCCTTTTTTGTTAGGGACTGACGAGATAGGGGGAAGGAATGGCTGGAGCCTGTTGGGCGTTCACCAGCGCTTGGTAGACAAAGGCCGCAACCTCGGCACGGGTCGCTGGGCGATTCGGGTTCAACTCACGGGGATTGGGATGGTTGACGATCAATCGGCGTTGGGTTGCGGCGGCCACGGGACCGATCGCATACCCAGGCACTTGCGGACCATCCACGTACCGAGCCAACACCTCCGAACCCGCATTCCCTAACCCTAATCCATTCACCAGAGAGACTAACACCTGCACTCTGGGGATCGGTTGGCTGGGTAGAAATTGACCATTCGGATACCCAGTCATAAAGCCAGTACGGTAGGCGGTTTGAATGGCTTGATAGCCCCAGAACTGGCGGGTGATGTCTCCAAAATTAGCGATCGGACGAGCGGGAGTTTTGGGAAATGCCTTGCTGACAATCACTGCAAACTCAACACGGGTGACAGGGTTATTGGGGCGGAAGGTGCCATCCGGGAAACCCGTCAGGATTTGTCTACTCGCCAAAGCCTCAATATATGCCTGCGCCCAGTTACCTTGCGTGTCCCGGAACTGTCCGGGGGGCAGGTTGGGGGTTGGGACTTGGGCGGCAACAAAATCAACTCGGCCTGAAATTTTTTGTTGGTTGACTGCATTCCCAACGGCAGCGATCGTAACCCCACGAGTGGCATTGTAAATGTCGTAGCGGCGGTTGTTGCGAATGGTATTGTTTCCTGGATCTCCGGCAATTCCCAAGTTTGGTTGGGCACTGGCGATCGCTACGACCCCATCACGGGTATTATCCTCAATCACGTTGTTGCGGAGTACGGGCTGGGCTGAGTTGGAGACCACGATTCCATCCACGTTGCCGATCACCCGATTGCCTGTAATGACAGTTGTTGCATTGCCCCCGATCGTGATGCCAAATCCCGTATCTTGAAAGATGTTATCCCGGATTTCTCCTTTGGCTGATCGCGCGACAGAGATGCCATTCCCATCGTTATTGGTAAAGATGTTTCCGATAATCTGAGGGTTGCCAGTTCCAGACACAAACACCCCATCCCGCAGACTATCGGCAAACGTCGAGTTAGTAATGACTGGGTTTGTTGATTCCACCCAAATGGCAGTACCGCGTGTTCTGGGATTGGTGACTTTCAAGCCCCGAATTTCTGTATCTCGTTCCGCCAGAATGGTAACGCTTTGACGGGCAAAGGAGGGACTAATAAATTCGCCACCTCCAATAATCACGGTGGTTTGACCTTTATCTCCTTCACTTCCGCGCAAAATGACCCCCGGTTTCATCATGAGCGGAAAAACTTCTCCAGTTTGCTGGGTATAGCTTCCAGGGGCTAGTTGAATGACAGTCCCCGGTCCTGCCTGTTGTAGGGCATAGGTAATCGTGCGGTAGGGTGCCCCTGCTACTGTGCCACTATCTGCCGCATCTCGCCCCAACACAGGATTGACATATAAAGTTGTAGCTCCGAGAGGAACCTGGGCGATTGTCTGCTCGGCCCCCGATGGGACGAGTTGGGAAAGCCCAGGAGCGATCGGAGAAGCAAGGGTAAATAGGAGGGGCAGGAGGCCCAACTGTGCTGTTTTTTTGGAGAAAAACTGATTTTGTGTAGAAGAAGCCTGATACGGCATAGGTACTTTTATCTAAGGCTAAATGGAGGTGGATGGAGAGACCCTTCATCAGGAAAGTAGCGCGATCCTCCATTGCCTATGACCTGCCCTTTTCTAGTGAAGTTCCTGGACATCCATTTAACAGCCTACCCTCACTTGCGCTAGATGTAGGAACCTGGATCGATCCGTTACAGTCAAGAAATTCATTGCATTATGATGCTCATCATGCGCGATCGTCTTTCACGGTTCACGGCTCTCTTCTCCACCGGATTTCTGCTGCTGACGCTGGTCCTGCCGGGGCAAGCAAAGGCCGCAGAAAGGATTGTGCTGCGATATCTCATTTTTGAACAAAGCGTTGCTGTACAGGAGCTAGAAGCCCTGGCAGAAAAAGGAGAGGTATCGCCTACCCTCGAAAGTTATTTCAGTATGGCGAAGCAAGACCCCGCTACCATTCGCCAAACTTTAACGCGCCCCGTCCAGATTGATGTCCTGTTGCTCGATCGGGTGCTAAATCATCCTCTCGGAGAGCGTCTGTTGGATGAGATGGGCAAAATGATTCATACAGGTGCGGGAGGTGCCGATCGGCAAGCGCTCCGGGCCGCCCTTGTTCTTTCTGCCAGCGGTGATAATCAGGTTTCCCTCCTGGAAGTGATTCAGAAGTATCCAACGGAGGGAATTTATGTAGAGGGGGAGCGGATTCTAGACACCTATGCCCAATTGAGTCGTGCGGGCCAACTTGCCCAGGATATCCAGAAGGTTGTGGAGAGTATTCAGAAATTAGGATTTTAGGTTCGTTAGCAGCACCCACGAAACTGGGTTAAAACTTAGAAGATTTCCAGAAAATCATTTCCCTTTTGGTTGAGTGAAGCTGAAACTAGCGACCGCACCTTGAAAGGAGTCGAAGGGCAACCCATTGGTAAACTCTTTTCAAGAAATCATCTTAAAACTAACTGGGGCAGACTTAACCAAGGTTCTGAAATTCAAAGGTTGAATTCAGAAGGAACTCCTAGACGCTAAATCTGCCCAAATTTGCAGAAATTACAAGGGATTGATCGAAAGAGGTTTGGTTAGAGAAAAGGCTCTTGATAGGAATAATCGTTCGTAAGCGGCTAGTTCGTTTTTAGTAAGCTAGCGTTTCCAACGTTTCCCGTAGATAACGACCGACCTGGTACTCTAAACTGAGTTCCTGGCGATGCTCATCGCTGATGTGTTCCACTTGCCAACGACGGAAACCAGAACTGGTGGCGATCGCCTGCTTAAGATTCGTCCAAATTTCAGTATCTTGAGACATTTGAGAGGTCATGGGGAGAGAGTAGTTAGCCATACGCACCTTAAAATTTAGGTTAGACAGCCACGAAAAAATTAGAAGTTAGGCGAGACAATTCAGCTTTCCGACGAAAAAATTGATTATCTCTTCATCCAGCATAACGAACCTGACAAGTTTGTATGTGTTTAAGAGAACAATCTCAAGCGTTTGAGGAGTCTTCGCCTGTTAGATCTTGTGTCTGTTTTAGGTTGGGTTCGGGTAAATGAGGTCCCGACGGAGCAGGAGAGGCTTGATGGAGGGCTTCATTCAAGGCAAAAGGCCAGATTTGACGAACCCAAAAACCGGGAATCATAAAATCCTGGCGAATTTGTTCAACGGGATAAGGGGGGGTTGCCGTCAAGGCAGCCTTTTGAGTGAACAGAATATGCAATACACTCACCGGCACCTGCACAAACAAATTCACCAGCAGAAACGCGACAGCCGCAACCAACAACCCAACCGGTCGTAGATCAGATTGGAACGGAATGCGATCGGTCAGGGTGGGAGCCAAGTAATACAGTTGCCAGAGGGTGCCCACGAGCAGCACAGATGTAAATCCAGCGATCACACGTCCAACAGGATTTCTGAAGCGTGTCAGCATGCGGCATTGAGTGTCTGTGAGGCGATCGGGCTGCACTGACACAAACAGAATACTGAAAATATAGAACGGGCGAATGACCTGCATCCAGAGAATAGGACCCATCCCAAAGAGGACTAGCAAGGACAATTCCAGCCATCTCGGTAAAACTGGATTTCCGATCGCCAATCCCACCAGACACATCCCCAGTAGGATGGGCACGGTTGCCACCCCTGCCAGGTGAATCCACAAAAAAGGTTCTGCCCGAAAAGCCATAACCACAAGCAACTAGATAAAAAGCAGGATGAAGTCATGATATGACTTTCACCCTGCCCCTAATCCTACCGCTTCTTCCCGATCTATGCAGGAGAGAGGGTTCGTCGTTTTGTCACCATTCGGAAGGTTTCGATGATATCGCCCAAGGTCCAGTCATTAAATGAACCGAGACCGATCCCACATTCGTATCCAGCATTCACCTCTTTCACATCATCCTTGACGCGCTTGAGGGAATCCAGAATTCCTTCATAAACGACCTGACCACCTCGACGAACGCGCAGGTTACAGTTTCGAATCGCTTTTCCAGAGAGGACATAACAGCCCGCAACTGATCCTTTACCGACTGTGAAGACAGCCCGTACTTCGACCTGACCCAGAGGTTCTTCCACCAATTCAGGTTCCAGCAGACCTTCCATTGCGCCCTGGACATCATCTAACAATTTATAGATGATGTTGTACTCCCGAATGTCAACTCCCGTTTGATCCGCTGCATGGCGCGTCCCACTCGCAAGCGTGGTATTGAATCCGAGGATGACAGCCCCGCTGGCTGCGGCCAGGTCAACATCTGTTTCCGTGACCTCTCCAGGTGCGGACAGCAGAATTCGCAATTGAACCTCGTTCTGCGGAATCTGTTGCAGGGCACCCAGGATCGCTTCGACAGAACCCTGGACATCGGCTTTCAGAATCAAGTTGAGTTCCTTCAGTTCCCCTTCCTGCGCCTTCGCAGACAGAGAACTCAAAGTCACCTGACGAGCAGACATGGCCCGTTGCTGTAAGCGCGAGTTGCGCTGTTGCTCCAACCGTTCCGTTGCCAACGCACGGGCATCTTTTTCTTCCGAAAAGACATCAAATTCATCCCCAGCGGAAGGCACTTCATTCAGGCCCAGCACCTCCACTGCAAAGGAAGGTCCGGCAGCTTCGACTCGCTTACCGCGATCGTCCACCATCGCCCGAACCTTACCCAGACAGGAACCAACTACCAGGATATCTCCCACTCGTAAGGTTCCATTTTGAACCAACAGGGTGGCGACAGGCCCCCTGGCTTTATCCAGGTGAGCTTCAATCACCGTTCCCTTCGCAGGGCGATCGGGATTAGCGTACAGATCTTCAACCTCAGCAACCAGCAGAATCATTTCCAGAAGCGTATCCAGGTTATCTCCTGTCATGGCACTGACAGGAACCATCACCGTATCGCCCCCCCACTCTTCAGCCACAAGGCCGAATTCTGTCAATTCCTGCTTCACCCGATCGGGTTGAGCGGATTCTTTATCAATCTTGTTAATCGCAACGATGATCGGAACTTCAGCCGCCTTCGCGTGGCTAATCGCCTCAATTGTCTGAGGTTGAACTCCGTCATCCGCAGCCACTACAAGAATGGCGACATCGGTGACTCGTGCCCCCCGTGCCCGCATTGCCGTAAATGCCTGGTGACCAGGAGTGTCTAAGAAGACAACTTGTTGCAGGGTTTCAGCATGTTCCACATCCACATGGTAGGCCCCAATATGTTGGGTAATCCCCCCTGCTTCTCCCTGGGCAACTTTCGTCTTCCGAATGGAATCCAGCAGAGTTGTCTTCCCGTGGTCAACGTGACCCATGATCGTTACAACAGGCGGACGGCGCTGGAGTTTTTCCAGATCACCCGCATCGAGCATTTCAGTAACTTTACGGGCTTCTGAGGTCTTCTCAACCGTCTCCACTTCAACCCCTAACTCTTCCGCCAGCATCTTGGCTGATGGCAAATCAAGGGTTTGGTAGATATTGGCAGCAATGCCCTTAAAGAACAGAGCCTTGATCAGGTCTGTTTCTGGCACCACTAGCAAAGAAGCCAATTCTTGAACAGTCAGACTACCCGTAAGGGCGATCTTTTCAGGCCGCTCCGTTTTGACTTCTTCGCGACGCTCCCGACGGTTTCGGGTTGATTCCCCAGAAGAGGGCCTTTTCGCACGAGGAGCCATCGTTGGGGCCGCAGTCGGTTTCGCTTGCCCAGGTCGATTCTTAGGTTTAGGCGGTCTTGCCAGAGAAAGGCTAACCTGTACTACTGGTTCAGGAATATTGAGACCCGACTCAGAAAAATCTTCCTCAAATTCATCATCCAGAGAAGACGTTCCCCGACGCTTCGTTTTTGCCCCTGCTTTGGGTGCCTTCGCGGGAAAATCTTGCAACTCTTCGTCATCATCTTCCCGATCTTTCGATCGTTTGGGTGGACGGAGTGGACCTCCTGGGCGATGTTGCTTAAATTCATCTGGTTCACCCACACCGGGGGGAACACCTGTTGCCGTTTCAACGCGGGCTTCTCCATCCCGCTCCTTCGCAACATCCTCCCTCCGTCTGGGTGGACGTAGAACAGGGGGTTGGAGCAATTGGGGAGGACGCTTCAACTCTGGAACATCCGAAGACTTCGATGGACCTTGAGAGCCGCCATCGGGAGCGCTGGGCCTTCTAACAGGCACCCGTTCCCCAGGGGGTGCCCCCGGAGCAGAAGATCGAGCCACCCGTTCCCCAGCGGAGCTTTTTTCAGGTGTCGCGGGTTGGCCTCCCGTTTGGCGAGCCACCTTTAGCACAGGCCGATTTGAGACAGACCGAGGAGATGAATCATTAGCAGCGATCGACCGAGCAGGAGGTTCCACAAGCGAAGGGCGTTGGGGTGGGTTTTCTACCTGAACCGGGGTTGTGGCTGGCTCTGCTAGCTCTTCCACAACCTGGGCAACTGCTTCTACTTCTACTTCAAGCGGTTCTTCCATGGGAGGAAGTTCCTCGTCATGGGAGGAGGCTGGTGCAACAGGAGTAGGCCGTACAGGGCGGCTGGGCAAAACGGGGCGGGTCGAAGATTGGGAAGGAGGTGAAAACGCAGTCACTGGAGGATTCGGTGACGATGGAACATCGTTTGCGTTAACCGGGGATGACCCTGACCCTGCCGCCTGAGAGGGAGAGGGTCTACGAATCCCAAGAATTTGTTGTTTTTTGACCACTGGCTTGGGAGGTTCTTTTTGAGAAGCTGTGCCATGCCCCGTCACCTGTGACTTACCAGAAGAGGAATGGCTTGATGCATACTTAACTGCTGCTGCCCGAATCCGTTCAGCCTCATTCTCTGTAATCGTACTACTATGACTCTTTGCAGAAATATTTAAATCTGCACAGACGTTGAGGATGTCCTTATTATCCAAATCCAATTCCTTCGAAAGTTCGTAAATTCTGACTTTGCCATTGTTCATCCACTCTTCCCTCTCCGAACCTTGCACTTTTTACATATTGACCTACTGCCTTCTACGACGATTACAACTGATTTGCTTTTCTTCAAAGGTCTTCCGAGTTCATTGTCTACCTGATCAGGAGACTCCCTAACTTCAGAAGATGCATTTGCCAAGAATAAACTCAAACAGCAGGAAAAATCGCTTTAACATACCTATTTTCAACAAAGCTGTTAGCCCTGGGATCTGTCGTCGGAACCAAATTAATTAGATCAGGATTGAATTTATCAAGCTCTAATCAAGCAGCACAATATGATAGCCACACTCTAGTCTAATATCAGGTTCCTCAAATTGCACCGAATGGGCATACCACAATACTAGAGATAGATAGGAACTACTAACCCTATCTGCTAAATCTATGGGCATTTCCAGGCATTCGTTGATTAGCGATACCCTAAAAAACTTTAGTTGATTCCACTCTAGTTTAACCAGAATACTCAGGTGCTAATGGTTTCCAAGGGGTTTAGTTAATGGTGATGAAGATTCACCTCTTTCATACTCATACGTCCCACTTTACCCCTCCCATTTTATTTTGAACCTGTAAGTTAACTGGACAAACTCTTGTTATGACTTCCAATTGTGCGGTTTCCAGGCAGTATTCCTAGGTTGAACTTGATATCGAACTAGCTTAGTGGTAAGCGTGACCACAAAGCCTGGTAGAGATCAGGGGAAACTGGCACCTTGAGAACTTTTGAGAGTCGATTCTTCTTTTGAACAATTCTCAAGCATTCTTCACAAGGGCACAGGTAGGCGGAACGCCCCATCCCCTCATCTAATTGTAGCTCGTGTGACGGATGCAATCTTACAATCCTCCAAAACTCGGTTCTGGGGGCTATTTTTTGGCAACTCACACAGCGACGGTAGTTAGGCTTCACGACAATCAGATAGGTTCTGTTGCATCTTCTTCCTCATCGGAGTCGAGATCAGTATCCAAAGCTTCTGGCCCCGTTTTCTCTTCTGAATTATCCTCTAGATCTTCCGATTCACCGATCGTTGTGGGAGGCGCATCCTCTAACTCCGACCCCTCGGATTCGACGGCTTCTTTCCCTTCTTGCTTCAGGTGATTCTCCTGTTCATCCGTCTCGTCTTCCAGATATTCCTCTTCCAAATATTCTTCTTCCAGATATTCCTCTTCCTCGTACTGATCCTTCACCCTTGCCTGCCGTCGCGATTCCATCAGGGCTTCAGCCTTGCGATTTTCGGCTTCGTAATCGTACTTGGCACTATCTTTGATATCAATTTTCCAGCCCGTCAGACGAGCCGCCAATCGTACATTCTGTCCTTCTTTGCCGATCGCCAAACTCAACTGATCTTCCGCAACCAGAATGTGGGCTTGCCGTTCCTCAGGATCAATTAACCGGACCTCATCGACACGAGCCGGACTGAGAGCATTCGCAATATAGGTTGCTGGATCGGGAGACCAGCGAATCACATCAATTTTTTCACCTCGGAGTTCGTTGACCACCACCTGGATGCGCGATCCCCTGGCTCCAATACAAGCGCCTACGGGATCAACGTCCCGTTCCAGGGTATCCACTGCAATTTTCGTGCGCGGGCCAACATGGCGAGAAGGAGGATTCGCCTCCCTGGCAACCGCCACAATCCGCACAATATCGTCCTCGATTTCTGGGACTTCATTCGCAAACAGGTAGACTACCAGCCCAGCGTCAGCCCTAGAGACTAAAAGCTGAGGTCCGCGTTGAGAACCCTCCCCAACCTTCTTGAGATAAACCTTAAATGTCGCATTCGCTCGGTAGTTATCGTTTGGAAGTTGTTCCCGCTTGGGTAACTCTGCCTCCACTTCCGGCTGTCCGTAACTACTCACAACCGCCATGATGACCGATTGACGTTCAAAGCGAAGAACTCGTGCCATCAGCACAGTTCCCTCTAAGTCCTGGAACTCCTCTTGAATCAGCTTGCGTTGTTGATCCCGTAACTTTTGAGCGAGAACTTGCTTTGTCTGGATTGCAGCCATCCGACCAAACTCACCCTGTTCTGGCGTGACATCAACAATCACGGTGTCTCCCAACAGAGCTTCTCCCAATTCTTCATCTGCCCCTTCCTGTACCTCTTGTAAGGCAATCTGATGGTCGGGATCAGTGACAGCTTCCACGATCGTTTTCGTCGCCAGCACCCGGAACCCTTCTTCTTCGATATCCAGCTCCACTTCAAAGTTGTCAAAGTAGGTTTCTTCGAAGTTGTTGCCATCAATGCGTTGGGTCCGGCGGTATCGTTCATATCCCTTTGCCAGTGCTTCCTTTAAAGCAGCCTGAACGGCGTGTTTTGGCAAATTGCGTTCTCGACTGATACTGTCAATTAATTCTTTAAGTCCTGGCAGTGTAACCATTGACATAGACCCATCTCCGTAAAAAGTACCGTAAAACAAAGTGAAATGAAGGTGCCAACAAGAAATAGAAGCGAGCTAGCCTGACGATTACTCGCTGCTCTGCTCGTCTAGTTGGACCTGTTCGATCTGCTCACGAGGAATTTTCACCGTTCGTCCCTTCTGGTTCAGGTAAACCAGGGTGTCATCCCGACGAATCAGCTTTCCTCGTAACTCCCGTGGGCGTTCCTGATCAGGATTCGTCTTCACAATGACAGGAAAGCCTCGGAATGACGTAAATTCGCGATCGGTTGTAAGGGATCGGGGCACACCCGGACTTGAGACCTCCAGCATGTAGCGATCGGGGATCAACTCTGTCTTATCCAGAGCTGCTTCCAACGCCCGACTCATCCGCTCACAGTCATCCAAACTGGTATCCTGTTGGGGATTTCGGATATCAACCCGAAGGACAGGGGGGCTTTGGTGGGTATGAAAGACAAGATTCACCAGCTCCAGACCTAAGGATGTAGCGACAGGGGTGGCGATCTCAGTAATGGGTGGAATGAGTGGATGGACCATTGGCGTTATCGATAGTTGAAGCGGCAAATATCTCCCTCGATCTAACAAGCTCAGAAGTTTGATCAGAAGGTAGGCTGGAAACAGCCATCACAACAAAGCAAAAAGCAACAGAAATCAAGGCAATTGTAAAAACCAAAAATAAAAACAAAAAAAGTGGGTGTAACCCACTCCTCACAAACACCTGTCTTAGAAGCACTATCTTGTGAGCCAAGACATGTGAGCCAAGATCAGTCAGTGAAACATCAACCTTAGGAAAACCCGTAGGAAAACCTGTAGGAAAACCCGTAGGAAAATCAGCAGGACAACCAGTAGAACTTCCTTAGAAACCTTGGCCCAGGAAAACTCTCTTGAAGCTTAACCTCAAAACGCAAACTTTTCTGGCAAGTGTAAGGTAAGGATACCAATTGATCCCCAAAAAATTCCTGCTCAGTAGTAGGTGTTCCACTCAGCTAGGACTAATCTAGCACTTCCTTACAGAATTGGTAGGAACTGTCACCCCACAAATTACAAAGCTTGGCGACGGAGAAAGGGAATGAGGGCTTCATTGACCTTCTCCGGCCAATCTTCCTGAGCATAGTGACCGACCTCTGAGAGTTCCAGAAATTCCCCATCGGAGAGCGCAGCGGCAAAATTGCGCCCTAACTCAAGGGGGAGCCAGGAATCCTGAACTCCCCAAGCTACCAGGGTGGGTCGAGGCCATCCCTTAAATCCCTGCTCAATTTCAGCCATCGAAGCCGAGAGTTGGAGGTTTTGAATCGTTGCCAATAACGATCGCCCCGCATCAGAGCTTTGAAGAAAAGGACGACGGTAGATATCAAGGGCTTCATCCGTGACCTGATACGGCCCTGCTCCTTCCAGGGTGCGATCGACCAGCAGAGGATCTTGCGTCATCATATCCCCAACGAGCGGTAGCCCCATTTGCTTAATTCTCCAGGGTAACTTTACCGAAGCAGATAAAGGAGTATTAAAAATCGCAAGCCGTTCAACTTGCTCTGGATGGTGTAGGGCATACTGCAACCCAACCGATCCCAAAAATCCCTGAACCACCAGATAAAACGACGAAATTTCCAGGGCTTGCAGTAACTCCTCCAACGCCTTCTCAAACGCGGCGGGAGTATAGGCAAAATCCCGACGATCGGGTTTCGCAGAAAAACCGCCCCCAATCCAGTCTGGAGCGATCGCCCAAAATCCTTGTTCTGCCAGAGCCGGAAGGGCCGATCGCCAACTATAACTCTGGGATACCAGACCATGCAGAAGCAGGACAGGAGGTTTGGTGATTTCGCCGACGGGACGACACTCCCGGTAAAACCACTCCAACGACCCGACAGAAAGGACTTGTTTTTCGATCGATACCATTGCCACAGATTACTCAATCAAGTTGTTTGAGCTTACCGCTGAACCTGATCCCCAGGCAACAGGCCATCAAGACATCTCAGCCCCTTGCAAAAAACAAAGAATGTATAAACTTTGATTAAGCGACAGTATTTTGTACTTTTCGATACAGAATTTTCTGGTATATTTCAGTTGGAACGAAAAAAGTCATAAGAAAAATTTCACTCACAAAATTCGCTCAAAGGGTTACTGTTATGGATATGTCTGCTCAAGAACAAGCACGGGCACTGATGAATCGCCATCACCACTTAGTTAAGAATCGGCAGCAGTCCATGTTGAGTCGGGCTGCGGTTGAAGTTGGGATGCCTGCGGAAACGGAGTATTGGAACCACATTCAAGGCAAAGCTCTTTCTTCTCAGGGGTACGATCGTAGCGGTGCTTCCTTTAGTTAGTGCTAGTTCAGTGAACGTCTTTTGCGACGATTAAGACCTCACCCCCCGGCCCCCTCTCCTGTCAGGAGAGGGGGAGGATTTGGGAATTAAAGATTACAAACAAGTTTCATGCATTTGCACTAGGGACTCAGGAACTTTCTGGACAACAGTTTCCCATCTGGTTTCCGCTTCGCTCTCCGTGTCTGTGCTCTGAGTGCAGTCGAAGGATAGCCCACTGGTCAACTCTTTTCAAAAAATTGCCTGAACACGTGCTGCAAAATTGTCAGAAAAGATAAATCACTGAAAAGGGCAACCTGAACGGGCTGCCCTTTTTGTTTGTGGTCTTGTTTTTTGAGTTTTTTGTGAAGTTAAGAATTTCTAAGAAGAACGGTTTTTGCCTCCCTGATAGCGGGCATATTCAGCAGCCATGAAAATCAGGGCAGAAGCCAGAATCAACACAACACTTAAAGCATTGACATCTGGTTTTACCCCTGTTTTGACCCGACTAAAAATTTCCATCGGTAAAGTTGTTACCCCGCCCCCCGCTGTAAAACTGGCAATGAGCAGATCATCCATACTCAAAATGAAAGCCAGGAGACAGCCCGAAATAATTCCGGGCATGATTTGGGGCAATAGAACCTGGATAAAGGCTTGCACAGGGGTTGCTCCCAGATCGAGGGCAGCTTCCTCCAGGTGGGAATTCAGACCCGTCAAGCGAGTTGAGACGACGATCGCCACATAGGAGAGACAGAACACCAGATGGGCCGCAACCACCGTCCACAAACTCAGGGGGATCGCAGCCACTGCCAGAAATACCAGAGTCGCGACTGCCAGAGCAATATCGGGAATGATCACTGGCAGATAGGTCACACCTCGATAGAGATCTCGACCGGGAAAGAAGTAACGGGTCAACCCCACGGCCATCAGTGTGCCAAACACAGCCGCGATCAGCACAGCAGTACAGGCCACCACCAAACTGGTTTGTAGGGCAGACAGAATGCGAGAGTCGCCAAAAAATTTACTGTACCAGTCCAGGGTAAAGCCCTGCCAGGTGGCACTGTAGGGAGAGGCGTTAAAGCTGTATACTGCCAAAACTAAAATTGGCAGATACATAAACCCAAACATCAAGAGGGTGACAACGCCCTGCCAGGGTAGGGAAAAAGGCCACTGGAATTGGGGGGAAGCTTTCATGCTGCTATTCCTCCGTGAGGGTCTTTGCACCACCCAGGCGAATCACCAGGGCGATCGTGATACTGACTGCCAGAATCAGTACCATACTTAATGCCGACCCAAAGCCCCAGTTCTGGGTCGCCCCCAAGAACTGGTTATAGATCAATCGAGAAGCTGTCATACTGGAAGCCCCTCCCAATAGCTCTGGATCAACAAAATCTCCCAGGCTCGTAATCAAAACCAGAGCAGAACCCGCTGCAATTCCAGGCAAAGCTTGAGGAACCGTAACCCGCCAAAAAGCTTGCTGAGCGCTTGCTCCCAGATCTGCCGCTGCCTCCAGGAGTCGTTTATCTAATTTTTCCAGGGAGCTATAGAGAATCAATACCATGTAGGGAAGTAGACCATAACTCATCCCGATCAAAACGGCAGGCCACTGATTTAATAGATTCCAGGGTAGAAGGGGAATCATGGGGATTTGCAGAGGACCGGGGAGGTTCAGCAAGCCGACCCAAAGCAAATTGGCGAGATCCAGGATGGCGATCGTGTCCAACAACCAATTCACAGCCCCCAACAACACATTGAGCAGGCTAATGAGGGGATTCAGGATTGGTTTCAAAGGATTCACGATAAAAGTGTTCAGTACTCCTGAGGGCCGCAGAATCGTAATCCAGGCATAGGAGCGTAAAAGGGAAGAAGTCCACAAGGGCAACACAAACCCCAGCAGCAAAAGGTTTTGCCAGCGTTTGGGTGCTTGTATCGCAATCCAATAGGCGACCGGAAACCCCAGGAGCAGACAGATGATGGTGGTCCCAACGGCGAAGAATAGCGATCGGGCCATCACCAAGAGATAAACAGGCTGAAAAATTAGGGCATAGTTACTCAACCCGTCTGGGATCACTTTCTCTCCGGGGCGAATCCCAGAAACCAGACTTAATTGAAAAATAATTAAGGTCGGCAAAATCAGGAGCAACAACAACCAGAGACCCGATGGACCCAGCAGAATGAGGGGTGCGAGCCACTTAGGAAGCGGGCAGCTTTCTTCTGAGGGAGGGGTAGCAGCGGTTGGGGGGATGATTTGGCTTGACACGGGAAATTGCTCGGAAAGATGGGATAAGGAAAAAATGAATTCCAGGAGAGAGGAGGGTTGCCGTTACCTTATCACGTTGCGACTGGTTCAGTGAGGGCAGAATTGCTAGCCACTGGTGAGCTTTGTCCAGTAGCGATCGTAAAGTTCCGTCGCACTTTTTTCGACAGGCGCGATCGTCTCCGCCTTGTCTAAAACCTCCTGGGGCGGAAACAGAATTGGGTTTTCACGTACCTGAAGCGGAAGTTGGTCATAAGCTCCTGTATTGGGAGGTGCAAAATTCAACCGCTGACAGACGGCTGAAATCACTGAGGGTTGCAACATCAGGTTGATCCAGGCGTAGGCTCCTTCCACGTTAGGGGCCGTTTTCGGAATCACCATTGAATCACTCCAGAGCGACGTGCCGCTGCTGGGAATCACATAACCAAGCTTTGGATTCTCCTCAATCACACCAAAGGCATCGGCTGAGTAACCCATCGCCAGCCACAGATCCCCTGCCAGAATTTGATCCCGCCATCCATCCGATGTAAAGGAGGCGATCGCAGGCTTTAGCTCCACCAGCTTTTTGTACGCCGCTTCAATCTCGGTTGCTTTTTGCGAGTTGTAGGAATAACCCAAAGACTTCAAGACTCCTCCCATCACTTCTCGCACATCATTCAGGAGGGTCATGCGTTGGGACAGTTTATCCTTGTTTTGCCAGAGATACCCCCAGTCGGTCGGGGCTTCTTTTAGCATTTCCTTGTTGTAAATAAATCCGGTTGTTCCCCAGCTAATTGGAATGCTGTAGCGATTTCCAGGATCGGAAGGGGCTTGCTGAAACTGAGGGGGAATATTTTCCAAACCGTTGAGCTTCGATTTATCTAGCTCCATCGCTAGCTTCAATTCTTGCAAACGCTCAACCCCGTAGGACGAAGGATAGATAATGCTGTAACTGGCTCCCTTTCCGGCCTGCATCGCCGCCAGCATCGTATCGTCTGAGTCAAAGACATCTGCAAAAACTTCAATGCCCGTCTGGGCACGAAACTCCTCGCGTAATTTGTCATCGATATAACTGGACCAGGTATAAATGTAAAGCTGATCCGTCCGCCCCGGTGCAGCCGGAGCAGGGCGCACCTCTGCCAGGGTCCAACCACAACCAGAGAGGGCCATTCCCGAAAGGGTTGCAGCAGAAGCTTGCAAGAATTGGCGACGGCTAGGGTGGAGAAGACTCCTTTGAGGAGGACGACGCAAACGATTACGAGATTTCATAGCATTGCCGTAGCTGGCTCACAAGGAACGATCGCTGAGAACTGAAATCTATCCTATCCCCTTCTCAGCCGTTCGATCAGGCCGTGAGTGCTAAACAGTCTGTCGTCGCCCAGTACACATAAATGGGAATATCAGAATCGGGAAGGCTCCCTGCCGTATTCGGTTGTAACACCGTCAACTGGTCGCCCGACGGAAGTTCCACATAATAGTGAACGTGGGTTCCCAGATACATCACATGGCGCAACCGCCCCTCAAAACAGTTAAAGCGAATGTCAGGGGGATAAAAACTGACATAAATCTTTTCAGGACGAAGACTGACAACAACGGGAGTTTTGAGCGCCACATCGGACCAGGGTTCAACGGGCTGAATCGTAATAGGGAGGCCAGAATCCGTTTGTACTTTCAAAATGGCGCGATCGACTCCCACAATCTTGCCCCGGAACAGATTAGTCTGCCCGATAAAATCTGCGACAAAAGGAGTCTGAGGATGCTCGTAGATCTCCTGCGGTGAACCCAACTGTTCAATCCGGCCCTCATTCATCACTGCAATTCGACTGGAAAGGCTCATGGCCTCCTCCTGGTCATGGGTCACCATAATGAAGGTAATCCCTAACTCCTGGTGGAGATTGGACAATTCCACCTGCATTTCCTTACGCAGCTTCAGATCTAAAGCCCCCAGAGGTTCATCCAGCAGCACGACGGAAGGACGGTTTACCAGTGCCCGTGCCAAGGCAACCCGTTGCTGCTGACCTCCCGACAACTGAGCCGGAAAGCGATTCGCAAAGGGGTCCATCTTGACGAGCTTCAGGGCTTCCCGCACGCGATCGGCAATCTCTGCCTTTCCCCGACGCTTAATCCTTAACCCAAAAGCCACATTATCCCAAACGGTCATGTGCCCAAACAGGGCATAGCTTTGAAAAACCGTATTGACCGGACGACGGTAAGGCGGGACGTGATTCACCATCTGCCCCCGCAACAGCACTTCCCCCGCTGTCGGCGTTTCAAAACCAGCAACCATTCGCAGGGTTGTTGTCTTTCCACACCCAGAGGGACCCAGAATACTAAAAAACTCACCCCGATAAACGCCTAAATCAATCCCTCGTACCACCGTCTCACTGTTATAAACCTTGAAAACCTTACGGAGTTCAACGTCAAGTTCAGCATCAACGCTGGTAGGATTCTGATTTTTAACAGCGGATTGAGACATATCATCCAGTGGTTGCAGGTGATGCGACGGAGACTACTATCCCTAAAGTTACCCTAGAGTCCAGATTAGCAGCAGTCTTGCGAGATCGATTTTTAGATTTATTTTCCGATTGAACTGGGATCTACAGCGATCGAGAATTGTCCAGTGTCCCAGGTCTACATCCCTACAGGTTGTTAACCCTACGAATGAGACAACCTCAATGTGATCGCAATTTTAATCCAGGCAGACCCCATCCCCCAAGTTTTTCTAAATGGAAACGGGATGATCCCTGTAGAGCGGTAAACTGGTTTAAGTATTTCTTCACAATTAAACAATTCTCAGTTTTCCATTTCGAGTCCTTCATCTGGTTAAGCTATGACGCTCATTCAAAGCGTTCCCGTTGGTCATCCGTCTCTTCCAAGAACCGTTGGGCAACGGTACCAATCGGTCATTCTAATGATATTGGTTAGTTTGGCCTTAGTTGGCATTGGGACTCGTCTGGCTTATTTGCAACTGGTAGAAGGGGTTCGAAATCGTCAGTTAGCTGAGAACAACCGCATTCGTCTGATTCCGAAACATCCGGAGCGGGGCAAAATTTTAGACCGTAAGGGAAATATTCTCGCAGGCAGCCGTCTCTCCCATTCTGTATTTCTGTGGCCTTTAGCGCAAAAACGGGCTGATTGGCCCGCAACGGTACAACGTTTGGCAGGCATTCTGAAGGTGCCGGAGGCAGAAATCTATCGGCGGCTAGAACAAGCGGGTTATAATTCCCCCTTTCTAGTCCGCATCGCCCGTGGAATCAGCCCTGCTCAGGTGACAGCGTTAGCAGAGTATAGCGATCGGCTCCAGGGAGTAGAAGTCGATGCGGATGCCGTGCGCTACTATCCGCATGGTGACTTAGCCGCCCACGTTCTGGGATATACCGGAGAGATCAGTGACCAAGATTATCAGAAGTACAAAGGCAACTACCGCCTCGGTGATGTTATTGGGAAGATGGGGATCGAGGCGGCCTATGAGCAGCAACTCAAAGGCACCTGGGGCGGGCAACAGGTCGAGGTGGATGGATCGGGTCAGGTTGTGCGGATTTTAGGACAAAAGCCAACGGTGCCAGGGCGGGATGTCCAACTCACCCTGGACATGGAGCTTCAGAAGGCAGCAGAGGCAACCCTGGGAGAGCATAAGGGGGCGATCGTTGCCATTGATCCCCAGAACGGGGCGGTACTGGCAATGGTCAGCCGTCCGGCCTTTGATCCCAATATTTTTTCAACCCGGATTAGTGATGAACAGTGGCAGCGCTTACAGAGTGAAGATCATCCCTTTGTGAATCGAGCGCTCCAGGGCTTTCCTCCCGCCAGCACTTTCAAAATTGTCACAACGACCGCAGCGCTGGAAACCAAAAAGTTTTCTCCCGATACTGTGCTACCCACCTATCCCTCGATTACGGTGGGTGGAATTGAGTTTGGAGATTGGAATCGGGCGGGGTTTGGGCCACTCAGCTTTACAGGGGCAATGGCCTGGAGTAGCGACACATTTTTCTACCAAGTTGCGATGGTACTGGGAGGCCCAGACCTCATCTATTGGACGCGCCGCTATGGATTTGGGCGTAAAACCGGGATTGAACTAGACCAGGAAGAAACGGCTGGTTTAGTCCCTGATGAAATCTGGAAGCGGCGGGAATTGAAAGAAGATTGGTTTATTGGGGATTCGATCAATATGTCGATCGGGCAGGGGTATTTGCAGAGTAGTCCCCTCCAGGTCGCCATGATGTTTGCTGTACCTGCCAATGGAGGTTACTTAGTCAAACCCCACCTCCTGAAAGATGGGGAAGCTGGGAAAAACTGGCGGCATTCCCTCAACCTCAGACCGGAAACCTTGCAAATCTTAAAAGCGGGTTTGCGAGAAGTCATTACAGCCGGAACGGGACAATCGCTTAATGTCTCTACCTTGCCTCCGATCGCTGGCAAGAGCGGAACGGCTGAAGATTTTGGACGAGAATCTCACGCCTGGTTTGGAGCCTATGCCCCCCTCGATCGTCCAGAAATTATCGTCGTGGCCTTTGGGGAAAATTCAGGGGGTGGGGGCGGTTCCTTCGCGGCTCCGATGGTCCGGCAGGTGATGGAAGCTTACTTTAACCGCAAACAGGTGACTCAGGCCAGTGTTCCCGCCGCAGTCCCAACCGATTAGCCTTCCTTTTCAAGGACCAGCAACTAAAAACACCTGTGCTTTAGACCTACAGGTGTTTTTAGTTAAATCAGATAAATTGAGACTATCGGAACATACTGCTGACGGAGCTATCTTCGTGAATCCGCCAGATGGTTTCCCCTAAAAGATTGGCAACAGACAATACCGTGAGCTGAGGGAAACGGCGATCTTCAGGAAGGGCAATTGTGTTGGTGACAATCACCTCTTCGAACAAGCCACTCGATAAGCGATCGACCGCAGGAGGAGAAAACACGGCATGGGTTGCACAAGCATAGACCTGTCTGGCCCCTTCCTGACGCAGTAACCGCGCTCCTTCAGAAATCGTGCCTCCTGTATCAATCATGTCATCGACAAGAACGGCCGTTTTGCCGGACACGTCCCCAATGACATTTAAAACTTCTGCAACGTTGTGAGCTTGACGGCGCTTATCAATAATTGCAAGGGGTGCATCATTCAGTTTCTTAGCGAAGGCCCGTGCCCGTGCTACCCCTCCCACATCCGGAGAAACAACGACGATATCGGTGAGCTGCTTACTGAGCAGGTAATCCAGAATCACCGGGGAGCCATAGACATGATCAAAGGGGATATCAAAGTACCCTTGGATCTGGGCCGAATGGAGATCCATTGCCAACATCCGATTGGCCCCAGCCTGGGTAATTAAGTTTGCTACCAACTTTGCTGTGATAGATTCGCGACCTGCGGTTTTGCGATCGGCCCGTGCATAGCCATAGTAAGGAATGACTGCCGTGATCTGACGAGCAGAGGCCCGCCGACAGGCATCAATCATAATCAGCAATTCCATTAGATTGTCATTCACAGGCTGACAGGTGGGCTGAATCAAGTACACGTCACAGCCCCGAATGGACTCCTGGATTTGAATGTACAGTTCTCCGTCAGCAAACCGTTTACGAACCATTGGCCCTAAATCCATTCCCAGATATCGGGCTACTTGCTGAGCAAGCATTGGATTGGAAGAGCCAGAAAACAAGCGAAGCCGATTATTATCTGTGATTGATGCCAGCGTCGGCTGAAGTGTCAAAGCTGCAGAATGAATCACAAGTGCCCCCCCAAGCTTACTCTCCGCAATCTTATCATTCGCATTTCGAATCTATTCCCAAGTTTTCCTAAGCCAAGTTAGCGTACCTTTGCAATGTCTCCAAAGAGACATCCAATCAGATTCTCTACCTTAGCAGGACACCCTATCGCTTAAACCTCATCTCTCAAGGTGAGAGCTTTTTGCTTCAATTTGAAGTATTTCAATTCTGACGCGAAACGAACAAAACCGTTGTGCCAAAAAGATAGAATTTTATATCTTTCGCAAACTTCTATTGAAATATAGTTCAACAACAATTTACAAACAAGTAAAGTGGGAGATTACGCAGAAATATTAAAAACTGTTCAGAGGATTTTGAATTTTCCGTAAATTCCGAATTTTCCGTAAATTCCGATCCATTTTTCTGATTCGCAGTGTGGGTTCAACGAGGCTAATCCTGAGTTTGGTAGGGACTGGGGTACGACATCAAATCGTCCCCATGTCGGAGGATGCTGATTCATCAGCATCCTTCAAATCACCAGATATTCTGGAAGAAGAAGCGCGGCACTGGAGACTCTCAATATGCAACCCCCCATTCCTGCTGGAACCATTTTGCAAGGGCGATACCATCTCTTCAAGGTATTAGGGCAGGGAGGGTTTGGTCGGACCTATTTAGCAGAAGATCAGGGCCGATTCAATGAACGGTGTGTGGTGAAAGAGTACATTCCCATCCAGGGGGATAGCTATTTGCTGGAGAAATCAAAGGAATTGTTTCAGCGGGAGGCGGCGGTTCTTTATCAGATTCAGCATCCTCAAATTCCCCAATTTCGGACCCTCTTTGAACAGGGAAGGCGATTATTTCTGGTGCAAGATTATGTGGAAGGCCGGACTTATGGGGATCTTTTAGAAGAGAAGATGAGGCAGGAACGCCCCTTTTCTGAAGTGGAGGTGGTGTCTTTTCTACAGCAAATGCTTCCGGTTTTACAGTATATCCATAGCAAAAACATCATTCATCGAGATATCTCTCCAGACAATATTATTTTGCGAGAAACCGATCGTTTGCCTGTCCTGATCGACTTTGGAGTGGTGAAAGAAGCGATCCATCAGATGAAAGCGACGGCTACTACTCAGGGAACAACCGTAGGTAAAGCGGGATTCGCCCCCAACGAGCAACTTCAGACCGGAAAGGCGTATCCCAGTAGTGACCTGTATGCCCTGGCTGTAACGGCGATCGTCCTTCTCACAGGTCGCAACCCCCAAGACATGCTGGAGGAGGAGACCCTCACCTGGCACTGGCAACAGTATGTTCCAGCCTTAAGTCCGCCCCTGGTTCATCTGCTCAATCGGATGATCAATTCTCGTCCCCAGAATCGTTACCAGTCTGCCGAGGAAGTTGCCCAAGTCCTGCGGAGTCTGACTGGATTGCTCTCCCCAGCCTCCGCTTCTCCAGTCCCAGTGCAAACTACCACCCATCAAGCTCCTACCCTGGTGCAAGCCCCTTCTGCGCAGAGATCTACCCCTCGACCCACCCCCCCCGCGGCTCGACGATCGCCCGCCCGTCGAACTCCTAGCTGGGTCGGTTGGAGCATTGCGATTGGTGTTCTTGCCCTCATTGGCATCCTTCCCTGGATTTTTATCCAATCCCTTTTGCAGAGTCGTTCAACCTCCCCATCCAGGGTTGCATCCCCTACCGTTTCTCCCGCTCCCGCCAGTCCCTCCCCTGAAACAGCCCTGACCTCCCCTACCGTTTCTCCCTCTCCTGCCGTCCCCTCTCCCTCCCCTTCCCCAACTGCCATTACTGACTCTGAAGTTTTAGCGATCGGGTCAGGAGAGAAAAGACAGGTCACGGGGCAGATCGGACCCAATCAAGGAAAGCGATACTTGCTCAACGTCCAGGCAAATCAGAGAATTGTGGTCAACGTCCTTAAGGGAACAGTTGCCTTAGATGTACGTTTTATCAGTGGTGAAGGAGTAAAAGGCACTCAAACGAATGCCGTGTGGGAATCTACTCCTCTCACCCAATCGGGAACCTACCAACTCGACATCACTGCCCCTCAAATTAGTGAATACACCTTAGAAGTCAGCTTGCAAGACCCCAGCCAACTGCCAGCGATCAGTCCTTCCCCTTCTCCAGGGAGTCCAGGATTAATTAGCCCCAATTCCAATCCCAGTCCCAGCCCTGAAAGCAGCCCCAGTCCCAGCCCTGAAAGCAGCCCTGCCCCAGAGGCAAGCCCCAACCTCACCGTGCCCCCATCTTGAGACCCCCAACCTGCTACCTTATTAAAGAAACTCCCTGGTGATATGCAACGGGGCTGTATGGATTCGGGAAAAGACTGTTATGCAACTACCCATCTCGATCGGAACTATCCTACAAAACCGCTACCGGATCATCGAAATTCTGGGTCAGGGGGGGTTCGGTCGAACGTATTTGGCGGAGGATCAGGGCCGTTTTCGAGAACTCTGTGCCCTAAAGGAATTTATTCCGGCGCAGATGGAAGAATATGCCTTCCAGAAAGCCAAGGAATTATTTCAACGGGAAGCCGCAATTCTCTATCAACTTCAGCATCCTCAAGTTCCCCAATTTCGGGCCTTATTTGAACAAGATCAACGGCTTTTCCTGGTACAGGATTACGTGCAGGGCAAAACCTTTCAAACTTTGCTCGCAGAGCGGAAACAGCGGGGCTATGCTTTTTCGGAAACGGAAGTATTGCTCTTTCTCCAGCAAATGTTGTCTGTTTTGACCTACGTTCATAGCTGCAACATTATTCATCGAGATATTTCCCCCGATAACATCATTCTTCGAGAACAAGACCAGCTTCCTGTTTTGATTGACTTTGGGGTGGTGAAGGAGTTGGCAACCCGAATGCACCTGGGAGCCACGACCCAACCAGCCACGACCGTCGGCAAACCGGGGTATGCGCCTCCAGAGCAGATGCAGACAGGCCGAGCTTACCCCAGCAGCGATCTTTATGGGCTGGCGGTTACAGCGATCGTTCTTCTTACGGGACGGGAACCCCAGGAACTTTTGAACGAGGCCAATCTGACCTGGCACTGGCAACGCTGGATCGCAGTCCATCCCGGTTTTGCCCAAGTCTTAAACCGGATGCTGAGTCCCCGTGCCACCGATCGCTATCAAAGCGCAGGGGAAGTCCTCCAGGCACTTCAAACCATGCATTCTGCCGTTCCCCCCAACTTGCCAACCCAACCCCCGATTCCCGATCCCGTTCCCTCCCAGATGGCAACGATCGCCGTTGGGCGGGCACCCGCAGCCGCCCCCAGTCCCAATCCCCAACCTTCGGAACCTTACGTTCCCCTTCCTCGCACTGGTTCCCTGTGGGACGATCCCCTCTCGGTTGCAGCGGTGGGAATTGGGTTGGCCTTAGCGGCAGGATTGGCTTCGTGGGCCATTGTCAGCGCACTGATTAACCGCCCCATCCCCACTCCCACCCCCACCGAAACCATCGTCGTTAGTCCGACTTCCAGCCCCACCCGCAGTCCAACGGTTAGCCCGTCCCCCTCGCCGTCTCCCTCTCCAGTGTCCTTCAGTCAGCGATTACGCATTGCGGCGGGGGAGAACAGTACCGTGAGCGGTTCCCTACGAGCCAATCAGACCGTCAATTACCTCCTATCCGCAGAACAAGGACAGCAATTGAGCGCAGCCATTGAAAACGAAGGAGTGTTGTTAACCCTGATTGGCCCTGACGAACAGCCCATCGAAGGTAGTAGCCGAGTCAATCGCTGGGTCGGTACGCTGCCATTTACGGGAGATTACATCTTGCAATTGCGGCCCATCAAAGGTTTGTCGAAGGCAGATTATAAGCTGGCGATCGGGTTACAGGCTGCTCCCTCCCCGTCCCCGTCCCCGAGGGTTGACGTACAGGTGATCGATTTTCCGGCAGGGGAGACCAGTCGCCAAATCACGGGACAGACAAATGTCAGCACCATTAAGCGCTACCTTGTGAATGTGCAAAAGGGACAGACTTTGAATGTGGAGCTGGTTGACGGCACTGTCACCCTGGATATTCGCTACCCCGACGGTCGCCTGGTGGAAGAAGCATCGCAGATTCTTTCCTGGCAAGCTCAGGTGGCAACGGGGGGAGACTATCAGGTCGATGTGGTAGCCGATCGCGATACTCAATACACGCTGCGGGTCAGCGTCAGCCCTAATGAGAATGGAACCGCTACCCCTGCCAGTCCCTCCCCTTAACCTTTGCTGCTCCTCCATGAACCCCCATTTATGCTTTCTGACATGAATGATCCCAAGGCGCTTTTAATTGCAGGTACGGATACGGATGCTGGTAAGACAGTCTTGACGACTGCCCTGGCAGCATACTGGCACACCTACTGTTTGCCCAGAAAATTAGCTTTGTTTAAGCCTGTTCAGTCGGGAGTGGGCGATCGCGAGTTCTACCAACGCCTCTTTCCGCTTGAACAAACCTTAGAGGAAATCAACCCCCTCTTCTTCGAGGCTCCCCTGGCTCCCCCCTTAGCCGCAGAATTAGAGGGTCGTCGTGTGGACCTCGATCGGGCATGGCAGACTTTTGAGACCCTCCGCAAACAATATGACTGGGTGTTAGTGGAATCCGCGGGAGGACTGGGAACCCCTATCACCAGGGAAACCACCGTCGCTGATCTCGCGTGGGATTGGCATTTACCTACCGTTCTGGTGGTGCCCGTGCGGTTGGGTGCAATTTCCCAGGCCGTCGCGAATGTTGCCCTGGCTCGTCAAAATCGCGTCTTTCTCAAGGGAATCGTGTTGAACTGCATTCGACCCTGTACGGAAGAAGAAGTTTTGAACTGGGCACCTGTGAAATTAATCCAGACCCTAACCCAGGTCCCAGTTTTGGGAATTCTGCCCCACTTGGTAGATCCAACCGATCGGGAAAAACTAACCCAGATTGCCTCTGATCTAGACCTGGAACGCCTGATTCCTGTCTGATTGCAAGCGACATGCTAGGGTGAGAATATCCCCCATTCATCGAAATTTTTTCCTAGCCGTATGGTCGCCACTCCCCTGTTTCCAACCCTGACGGATTCATCCCGTATTCGCTCGACTATTCAAGCGCTCTACCCTCAGTTGGTTGAATGGCGACGCTATCTGCACCAGCGTCCCGAATTAGGCTTTCGAGAGCAAATTACAGCAGACTTTATTGCTCAGAAGCTCACGGAATGGGGCATTGACCATCAAACGGGTGTTGCTAAGACTGGCATTGTCGCAACGATCGCAGGTCGTAAACCCGGTCCCGTCCTAGCCATTCGAGCCGACATGGATGCTTTACCCATTCAAGAGGAAAACGAGGTTCCCTACCGCTCCCTCCACAATGGGGTGATGCATGCCTGTGGCCACGATGGGCATGTGACGATCGGCCTGGGAACGGCTTACTACCTCTCCCAACATCGAGACACCTTTGCCGGAACGGTCAAGCTGATTTTTCAACCTGCCGAAGAAGGGCCGGGGGGGGCAAAACCCATGATTGAAGCAGGGGTGTTAGAAAACCCAAGGGTCGATGCCATTATCGGGCTGCACCTCTGGAATAACCTGCCCCTTGGTACGGTGGGCGTTCGGAGTGGTGCACTGATGGCTGCGGTTGAGTTGTTCGATTGCACGATTCAGGGCAAAGGGGGGCACGGGGCCATTCCCCAGCAGACGATCGACTCGATCGTAGTAGGGGCACAGGTTGTGAATGCATTACAAACGATCGTCGCCCGGAATGTGAATCCGATCGAGTCAGCGGTGGTTACCGTGGGTGAGTTTCATGCAGGGAAAGCCCATAATGTGATTGCTGACACAGCCTTTTTGAGTGGCACTGTTCGGTATTTCAACCCTCAATACGAAGAATTTTTCAAAACACGAGTCGAACAAATTGTTGCCGGAGTTTGCCAGAGTCACGGAGCAACCTACGACCTGAAGTATTCCTCCCTCTATCCTCCTGTCGTGAATGATGCGGGAATTGCCGATCTGGTTCGTTCCGTGGTGGAACAGGTGATTGAAACCCCTGCGGGTGTCGTTCCTGAATGTCAGACGATGGGCGGTGAAGATATGTCCTTTTTCCTGCGGGCAGTACCGGGATGTTATTTCTTCCTGGGAACTGCGAATGCTGAACGAAATTTAGCCTATCCCCATCACCATCCCCGATTTGATTTTGATGAAACCGCTCTGGCAACTGGAGTTGAGGTGTTTGTTCGGTGTGTTGAAAAGTTTTGTCGTTGATTGAACTCGATCGCTCGATTCTTTTCGGGTTTGCCTCAGGAGATTTCTTGCATAGGATATCCCATTGGCAAGATTGTAGTGCAGGTATCTTACCTGCGATGCAAACGAGGCGCTTGTGCTACGCCCGGTATTTCCATTCCCAGAAATCTCCTACAGCGGTTTTCCAATCAATCAGCCACAATGAGCGAACCAGCCAAGGGCATGTACATACGGTAATTATGAACTGCGATCGTGGGCAAATAGCAACAAGTTAGCATTGCAACGCTTTGCCGACCACCTTATGTCGCTGTTTTATCGATAACTTCCCGAACCCAAACATTAAACGCCAGTACAGAAGGTTTATGTACTGCCCCATTGAAAGATCAAGCAGCCCAACGGCTCAAATCAGCGGCGGTAAGTACCCTCGAACTCAGCACCAGCAGTTCTCACCCGTCCGCTGCATTTGAATTGTTGGGCTGTGAAGTGTATAACAGAATATATAGTACAAACTAGCAGGCTGAACAAAAGGAGGATTTAAGTTGAAACAACAGTTGAAGATTCAGCTTCCCCATCCAGAGCTTGCAGCCTTCTGCCAAAAGTGGAAGATTAAAGAAATGTCCTTTTTTGGCTCTGTTTTACGGGAGGATTTTCGCTCAGATAGTGACATTGATATCATAGTAAACTTTGAGGACAATTCAACTTGGGGAATTTTAGAGCTTGTTCGCATGAAACGCGAATTAAAAACGCTGCTAGGACGTGAAGTTGACTTAATAACCAAAAAATCAATTGAGCAAAGCCACAATTGGATTCGTCGGCAAGAAATTTTAGGAACTGCTCAAATTGTCTATGTCGCGGGATAATGCATCACTACTTGATATTGTTCAGGCAGGGCAATTAATTCTTCAATTTGCTCAGGGACTCAGCCGTGATCAACTAGCATCGGATTTACGAACACAATCTGCAATTCTTTATCAAATTGCAATTATGGGAGAGGCAACCAAACGATTGTCTCGTCAATTCCGGGAACACCACCCAGAAGTCCCTTGGGATGATATCGCAGGGATGCGAGATATTGTTGCCCATCAATATGATCGAATCGATTTAAACATCGTTTGGCAAGTCATCCAACGAAATATTCCTGAACTGTTGAATGTATTAGTAACTCTACTACCAACTCAAGACACCTAAGCGATCCCTTTCGGTACTCAACAGAAGCGATTTGAGTACTGTCCAAACTGAGAACTTAAGCAGCCCAACGACCAAGCTCACCGGACGCAGATACTTGTTGCAACCTAACCAACAGCTTTCGACGATCCGGTGCAGCGACTGGTTAGCCCTCAGCAAGCATCTCATCGCTCAATACGCTCAAGCTCTTCACGAACAACTCTGCGTAATGTTTCCTCTAAAGGTTCTCGGTTCTGCTGAATATGCTGACGCAAG
>JANRKG010000009.1:0-2350 GCA_033763635.1 Leptolyngbyaceae cyanobacterium bins.59
GACCCCGATTCCACCTCGCCCGTCTCCTTCCCCCACCCCGATTCCCCCTCGTCCATCCCCGTCTCCGATCGCCATTCCCACCATTCGGTATGTCGGGCTGTTATCCCAAAACGCTTACCTCACAGTCATTCCCAGCAGTTCTCAAAACCTCCCGGCCCTGATTCGGCGGGTTCGGGAACTGGGGGTTAAGGAAGGGCTGATTCTGCCCCGGCAAGCCCCCCGTGGCTTGCATGTGGCGATTGGTCCCTTTGGAGACCGGAATGCAGCGGAGCGCTGGAGTAACTACCTGCGAGCCTATGGATTGGATGCGAGGGTTTATTTTGGGCGTTGAAAAAGGAAGGGAAGCGGTACACTGAGAAAACTGACAAATAACGTCCGTTTCAACCGCTCAAAAGTGACTCATGGCAACCTTTCTGCTAGAAGTAGGCACCGAAGAACTGCCTGCTAGTTTCATTGATAGCGCCCTGGACCAGTGGCGATCGCGCATTCCCCAAGCTCTGGCGGAGGCTTATCTCACCCCCGAAGCGATCGAGTTCTATGGAACTCCCCGGCGGCTCTCCGTACTGATTCAAGGCTTGCCCGATCGTCAACCGGACCTGGAAGAAGAGGTGAAGGGACCACCCGCCCAGGCTGCTTTTAAAGACGGACAGCCCACCCAGGCGGCGAAAGGGTTTGCCCTGAAACAAGAGGTAGACTTGAGCGCTCTGGAGATTCGCCCAACGGAAAAGGGAGATTTTGTATTTGTCAAAAAGACGATCGTCGGACGGCCCCTGACGGAAATCCTGACGGATCAAGTGCCCATCTGGATCACGAGTTTGGAAGGAAAACGGTTGGCCCGCTGGGGAGATGGGGATTTGCGGTTTTCCCGCCCGATTCGCTGGTTGGTGGCCCTGGTGGATGGGGATCTGTTGCCCCTGACCCTGGAGAATGGCAGTGAGGCGGTTTCCAGTGGGCGGTTATCTCGTGGACATCGAGTGTTGTCTCCCCATCCGGTTATGATTTCCCATGCGTCTGCCTACCTGGAGAGTCTGCGATCAGCCTTTGTCGAGCCGGACCCGGAACAACGGCGCGATCGAATTCAAGCAGAAGTCCAGGCGACCGCCCAAAAGTTGGGAGGGTACGCCAGCATTCCAGAGGGACTATTGCAGGAAGTAACAAACCTATCAGAATGGCCCTCGGCAGTGGCTGGACGGTTTGAGGAGGGTTTTTTAGAATTACCGTCTGAAGTCACGATTACGGTGATGGAAAGCCACCAACGCTATTTCCCGGTGTTGAAGCAACCGGAGAGCAAAGAACTTTTGCCCTACTTCATCACCGTTTCCAATGGCGACCCGACTAAAGCCGAAGTGATCGCTGCCGGGAATGAGCGGGTAATCCGTGCCCGTCTCTCGGATGGCAAGTTCTTTTATGATGCCGATCGCACCCAATCCTTAGAAGCCTACCTACCGCGCCTGGAGAAAGTGACGTTTCAGGAAGATTTGGGTTCGGTGCGGGCGAAAGTAGACCGGATTGTGTCCCTGGCAGGAAAAATTGCGGACCAACTTCAGGTATCAGAGACCGATCGCACCCAAATTCAAAGGGCTGCGTTGTTGTGCAAAGCGGATCTTGTGACCCAGATGGTGGGTGAATTCCCGGAACTTCAGGGGGTGATGGGTCAGAAGTACGCCCTCACCAGTGGAGAACCCGAAGCCGTTGCTACTGCGATTTTTGAACATTACTTACCGAGAGGAGCCGGAGATCTGCTTCCGGCAACCCTGGCAGGGCAGGTCGTCGGTCTGGCCGATCGCCTCGATACCCTGGTCGGCATCTTTGGGTTAGGGATGATTCCCTCCGGTTCCTCGGACCCCTTCGCCTTGCGACGGGCCGCCAATGCGGTCGTGAACATCACCTGGGCTGCCAATCTCCCCTTAAATCTCCTGGCCCTTTTAGAGTCTCTCACCCAGGAATTTCTGAGCCAGCGTCCCGCGAAAGGGTCCCTGTTCGAGCAACTCAAGGAGTTTTTTCTACAACGGTGCCGCAGTTTGCTACTGGAAGACCGTCAGATTGATTACGATCTGGTCAATGCGGTGCTGGGGGAAAATGACCCAGAGTACACAGAACGGGTGTTGCAAGATTTGCTGGATCTGCGCGATCGGGCGACCTTCCTGCAAAGCCTCCGGGAAGATGGCACCCTGGCCCAGATTTACGAAACCGTCAATCGCGCCTCGCGCCTCGCCAAACAGGGCAATTTGGGAACCGATCAATTAGACCCCATAACGGTCATTCAATCAGATTTTCTCAAACAACCTTCAGAGCAAGCCTTTTACAAGGCGTTGTTAGAAGTCGCTCCTGAGACGCAGACAGCGCAACA
>JANRKG010000010.1:0-16735 GCA_033763635.1 Leptolyngbyaceae cyanobacterium bins.59
CCCCCCTTTCGGGGGCACCCCAACCCGTTTTCCCCGCAAATCCGCGACTTGGCGAATGCCCGATCGCTCCGTCACAATCAACTGAAACATATCAGGAAACAAATAGGAGACTAGCCGAGCGCTGGGAGGAGCCGGAATATCCGCTTGAGCCATTGCCAGATGGGCCTCTCCCTGGGCCAGCAACTTTAAACTTTCCCCTGTTCCATCTGTTTCCCGGACGGTAATCTGAATTCTAGGTTCGTACTGTGCCACGACCTTCGCCATTTCCTGGCTGAAGCGGTAACTCTCCCCCTTTTGAGATCCCGCTGCGATCGTCAATCGATGAACTTTACTTCGATCCGCAACGGCATAAATCGTCAGGGCAATCATCACCAAAATGGAGGTTACGCCCAGAATGAGAAGCGGGAGGTTGGACTGAAAAAACAGTGAGTTCAGTTTGTGTTTCATAGCAGGTATTGGCGAGTGCCCTCCCTAAATGGGGAGATCATCAATGCTAATCGCAATAGATTAAGGGAAGCAGTCTCATCAAAGGCGAGAAATGATATCACCTGTTCAAATCATCAGGGCCATTTTGCCGATCCGCCCGCCCGCTTCAAGTAAGCGGTGGGCCGCTGCCGCCTCTGCCAGGGGAAAGGTGCGATCGAGATAAATTTGTAACTGCCTCGTATCAATCAACCCGGTACAGTGTTCCAGAATTTGGGCTTGCTGGTGCTGTTCATCCACCAGCCCCTTCAGCATTGGGGTCAGCATCAGTTCAAACCCAAACCGGAGATTACGGGTCCGGGCAGTTTTCCAATCCGTATCAGGGGTGGGTTCCAGGATCGTCACAACATCTCCGTAGTAACGGACTGCGGCAAAGCTCTGGGATAGGGTTGCTCCTCCCACCGTGTCAAAGGCAACATCTACGCCTTCCCCTTCCGTCCACTCCAAAACGGCCTGAACAAAATCCGTTTGTTTGTACAGAATCACATGGTCTGCGCCGAACGATCGCGCCAATTCTGCCTTGTCGGGAGACCCCACCGTTGTACAGACCTCGGCTCCTTGAAGTTTTGCCAGTTGGATTGCTACATGGCCCACCCCTCCGGCCCCGCCATGAATCAGCACCCGTTGCCCTGCCTGGAGTCGGGCGCGATCGTACAACGCTTCCCAGGCAGTAATGAGGACCAGGGGAGCCGCTGCCGCTTGCTCAAAACTGAGGGTCTTGGGTCTAGGGGACACAAAGGCTTCGGCAACGATCGCCCACTCCGCATAGTTACCGGGATGGCCCCCCAATCCGCCATTACAGAAATACACCTCATCTCCCATCTGGAATTTGCGGGCCTGGGGTCCAGTTGCCTCCACAATTCCGGCTCCATCACACCCCAGAATCGCGGGCATCTGTTCGGGGTAGAAGGTGCCCCGTTTTCGGAGTTTGGTATCGATCGGGTTCACCCCTGCCGCCTTCAAACGGATCAGCAACTCACTCCCCTGGGGAGGAGCCGGGGCAGGTGTATCGAGATACTGTAAAACTTCAGGTCCACCCGCCTGGGTCATTAAGACTGCTTTCATTGCACTGCCACCCCTCAATAAATCCGGCACAATTTAAAGTATCCCCGATCGGAGATCCTGCCATGACTCATTCTGATCAAAACGCCACCCCCCCTCAAAGCCCCTGGAGTTACAAACCCTGGTGGTGTCAACCCTGGTCGATCGTGTTGACAGGGGTTAGTTTGATAGTCGGAAGTTGGTTGCTGTTCAAAACGCTCTGGCTGACGGGATTGCTCTCCCTTCCCGTCCTGGCCTGGATGGGTTTCTTCTTGCTGCTGTGGCCTGATGCAGTGATGCGGAATACGGTACTGGAAACGGATCAGGATCAAGCTGCTTCCTAACTGGCCTGGTACACTTGTTGGACGGCTGGAATCATAATGACAAACTCTGTTCCCAGGCAAGGCAGAGAGTAGCAGGTGAGATAGCCCTCGTGCCGTTCCGTAATGATCTGGTAACTGATGGATAGCCCCAAACCTGTTCCCTTACCAACGGGTTTTGTTGTAAAAAACGGATCGAATAAGCGTTGTCGATGGGCTTCTGGGATGCCCTTTCCGTTGTCCACGATTCGTATAATCACCCAGCCATGTTGAGTGACTTCAGTCCGAATCCAGATTCGGGGAGTTGTTTGGTGTTTCAAGGTTGAGAGCAAGTAGGATTGGGGCGAAGTCGTATGTCGGTTCAGACAAGCTTCTTCGGGCATACAGACAGGCGTTTTGGAAAATTTATCGCTTTCTTCCAGAGCATCGATCGCATTGGCTACAAGATTCATGAACACCTGATTCAGTTGGCCCGCATAGCATTCGATCGGGGGTAAAATTCCGTACTCTTTAATCACTTCAATATCTGCCCTGCCCGCAATACATTTCAGGCGATTTTGTAGGAGTAGGAGCGTACTATCAATTCCTTCATGGATGTCTACTTGCTTCATTTCGGCCTCATCCATGCGCGAAAAGTTGCGGAGGGACAGCACAATTTGCTTGATGCGATCGACCCCCACCCGCATCGACCCCATAAGTTTGCTCAAATCCTCCGTCACAAAGTCAATCTCACTTTCTTCGAGGGCCGCTTGAATTTCTGGATCGGGTTCTGGATAGTGGGCCCGGTACAGATTCACCAGATGAAGGAGGGTCTGAGTATAGTGATCGGCATGCCCCAAATTGCCATAGATGAAACTGACAGGGTTATTAATTTCATGGGCAATCCCTGCCACCAGTTGCCCCAGGGAAGACATCTTTTCAGTCTGGATTAACTGGGTCTGGGTTTCCTGAAGTTCCTGAAGAGTTGCCTCCAGTTCGGCATTTGATCGCGTCAGGGCAGCCGTGCGTTCCTCCACCTGGGCTTCAACCGTATGAAGCACCTGTTGCATCTGAGCATTGGCTTCCAGCAGTTCCTTCGAGCTAATCTCGATCGCTCGTTCCAGGCGAGTTCGGTCTTCCTCCGCTTGCCAGTAAGCCTCATTGACCGCTGCTACAAATGCCTGAACGGAGGCAGGAATCTGTTCAGGGTCAGGGAAGAACCGCTTAATTTGTCTACGGAGGAGGCGATGGGTTTCTTGCATAGCCTTACACTTCGAGCAGGGTGGTAATGGTCATAGTCTGGTTATGAAGTTCGCAGGTGGCTCCAGGGGCAAAGGGCGAAATTTCTCCGTAGGAATAGAACCCTGTGATGGCAGTTTGGGAACCCAGCACCTCCCGAACTCCTTCCACTTCTTCTTCGATCCGTTGTTTCAGTAATAGCTTGCGCCCCACACAACTAATGAGAATTGCCAGGGTGGGAGCGGTTGAACCGATCGCCTCATAGCTCGTTTCGGCAGCCTCGATCGCCCCATCCACTAAGCGATCAAAACTCGCGTGCATCAATTGCGCCATCGTACCCTCTGGCATATCCCCGGCAAAGGTCAGGCTCTGGTCGGCCTCGCTGATGGAAAGAATCGTCCGGACCAGGCGGCGATCGTCAATCTGGGTCCGCAAACTGAGGGGAAAGAGCAGCCCCGCTGCGGGGAGAGCATCCACGTGATCCCCTAAGTAGGTTTTATAGAGTTGCAAAGCCGATTGCCCATCCAGTTTGTAAAGGACATTTCCTTGCGATTCGGTAATGACTCGCTCTGGGCCGAAAGGAGTCCAACCACCCCAGGAGCCATACCCCACTCTCAACCGATCACCATATAGCCCGATCGCCACCACTCGATTTCGTTCTGTCGCTCCGTCCCACAACGTCCAGGTTTCTTGAAACCGATCGCCATCTCCTGACAATCCGCCTGTAAGCGTTACACCCTTGGGGAGTGCCTGAGCCAGACCATTGACTAATTCACTGCCATTCACCGCCAGTCCATCCGACAGTACGAAGACATGAACCAACCCTTCAGGATCGAGCAATTGGCCTAATTCTTGGCCTATGACAAAACTACTTTTCCCTTGCTCTAACTGGATGGCCTGTCCTTTGACGGTTGTGTGGTCAAAGTAAATAGCAGTCGCTACCAGCGATTCATCGGTTACCTGGGTATCCAAAATTTCCCCAGCGGTTGAGCAACCAGAGATCAGAGCATTGGGATAGGCAGCGCGTAAGGTTTGTGTTGATTCAGGATTGCGAAGGGTACTGGAACTTCCGAAGACTAGAACCCATTGGGCTGTTTTCCCTTCGTGAAGCGTTAGGATGGGTTCCCATCCACTCGTGGGAGTCCATCGGCTTTGTTGAACGTGCATAAGGATAGTGCGAGTTGATTGAAGGCAAAGGCTTTAATAGATGCCCTTCAAATGGAAGGGAGATGGCAACAATAAATATTTTGTGTGTAGGAATTATCCCTTTTGGTAGATCTCAAGTGCAACTACTTACCCATTCATTCGAAGAATCACCATACCAGGGATACGTTTTTGCGAATTTGATAAAGATTTGAAAGGGGTGAGCGGTTGGCAATTCTTGAAAGATTTTTTTGGATTTAAATTTTGGCGCGTTCGAATCGAACGTTTCTAAAATGGTTCTCAATTGCCAATTTTTCTAACAATTCTTTGCTAAACCAGGGAATTGGGAGACTTGTGCCCCCTTGATTCGTCAGGCTAAAAGTATTCTCCTGTTCTTCGCAATGACCCCCATGAAGCTGAAATTATCGATGACCCTCCTGGTCGGCTTACCCTTGTTGCTGGCCCTGCCCTTAAAGGCTCAGAATATAGACCATCTCCGGCAGTTGATCGAAACGAAGCGGTGTTCAAGCACTTGTGATTTGAGAAGTGCAAATCTGGAGAATCTCAACCTGCGGTTAGCGCAACTGGCAGGGGCCGACTTGACGGGGGCGAATCTCAAAAATGCCAACTTGTTTGCCGCAAATTTGGGGAAGGCCAAGCTTCGGGGGGCAACGCTGGCAGGAGCCGATCTGAGTCGGGCGGACCTGTCGGGGGTCGATCTGAGAAATAGTAATCTGGAAAATGTGAATTTGTCAGGGGCAACCCTGAATCGGGCGAACTTGTCAGGGTTGGATTTGCGATCGGTCAATTTGGAAGGAGCCAGTTTGATCGGAGCGAATCTGGAAAAGGCAAATCTGAATGGAACCCGCCTCGATAATGCCCGATTAGAGAATGCTAAAATGCCCGATGGCTTTGTAAAACCATCGGGTTCTCGAAGTGCTCAGTGCAGTCGTATTGATGGGGGCGGAGACCTGACGGGTGAAGGCTTCCGGGTGCGATTGGGCTGTGACAATCTTTAGGGTAGTTCCTTAATCCCCTCTTGGGAGGGGCAGGGGGTGGGTTTCGCTTTTGCAAAAGCAACCCCTGCAAATGGATGGCTTGATAGCCTACACCCCTGACCCACCCCGCCCTTCGGGCACCCCTCCCAGGAGGGGATTGGAGGCGAGGTGAGTGGTGGATACCCAGTAGCCACTGGTGGAGAGGGAGAGGAGATCGCGCTGATGAGATTCAGGTGTGATTTCCGAGAAACCCCTACATCGTCAGGGATTGCACATTGGTTTCAATCAGCTTCGCCAGATCCTTCAGGAAGGCAGCGGCATGGGCACCGTAGATGATCCGGTGGTCACAGGTGATATTCACCTGCATCTGCCGTTTCACCCCTAACAGCCCCTCTTCCGTGGCAACGACCTGAGGACGGGAAGCCCCGATCGCCAGAATGGAACCCTGACCGGGCGGTAGAATCGCATCGAAGCGATCGACCCCAAACATCCCCAGGTTGGACAGGGTGAAGGTGCCAGAGTTGTACTCATCGGGCTGGAGTTGCTTGGCACGGGCACGATCGACCAGATCTTTCCAGGCACGGGAAAGGGAGTAGAGGTCCATCTGATCGGCATTCTTAAGAACGGGGGTAATTAATCCACCGTCTTCCATCGCTACTGCCACCGCAATATTGATCGCTGAGTGATACTGAATTCCCTGATCTACATAGCTGGCATTTACCAGGGGATGCTTTTGCAGGGTCAGGGCAACCGCTTTTGCCAGGAGTGCCGTCACCGTGACACCCTTAGATTTGAGTTGCTTGGTCAACTGATCCAGGCTATCGGTAGTGATGGTGTAGCCGACGTGGAAGGTCGGAACGGTAAGGCTGACCATCATGTTTCGGACCACCGCATTTTGCAGGGTCGTCATGGGTTGGATTTGACCTGCCACCGCCGCCGCCGGAAGGGGAGCGGGGGACGGGGCAGTGGGGCGAGCAGCAGGGACAGATGCGGGAGTTACCACCGGAGCCACCGTCACGGGGGCCACTGCTGGAGCCTGGGGAGTGCGGCCCGCAGCGGCTTCGACATCTTCCGCCACGATGCGTCCATTAGGACCGCTGCCTGTCAATTTGCTGATGTCAACTTTCAGTTCCTTTGCCAGTTTGCGGGCGCGGGGAGATACGATCGTCCGTCCATTGCTGGCGATCGGGCTGGAACTGCCGTTGCTGGAGACCGCCGCCAGCGCCACCTCTTTTTGCGGGGCCGTCGTGGACGTTGCCAGGGGAGCTTCGGCAACGGGAGCCGCCGTGCCAGCGGCTTGTTTTTGCGCTGCCTCAATTTCGGCTTCTGTTTCAGCCACCAGGGCGATCGTTGCCCCAACAGGAGCCATCTCCCCAGCAGGAACCGTAATCACCGCCAGATAGCCTTCATAAAAGGACTCAACATCCATGTCTGCCTTGTCGGATTCGACAACGACGACGGTTTCGCCCTTCTCGATTTTGTCTCCTGTTGCCTTCACCCAGGAAACGATTTTGCCCTCGGTCATGGTAGAACTCAGGGCAGGCATGAAAATTTCGTTAATCATCCTGACTACACATCTCCCCGGATTTCTTCAACCACGCCATCGCGAATCAGAATTTCCACCTGCATTTTTTGGACCAGGTTATCCCCCGTTTCGACCCGGAAGAAGCTTTCAATTTGCCCTTGATTCACTTCCTGGTCTAGCTCCAGCATTTGCACCTGCTGAAGTTGTTGGAGAATCTGATTTTTTTGCTCCAGCAGTTCGCTCTTGCGCTGATTGATCTGAATTTGAATATTGTCAATCTGCTGAACCACCTGGGGTCCGGGCGGTTGAATACTTTGCCGCTGGATCTCAGAAATCATTCGCTGCCCCTGCATTTCGAGTTGTTGCAATTGGCTGTCGAGTTGATTAATTTGCGACTGAAGTTGTTGTTGGGCTTCTTCCTTCCAGCGGGGGGTCACGATCGCTTTGACGGTAATCGCTCGCTTTAGCAGGAGTTGGGAATTAGAGATTTCCATGAAATTTCACTTGAGGAGGACTAAAAATGATGCATCAACCCGACGACGAGGCGAACATCGCATCGATCATATCGCGATAGCGTTCCATCACAACGGGTCTGCGAATTTTCAATGTCTGGGTCATCATTCCATTTTCAATCGAGAAAGGCTCCGTCAGCAATTTAAACGGACCAATGCGATCATCCGGACGATAACCGGGACGGTTCTGCACTTCTCGATTTAACTCTTTCCGAATTAACTCTTGAATGGCAGGTTGCTCTACATCAAGCCCCATCGCATTCTCGGCTTGCTTTAACTCAATCCCCTTCTCGGTGGCCCACTGCTGTAGGACTTCCCCATTCGGGACAATCAATGCCCCCAGTGATTTCTGATCCTGCCCAACTAACATGATCTGATCCACAAAGGGACTGCGAAGACAGGCATCTTCGATCGGTTGGGGTTCGATGTTTTCCCCATTGGTGAGGACGATCGTATCTTTCGCCCGTCCCGTCAGCACCAGATCGTTTTGGGTCGTAACCCAACCCAAATCCCCGGAATCAAACCACCCCTCTGGGTCGATCGCCTTTGCGGTGGCTTCTGGATTCTGGTAATACCCCTGCATTACTTGAGGACCCCGAATCAAGACTAACCCACGTTGTCCCGTTGGTAAGGGTTTGCGGGTTTCTGGATCTACAATGCGAATTTCTGTGCCGGGGAGGGGCTGTCCGGCGGAGCCTCGATAGTTGCGCCAGGGACGACGGGCATTCGTCACGGGGGAAGTTTCTGTTAATCCGTACCCGACCAGAATTTCAATTCCCGCCAGTTCAAAAAACAGATCCAAATGAGTTGCCAGGGCACCCCCGCCACTGATCACAAACTTGAGTTCACTCCCGGTGCCTTCCCGCACTTTCTTGTAAACAAGCCGATCGCCCACTGCATGAACCGGAGCCAACGCGATCATTGTTAACGTTGCCTTCAATCGATCCATTGCCGAAGGGTGCAGTTGTTCCAGGCTCAAGCCCTGCACGACCCGTCGCGCCTTGATATACCGCTGGCTGTTGGTAATAAAGAAATTCACTAAGCGCTGTTTGCTGGCGGGTTGTTCTCGGAATTGCTTTTGAATCCCCTCATAGATGGACTCCCACAATCGAGGCACCGCTACCATGAAATTCGGTTTGACATCCTTCAGGTCTTTTTTAACGAAGCGAATCGAGGTGTAATACTGAGTACACCCCTGGGACATCAGGAAGTATTCGCAGGTGCGCTCGTAGCTGTGCCAGGTGGGTAAAATGCTAAGAACCCGATCGCCCGGTTGCGGTTGAACGATCGTCCCCAGTGTCAAGATTTGGGAAATCAGGTTGCCATGAGTCAGCATCACTCCCTTGGGTTTCCCAGTGGTTCCCGATGTATAAATGAGGGTTGCCAGGGTTTCCCGCGTTTGCTGACTGGGCCGCAGGGTTTGATTCGCCCCTAATTCCAAAACCTGATTAAAGTTCAGAATCTTCAGCGTTGAATCATCCTCGACGGTTTCATCGGATAGGAGCACGACCCGCTGAATCGGCAGATCTTCCATCCGGGGCCGCAATTTCTGAAAAGTTACCAAATCTTCTGTAATCAGTGTGGTGCTGCCACTGTTCGCCAGGATGAAAGCCAGTTCCTCCCGTTCTGCCTGGGCACTCCGCACTGCATCCGCTGCCCCAGCCGTAATGATTCCCTGATCCACAACGAACCAGCGGGGGCTGTTGTCGGCAAACAGCGCAACCCGATCGCCCTCCGCCACCCCTAACGCTTGCAACCCCGCTGCAAACCGCTGGATCTGGTGTCCTAATTCCCGATATGTCAACTTAACTTCTGGCTTGGAATGGGAATCCCAGAGGGCGATCGTTTCTCCAAATCGCTGGGCCGCCAGGGGCCAAATCTCCGCCAGGGATTGAATTTCCCGATAGTCTGCCATGCTGGCGAGGGCGTTACTTTCTTCGGTTGTGAAATTGTAGGAAGGAACAGGGCGATTCATAGCGAGTAAAGGTCGGGTAAAGGTATTTTGTCTAAAAATTGTGCTGAAACAGCAAATGGACCAGATAACCTCTGCCATTCAGCCTACAACAGATGAGGGACTCCGTTGCCTGATAAAAATCTTAGAAACGATAAAGAGGGAATGGGAACGATGGAAGACAGCCGTTAAAGTTGCACAAGTGGAAGGCAGAAGAAGGCAGAAGGGAAATGCTTTGATAGGGTCGTTGTAACCTGTCAATCTGTCCTAAATCTGAGCGGATCTGCTGATGAGGTCAATTTGACTAGAATCTCGTAAAACTCGACTTTGATAGCGTGATCCAGGGGTTAGGGGTAGGATCTCCCAAGAACTCTTCACGACATTGGTCACATGGTAAAGGTCGGTATTCTCCACTCTTTAACAGGCTCGATGGCGATCAGTGAATCGTCTTTGCGGGATGCTGCCCTGATGGCGATCGCCGAGATCAATGCAGCGGGCGGGATTTTGGGAGAGGCGATCGAACCCGTGATCGCGGATGGAGCGTCAAATCCCCTCCAGTTTGCAGAGCAGGCTGAAGGGCTGATCACGACAGAGCAGGTAGCGACCCTCTTTGGCTGTTGGACTTCCGCCAGCCGTAAAGCAGTGTTACCCGTCGTTGAAACCCAAAATCGGTTGCTCTGGTATCCCGTACAGTATGAAGGGTTAGAGTGCAGCCCCAATATTTTTTACACTGGCTCCTGCTTAAACCAACAGGTTGAACCCGCCGTGCGCTGGCTATTGCGGAATAAAGGACGACGCTTTTATCTGGTTGGCTCGGATTATATTTTTCCCTGGACAGCAAACAAGCTGATTAAGGCATCCCTGCAATCCCTTGAGGGAACGGTGGTGGGTGAGGAATACTGCAATTTGGGGGAGCAGGACTTTACGACCCTCATCCGTCACATCCAGGAAACCCAACCCGATCTCGTGTTCAATACCCTGAACGGCGATAGTAACCTGGCCTTTTATCGCCAGTATGCAGCAGCAGGGATCACGGCAGCAGAGATTCCCATCATGGCTGTGAGTGTGGCTGAGGTGGAATTACAACTGATTGGGGAAGCGGCAACGGGCCACTACGCCAGTTGGAGTTATTTCCAAAGTCTGGATACCCCCAGCAACCGTCATTTTGTCGAGCAATTTAAGCGACGCTATGGAGCCGATCGCGTCACCAGTGATCCGATCGAAGCGGCCTACTTCCAGGTCTATTTATGGAAACAGGCAGTGGAACAGGCCCAGTCTTTTGAGAGCGAGCGGGTCCGGGAGGCAGCCTATGGGCAGGTGTTTGAGGCTCCAGGTGGGCCAATACGGGTAGAACGCAATCATCATGTCTGGAAACCTTGCCACATTGCCGAAGCCTTGCCCGGAGGTCAGTTTCAGATTATTTACAAAAACAATGGGCCACTGAAGCCCCTACCCTGGTTAGGGGTGGAGGAAGTGAGCTTTAGTAATTCGGGAGTAGTAGTACAATTGTTGTCCGAGGTGTCCCAGTGGATTCAGAAGGGGCAACAACTAGAGGGGGCACTGACCCAACTACAAAGGGAAATGGCAGAACGGCAACGGGCTGAGACTGCCCTTCAGGAGAGTCAGGCACGCTTGGCCCGGACCCAGGCAGAACTGGAAATTACCCATCGGATGCAGAAAATGCTGCTGCCACCGGAAGAGGAACTGCAACAGGTGGTTGGCTTAGATATTGCAGGTTTTATGGAACCTGCGGAGGAAGTGGGTGGAGACTACTATGATGTGTTGCAACATAACGGACGGGTGCAGATTGGGATTGGGGATGTGACGGGGCATGGGTTAGAAAGTGGCGTTGTGATGCTCATGGTGCAGACAGCCATTCGCACGTTGTTAACGAATGGGGAAACCGATCCGGTAAAAGTGCTGAATACCGTGAACCGGACGCTTTATGACAGCACCCGTCGGATGCGATCGAACAAAAACATGACCCTTTCCCTGCTGGAATATGAAGCAGGGAAGTTGCGCTTGAGTGGGCAGCATGAGGAATTGATTATCATTCACCCCGATGGTTTGCTAGAGCAAATTGACACCTTTGAGTTAGGCTTTCCCCTTGGCTTAGAATCTGACATCTCCTCCTTTACCGCCGAAACCCAAATCCAGCTACAAACTGGAGATGTTGCAGTTCTCTATACCGATGGCATCACAGAAGCGATGAATGGCGATCGAGAACTGTATGGACCCGAACGGCTCCATCGGGTATTGCAGGAAAATCGCCAGCGATCGGCTAAAGAGATCCGAGCGGCCGTGATCAAAGATCTGCGGGACTATATTGGGGAACAGAAAGTGTTTGATGACATCACCCTGCTGGTGTTGAAGGAAGTTGGCACTGCCAAATAACGAAATTGAGCAGAACATTGCCATCAGAGAGAATGATACGGATCACTTCTCCAACATCTCGCGACTGTTGCGAAACGCCTGGAAGCTCTGGACTTGCTGAAAGATCCGCTGACTGATGCGATCGCACGCCAGATCACAGAAATCGAAAATCATGGGATCAACGATTTCGTAATAAGCACTGGTGCCCTTGGGTTGACGGGCCAGAATCCCCGCCTGGGTAAGAACCTTCAGGTGTTTAGACAGGTTCGCTTGCCCCAGCCCCGTGGCGACAGAGAGTTCCATCACGTTCATCGGGCCGGACTTCAAGGAATTCAGAATTTGCAGACGGCTGACTTCCGACAGCACCTTAAAGTAATCCGCCACCGAAGCTAAGATCTCCAGGTCTGTCGCCGCTGCAACCTTGGAAGACACCATGTAAACACCAGGTAAAGATAGTTTAATGACTAATTAGAATTATAACGGTGAAGTGTAGCGGCGGCTGAGATAGTTGCAAGTAAGAGCGAAGTCAGAACCCGATCCCCAGGGATGGTATTTTGCTCCATGTCCCTGAACAATCGACCTTCAAATCTCCACCGTAAACACCGCCCCTCGCGGCGCATTATCCTCCACGTAAATTTGCCCCCCGTGCGCTTCCACCACAAGCTTACAAAACGCAAGACCTAAGCCAATCTGAGAAACATTTTCGATCGTTTCTCCCACCTCGTATTTATTAAAAATATAGGGACGCACATCCGGTTTAATTCCCGGACCCTGATCCGCAACTTGAATCCTGGTTTGCATCCGAACCTGCCCATCTTTTGGGGCACAAGGAAGATGCTCGATCGACAAAGCAACAGTACTCCCCGCAGGTGAAAACTTGATGGCGTTGGACAGTAAGTTGTCCATAAGTCGGTGTAGAAGATTTACATCCGCAGTGATCCATTGCCCCGTTTGAGGAAGATGGACATCCAGATACAATTTTTTAGAGTTAGCAAGCTCTTGAAATTCAGAAATAACCGTCGTTGCAAGCGCATTGAGATCTAGTTCACTGCGATTTAGAATGAGGCTACCCGCCTCCAGCTTTGCCATTAGCAACAGTTCGTCAATCATAGAATTGAGTTGTTGCCCTGCTCGATACACCAATTGCAACCGCTCTTGATTTTGAGCAGACAGAACATCTTGCATCAATACCATGTGGCTGCCCAAGAGAATACTGCTGACAGGCGTTCGCAAATCATGCACCATCATGCTGGACATATCTTCCCGGAGTTGCAACGTTGCTTTGAGAATATCGTAATGTCGTTTCACCCGAAGCATCGATCGCACCCTTGCCCGAAGTTCAATGCCATTGACAGGCTTAGAAATAAAATCCTCTGCTCCCGCATTCAAACAACGGGCCAGATCCTCCTTCGCATGAAGGGCTGTCACCATGAGAATTGGAATGATGGCCCACTCAGGATTTGCCTTAATTTCACAGCAAGTTTCAATCCCATCTTTATCGGGCATCATCACATCCAACAAAATGACATCCGGTTTCAGGGTATCGAGTTGTTCGATCGCATCATTTCCATTCGTGACATGGAAAAACTCATAGCCTTCTGGTTTGAGCAATGCCCGAATGACAGCAAATCCAGTAGGTTCATCGTCTACAACGAGGATGACAGGTTTACGGTTCATGGGAAGCAGCAGCCTGAGTGAAATTGGCTAGGAAAGATACTGAGCAAGAAGATTAACCAGATGTTTAAGACTGACAGGTTTAGTTAGGTAATCTACCGCCCCTGCGCTCAGGCACCGATCGCGATCTCCCGGCATCGCCAGGGCGGTTAACGCGATGATGGGAATGTACTGTAATTCTGGATCAGAATGAATTTGCTGAGTCGCATCCAACCCATTCATTTCGGGCATTTGAATATCCATCAAAATCAAATTAGGTCGATGCCGTTGAGCCATTTGAATCGCTTCTAATCCATTCCGGGCCAGCACCACTCGGTAGCCATGAGCCTGGAGGTAACTATTAAACGTTGCAACATTCGCCTCATTATCTTCTGCTAAAAGAATGAGTGGCAGTGTTGAGGATTGGGCTTCAGCTAATAGCATCGCTGGCTGTTCATCAAGATAAGTTGCCTGTGTTAATACCTGATTAAGTGTTTGTTGAAATTGAGGTCGGGAGATGGGCTTGAGTAAATAAGCTGCGGCTCCCCCTGCAAGTGCTTGTGACCGTTCATCCACCACCGAAATAATAATCACCGGAATCGATTGGGTTATTGGGTTTGCTTTTAACTGAGCTAATACATCCCAACCGGAGCGATCGGGTAACAGAATATCCAAAATAATCACATCCGGTTGCAGTTCTAATGCAATTTGCATTGCTCCTCCACCCACTGGATGCACCAACGTTTTAGCCCCCATTTCGTTCAAATAACGAGTAATTTGATTTGCAGCCGCCGGGGAATCTTCGATAATTAACGCCTGTTGAATGTTCAGCGGAAAAGATTCCAGTTGGGGCACTTCTGAAGAAGGTTCTGGATTGGGTGAGATTGGGTGCCAGGGTAGTGTAACAGTGAAGCGGCTTCCCTTGCCTTCTTGGCTTTCCACCGTGACACTGCCACCCTGCAATTCCGCAATCCGGCGCACCAGTGCCAGCCCCAACCCTGTCCCTGAATAGCGACGAGACAACGCACTATCCAATTGCACAAACGGTTGAAACAACTTACTGATATTTTCTGGCGCAATCCCAATCCCCGTATCCGTGATGCTGAATTCAAGGGTTTCCCGGAACGCATCGCCCCTTACCTGCAATTGAACGTTCCCCCCCTCCGGCGTAAATTTAATTGCATTACTCAAAAGATTCACCAATATCTGCCGAATCCGTCGCTCATCTAATTCAGCATCCGTTAATTCCTCATCAACTCGGCAACTCACTTTAATACCCTTCTGATGGGCATGTTGTTTGATGAAATTCAAACTGGAATGACATAACTCTCGCACATCCACAGGTCGCATCTCCAGTTCCATCTTGCCAGACTCAACTTTAGAGAGATCAAGAATGTCATTGATGAGTTCGAGTAAATGTTTTCCACTTTGTTCGATCGTGACTAAATATTCCCGTTGTTCTTCTGAAATTTCCCCAAAAGTTTCTTCTAACAATGCTTCTGAAAGGCCCAAAATTGCATTGAGGGGAGTGCGTAACTCATGACTCATTCCCGCCAAGAATTCATCTTTCAACCGCGACGCTCTGGCTAATTCTGCATTTGCAAGACTAATCCGTTCATTACTCAATTGCAACTGCGCTTCTGCCTGTTTCCGTCGTGTAATATCCCTGGCAATTTTAGAAATCCCAATAATTTGCCCATCTGCATCTTTAATCGGAGAAACCGAAAGCGACACATCAATGAGTTGGCCTTTCTTGTGTTGTCGAACCGTTTCATAGGGTTCCATCCGATCGCCCCGTTGCAATCGTTCAATGATACTTGCATCTTCATGCAACCGATCGGTTGGAAGGAGACGGGTGCTTGGCTGACCTAAGATTTCCCTGGCGGCATAGCCATAAAGCTTTTCTGCCCCTCGATTCCAACTATCAATCCTGCCATCCAGCGTGGTACTGATAATGGCATCATCAGAGGACTCAATAATCGCTGCAAGACGTGATCGCACCTCTTCAACCTGTTTATTGCTCGTGATGTCGTTATTAATTTCCAACACCTTAATCGGATTGCCGTCTTGATCACATTGCAACACCCAGCGACTTGCGACCGTAATGAAAGTCCCATCCCGCCGTTGTTGAATCAGTTCCCCTTCCCAATAGGGGCGATGCAAAAGCTCAGATTTAATTGTGGTGAGCGGATAAGGAAACCGAGTCTGAAGCAACCCATGAACTGATTGGCCTAACACTTCAGCCTGAGTCCAACCATATAATCGCTCTGCACCTTGATTCCAAAACGTAATAATCCCATTAAAGTCAAGGGTAATAATGGCATCGTGGGCCAGATCTAGTAGTTGTGCCTGTTCCGCCAGTCGCTTTTGGGTTTGCTCCCGTTCCTGAAGTTCTTGCTGCAGGCGATCGTTCAGATTGCTCAATTCCGCCGTTCGCAGGGCAACGCGATGTTCTAGCTCCTGGTTTGCCTGCCGCAGGGATTCTTCCGCTTGCCGTAGCGTTGCCTCACTCAAGCGTAGCGCTTCCTCCGCTTGCTTGCGTTCTGTAACATCTTGCACGTAGCCCAGCATACGAACCGCATTACCCGCCGCATCAAAGAGCGCCTGCCCTTTAGTGGCAAGCCAGCGAATGCCATCCGGATGCAGAACCCGATATTCGTCCTCGTAATAATCCTCCTGTTGACGCAGCACACGGCTAACGGTTTCGCCAGCGGAGGCGCGATCGTCGGGATGCAGACAGCCTATCCACTGCTCATAGCTAAGGGTCTGAGTCTCTAAAGGAAGACCTACCAGGGCACAATACTCTTCAGAAACATGGGCAACATTACGGTGAACATCCCAATCCCATAAGCCCGATCGCGTTGCCTTATAAACCAGTTTCAACCGGGCCTCATTGTCCCTTAAAGCCTGTTCTGCTTCAACGCGCTCCGTAATATCAAGCACGGACCCAATGTAGCCCTTGAACTCACCCTCCAGCCCCCACCAGGGACTCGCTGCATCGATCGCCCAATGGTATTGCCCATCCTTGTCCCGCAGACGATATTCCAGGTGAAACCCTTCCTGCCGCTCATTCGCCTGCAAGAACACTGCTTCAGAGGATGGGCGATCGTCCGGATGGATTGCATGAAGCCATCCCATCCCCAATCCGGTCTCTTCCGTTTGCCCCGTAAACTCATACCAGCTTCGACTCAGATAGATACAATCTCCAGTAGTATTCGTCATCCAAATCATGACAGGGGCATTATCTGCCATGTAACGAAATCGTTCTTCCGACTCACGCAACTGGAATTCAATACATTTGAGGTCGTGAATATCTTCCGTCGTGCCATACCAGCAGGTAATCTGACCCTGCTCACCCCAGTGGGGAAACGCACGGGAACGCATCCAACGGTAGGAACCATCAGCAAGTTTAATTCGATGCTGAATGTCGTAAGGGTCTCCCGTTGCGACCGAATGCGTCCAGGCCGTCACCATTTCAGGGAGATCCTCGGAATGGGGCACCTGCATCCATCCGGTGC
>JANRKG010000011.1:0-12759 GCA_033763635.1 Leptolyngbyaceae cyanobacterium bins.59
GGGTGACACAGTTGCCCGTTCAGGTTGTCTATCCCTTTTTTGATTTGCGCCTGATTCAGTATTTCCTGGCAATCCCCCCCCTACCCTGGTGTGTCCAGAAATCCTTACTCCGAGTTGCCATGCGGGGCCGCCTTCCGAATACCGTCCTTTGTCGTCCCAAGTCTCCCATGCGGGGCGATCCCCTCCGGGCACATCTGAGCCGAGCTATTCCCCCCTGGTTATCGTCCCCAATTCCGTCCACTCCATTACAAAATTATGTGGACCTCACAGCTTTTCCTGCCATTACAGAATGGACCGCAAACGACGCCTGGATGAATCTGCGCCCCCTGGCGCTGGCTCGTTGGCTGCGGCAAATTGAATGACTGGAGTTTATGGCTGGAGTTTACCGATTTAATGTCAAGATAAACCAGTGAATTCATCTCACTTCAGGCTGTCTGAAACCTATGGGCGATCGCTATACCTATTTTGCGTATGGTTTATCTCTGCAATCCAATCAAGTGATTCCAGGCTTATTGCCCATCGCACGCTCTAAGATTGACGTGCAAATTCATCTTGCTGCGTTTCCGACCTGGGTTCAGGCGAATGAGCGCGCTATCCCTGATTCGACACGGAAACGGACTTTAATTCAGGGTCCGGATGGAATGGACTACTGGTACTGGTGTTACCCTGACGGCACTGAATTTCTCTACGATCGGGCAGGAACGGAAATCTGGTCTGAATGGAAACCGCCCCTGACTCTGGAAGATACCGCAACGTACTTATTGGGACCTGTTCTAGGGATTGTTTTATGGTTACGGGGATTGGTGTGCCTCCATGCCAGCGTGTTAGCCGTGAAGGATCGGGCCATTGCCCTGGTTGGGGAAGCAGGAGCCGGAAAATCCACAACCGCAGCGGCGATGGCTCAGCGAGGTTATCCCATCCTGACAGATGATGTGGCAGCCCTATTTCAGGAGGCAGACCAGATTCGGGTTCAACCTGCTTACCCTCGAATTCGCCTATGGCCCAGTTCTGTCAGTGGGTTGTATGGAGACTCCCAGGCTCTTCCCTGCCTCACCCCTAACTGGGACAAACGGTATTTGGATTTAACCCAGACAGGTTACTCGTTTCATCCCTTTCCTTTACCCTTAGCCGCCATTTACCTGTTGCAACCCCGTCAGGAAAACCCTGAAAATCCCTATGTGACGACGATTGGGCCAACCGATGCCCTACTCCGACTCGTGGCCAATTCCTATGGAGGTTCCCTACTCGATCGCCAAATGCGGGCCACTGAGTTCACCTTTCTGAGCCACCTGCTTCAGCAGGTTCCAGTGCGTCGGGTCTTTCCCCATGCGGACCTGAGCTATCTACCCCAACTCTGTGATGTGTTATTGGAGGACATCAATCACTATGTATAGTCTTGCTGGATATGGGCAGATGATTGCGGACCAGGGGCGAATGAATACCTATATCCGGGCACTTCAGAAAGTGATGAAACCGGGGGCGATCGTCGTAGACATCGGGACGGGTCCGGGCATATTCGCGTTACTGGCCTGTCAGATGGGTGCGGGGCGGGTTTATGGAATTGATCCCAGTGATACGGTTCAGGTGGGGCGAGAGCTGGCAATTGCCAATGGGTATGGCGATCGCATCACCTGGATTCAAGATATTTCCACTCGTGTCACACTGCCTGAGCAAGCTGATGTGATTCTGTCCGATCTGCGGGGACTTCTACCCCTGTTCCAGAATCATCTCCCGACTCTTATGGATGCTCGAAAGCGATTCCTGGCACCGGGAGGAACTTTAATTCCCCAACAAGATCAACTGTGGGCTGTTGTCGTAGAGGCTCCCCAGCTTTACAGCAAAATGGTGGACCCCTGGAGACAAAAGCCCTACGACCTTGATATGACAGCAACAGGTCAAATTTTAACGAACACGTTTATCAAGGGAAGAGTGACATCCTATCAACTATTGACAGAACCCCAGCAGTGGGCCGTCCTGGATTATACCCAATTGGAAGCAGTGAACTATGGAGCAACCCTATCATGGCAAGTCCAAAAGGCAGGGGTTGGGCATGGGCTGATTCTCTGGTTTGATACGCTGCTGATAGAGGATGTGGGCTTTTCAAATGCACCAGACTTGCCAGAATTAATTTATGGTCAGGCATTTTTTCCTTGGTCTAATCCTGTTGCTTTGAAGGAGGGGGATCAAATTACCGTTGACCTCCAGGCAAATTTGATAGATGGCGATTATGTTTGGCGGTGGAAAACTCAAGTGCAAGCGGAGGATAAAGCAACTGCTCTGAAGGCAACCTTTAACCAATCCACTTTTTTAGGGGCTTCCCTATCGATTGCTCAACTTCGCAAAGCAGCCAGTCATTACACCCCATCTCTGAATGCTCAGAAACAACTGGAAGTGATGGCCCTCAGTTTGATGGATGGGCAAACTTCCATCGCAACGATCGCCACCCATCTCTTTGATCAGTTCCCCCAGACCTTTTCCTCGGACCAGGCCGCTCTGAGCTTTGTCAGCCAACTCTCCCAACGCTATAGCCAGTAACCCCCGGATGCCTCCTATCTCCTGGAGAGATTATGCAACTTTTACGCACTAAACTCAGGGAGATCCCAACTCGTAGCCGATCGCTGAGGCAAGCGTTGGAGTTGGTGTGGCAAGCCGCTCGCCCCTGGCCGATCGTCTGGTTAGGGCTTCTCATCCTCCAGGGTCTCCTTCCGGTGGCGATCGCCTACCTGAGCCGAGAACTCACGAATCACCTGGTTGCCCGTATCACCCAACCCACCGTCTGGGAAACTGCCCGCCCGGTTCTGTTGTTCGCTGCGCTGCTGGCGGGGTTTACCCTTCTGACAGAAGGTTTACGGAACTTGAGCAATTGGGTCCGAGTCGCGCAAGGGGAATGGGTACGGGATTTCATCAGTGACTTGATCCATGAACAGGCCGCCAATGTGGATTTTGCGTTCTACGAATCATCCGAGTATTACGATCGCCTCCACCGTGCCCAAAGCGAGGCCCAATCCCGCCCGATCGCATTGCTCGAAAATGGGGGGGGACTCCTCCAAAATGGGCTGACGCTCATTGGGTTTGTCGGGATTCTGATCCCCTTTGGCCTCTGGCTCCCAGCAATCTTATTAGTGAGTGCGCTTCCTGCCTTTTATGCCGCCCTGCGCTACAGTTTGCAATACCACCAATGGTGGCTGAGGGTAACGGAGGAGGAGCGACGGGCCTGGTACTATAGCTGGTTGCTCACAGCTCGCGATAACGCAGCGGAATTGCGGGTTTTTCACCTCCATCCCCATTTTCAGAAGCGTTACCGACAGGTGCGCGATCGCCTCCGCAAAGAGCGGCTCACCCTCGCCCGCAACCAGGGTATTGCCGAATTCATGGCAGGCGGCTTGACCTTCCTCATCGTGGGCCTGGTTTTAATAGGCATGGTGTGGCAGACTCTTCTCGGATTCATCACGTTGGGGGATCTGGTTCTGTTTTATCAGGTCTTTAGCCAGGGCCAGAAAGCAATGCAAACGCTTCTCCTGAACTTAAACCAGATTTACACCAATAGCCTGTTTCTCAATAGCATGTTTGAGTTTCTGGCCTTAAAACCCCAAATTCAGCCGCCCACTTCTCCCAAACCCATGCCCCTGAAATTGCGACAGGGCATTGAATTTCAAAACGTTACCTTTCACTATCCCGGCAACGATCGCGCCGCGCTCCAAAACTTCAACCTGACCCTCCTCGCCGGACAGGTAACGGCGATTGTGGGCAACAATGGGGCCGGGAAAAGTACGCTCATCAAACTTTTGTGCCGATTTTACGATCCTCAAGCAGGGCGAGTTCTTCTGGATGGGGTAGACTTGCGAGAGTTTTCTCCCCTCGAACTTCGCAAACAAATTACCGTTTTATTTCAACAGCCCGTGTATCATAACGACACGGTAGCTGCCAACATTGCGATCGGTGACCTGAAGGCTTCTCCGGATCGCGCTATGATCCAGGCAGCAGCGGAGGCTGCGGGGGCTGACCAGCCTATCCGTCGCTTACCGCAGGGCTATGACACCCTGCTGGGACGCTGGTTTGCAGGAGGAACGGATTTGAGTACGGGAGAATGGCAACGGCTAGCACTGGCCCGATCGTTTCTGCGGCCTGCCTCTATCCTGATTCTCGATGAACCCACCAGTGCAATGGACTCCTGGGCGGAGGCGGATTGGCTCGATCGATTTCGCGCATTGGTTCATCACCAAACAGCGATTATCATTACCCATCGCTTTACTACTGCGATGCGGGCCGACCAGATCCACGTTATGGTGGATGGGCAAGTTCTAGAGTCGGGCAATCATCAACAACTGTTGGCCCAAAAGGGCTATTATGCAGAGTCCTGGCACATGCAAGTACGAGACCTTGGGGGATGACACACACGCAGCACTCTGCACCCATTGGGCCGATCGAGCAGCAATTTTTGTATCTCTGCCTCCAAGGACGGTGGAACCCGGAGGCTTTGTCCCTGGCCCATCAGTTAGCCACAACTCAAAACTTAGACTGGACCGCATTACAGAAGACGGTGCAAACGGAGGGCTTGGCTCCCCTCCTCTATCGAGTCATCCGCAATCAGGCGATCGTTCCTGCTGTTTTGGAACAGGACTGGAGCCTCGCCTATTACCGCAATGCTTGCCGAAATACCTTGCTCTTAAAAGAGTTAGTCAAAGTCCTTCAAGAATTCACGGCACAGCAAATTTCTGTCATCGTGTTAAAGGGAGCGGTTCTCGCGGAGGTCATGTATCAGGATGTTGCACTGCGTCCCATGAGCGATATTGATCTCCTGATCCTGCCCGATACTGTTGTCCAGGTGCGCCAGGTGCTTCAAACGCAGGGATATCAACCCTACAATCTAGAGCCACAAGCGGGTTATACCGAAGAATTCCGAAATGAGGAATCTTTTTTTCGGGAGGGATTAACTCAGGTTGGCATTGATTTACACTGGCAACTCATCAGCCTCAGCTATTATCAACGGGTCTTAAAAACTGAGTGGTTCTGGCAAACAGCGCTCCCTGTGGAGTTCGATCGCACCCCTGCCTTGATGTTGGGCTATGAAGCTCAACTCCTCCATCTCTGTGCCCATTTGCTCTGGCACCACAATGGTCAGGGCTTACTCTGGCAACAGGACATCGCGGAATTTCTCGTCACTTACGCACAAAAAATCCAGTGGGAGGTCGTTCTTCACCAGGCCGAGCAAATGGAACTGGTGTTACCGCTCCAGCAGGTGCTACTGCCGATCGTCGATCGCTGGCATATTCCCTTTCCGGCCCATATTCGAACCCAAATAGAAACCCTACAGCCCTCCTCGACGGAAAAAACCCTCTTTTGTTACCTCAATACAACCTATCTCAGAATCACCTTGCGGCATTTTTTAGCCGATCTCATTGGAATGGGCACCTGGGAAAAACGGGCGCGGTTCCTCTGGAATACTGTTTTTCCCAGTCGGAATTATATGCAGCAACGCTACCAAATTGCCCATCCTATTCTGATTCCTTTGTATTACCCTTACCGTTTGTTTCGAGGGCTAGAGAAAAAAGGGTGATTATCCATGAACAGTCCCATCGGGCATGATCGTGCCGCTCAGATTTGCACTCTCCAAATCTGCTCCAGGTAACGTGGCGCGGCGAAGATTCGTATCCATCAACACCGTATGGGTCAAAACTACCTCTGTGAGATTGGCCCAAGTTAAGTTGGCACGGTAGAGATTGGCTCCACTCAGGTCCGCCCCCCGCAGATTGGCCCAACTTAAATTCGTTCCTCGCAGGCTGGCCTGATTCAAGTTCGCCCAACGCAGGTTCACCCCACTCAGATTGGCTTTACACAAATCTGCACCAATCAATTTCGCGTACTCTAAAATCGCTCCACACAAAATTGCATTCGAGAGATTGGCATGGTCCAGCAGGGCACGGCTGAGATTCGCGTGGGTCAAATTCGCCCCCCCCAACGCGGCTTTACTCAGTTCCGTCTCTACCATCTTGGCGCGGCTGAGATTCACCTCATGCAAATCGAGTTCTGTCAAATTGGCACCACTGAGATTGGCCTCACTCAGGTTCGCCTGTTTCAGGTTCGTTTTTCGCAGGTTCGCCTCACTAAGATTTGCCCCTCGCAAACTCGCCTCACTGAGATTGACTCCAATCAGGTTTGCCCCACTCAAGTTCGCCCCTGTCAGATTGGCCTGACTCAGGTTGACTCCTCCTAGATTGGCTCCGCTCAAGTTTGTCTCCGTTAGATTGGCTCCGCTCAGATTCGCTCCACACAAAATGGCTTCACTGAGTCCCGATCTAATAAGGGTCACATCATGAAAATCCCGCTCTCCGGTTGCATATCGGTGCAGTAGCTCACTGGCATCCATAAATCAATCCTAAACACGCTATAGAGGCCCCTGGAGAATCAATACTTCCATCTCTAGCATGCCCCTCTTCAACACAAGAACGAGCGGTCTACTGCGAATGGTGACAGATTGTAACTTTTTAGGAAAAAATCATAATCGATTCTGCATCGATTCTCAGTCAATGAAGTTCCAGATAGCTTTTAGACAGCCAAGTTTCCAGGCAGTGATTTTTTAGGCGAATTTTCAGGTAAGCAAATTTCAGGAAATCGATCGCACTAACGGAAAGAACACCCAAGTTAAGATCACAGGTGTTTGCCCTTCCTTAATCATATAGTGTTTGCTGGGTCAAGATCTGTAATTGATAACCGACCCTTCCCAGGCTGTTTCCTTCAAAAAGTGGACTGGGAAGAGGGGGATAATTTTAGGCTGCCATCAGGCTGAAGTTCAGGTCTAAAGTTTTATGCACCGACCATTGACTGCTTCCGAAGCGCTTGATACCGGGAGGCTACCTGTACCGGATCAATCCAGGCCATTGCTTCTGAAAGGGGAAGCCGACGGGAGCAGTTTTGGAACACATTGAATTGATAGACCTGTTGGTTGGTGAGGTCTACCCCTGTGAGCCAACCACTTCGAGGGTGGTAAGCTCCAGTATCAATTCCCAGCCACCCCTGGCCCCGTGCTAATTCTCCCGGTGACACCCCCGGCAAGGTGAAGGTGATCGTGTGGCCTGTAATAATGAGCTTGTCAGGGAAATAAGGCTCAGGAATGCTATGGAACTCCTCGCGAATCCAACATAACTCCTGAGAGGTTTGCTCTTGTAGGGGAATGCGAGGATGAACCCCTGCATGGACGAGCCAGACATCCCCCAGATCCAGAGAGAGCGGCAAGGTTCGCAACCAATCGACATGCTCCATCAGTTCAGCAATGTCATGGTAGCTATCGACAGTCGCTTGCCCTCCACTATAGAGCCAGCCCTGTAGATGGGAGACGGACAGTTGCCCCCCCTGAAAAGCATCCAACAGAAGTTGCTCGTGGTTGCCGAGCAAAGTGAGATAAGAACTGTTTTTAACAAAATTCAAAACATCAGAGCTTTTGGGACCTCGATCGATTAAGTCTCCTAAGAAAAAGACCTGATCCTCTTGTCCAGGGGCGATCGCCTCCAGTAATCCCATCAACCCATCATAGTGCCCATGAACGTCCCCAATGACGATGCGGCGGTTTTCTGTGCCGTTCATTCCGACCTCGCGCACAAACTCTAGCAAGACTGAAATGCTCAGTCTCTAAAACTGGTCATCATATCTTTCTTTACAGGGAGACTTGTGTTGAACGGTTCCGTCCTTCACAAACCTGCTCTTAGAATGCCCACCCCGAATTAATCCCTAACTTCTATGTAGCGATAGAAACAAACTAATCGCTAAATGTTTTTATGAAATGTTTGAATATCCCTGTTTGGAGCAATTCAATAATGATTGAACCCTTTATTAGCATTCTAATGTTTGGAATTGCAAATCTAAAGGTAAGCGCGTGAAGAGGTCATAAAGGAAGCGGGTTTCGAGGTAATGGAGGCATGAAGCAATAAAACCCCCTGATTGGGCCTTCTCCTAACGTCCTAAAGCTCTCAAAAATCGTTGAAGTCCTGTGAAAAAGTTCTCTCTAGAGGGGGATGGAGAAGGAGCATCAGGAGTGACTTCAGAAGAACCTAATAAGAGGCGATCGAGTTCTTCTCCACTGGGTCTTTGCGGCATCTCTGCCACCTGCTGATACGATCCGTTTTCTTCCCGCCACACTTGCCAGAGACCGGGGTAACACCGAAAAAGGGCTGCTTGTTCCAGGGGTCTTAGATAATAACAAGATTCGATGGTACTGAGAAACCGAGTTCGCAACTGCCGCCCTGCATAGCCAATACCCACCGTTGCCACATCTTCTAAACGAGGATTGAGCAGGACGACGGGCCGTTCCCCGACGGTTTCACAGAGTTTTTCCACCGCTGCCACTTCTACAGAACTGGGGGCTATGATCAGAAACAGGCGATCGTCTGGTTGCACCTCCGCCTTCAACTCCCCCAACCCCCGAATGACACAGGGCATTTCTCCCCAATCTCGACGGGCCAAGGCTCCCGCCCCTGCATCCGAGAACAGGACTTTCAGGTTAGGCCCCAGATTTTCAAAAATTGTGAGAAATTGACGGGCAACGGGCATGGGCTTTAGTTCGGGAAATGCCAACTCTACCTGAAGGCGGGTCAATCCTGCTGCGAGGGCTGCCTGGGTTGCTTCCTGGGCCTGGACGATCGCCTCTTCCAGGGTTGCGGGTAAGTTACTCATAAATGCTTCCGATTGATTCTGATGTCTCCTTTCACTACCCTATCAGGGATAGGGAATCGGATTGAGCGTCTAACAACGAAGGGTGAGAAGTGCAACTCCCTTCTGCCCTCTGCCTTCCTATACCTTAGACAACACTGGCTGGGGCACCAACCGAGGAAGGACTTGTTTTAAGACGATTGCAGTCCAATCAATGTCTGCTTCAGTCGTTTGACGGCCCAGGGTCAGGCGAATGGCTCCCTGAGCGACCCGATCGCAATATCCCATCGCGAGTAAAACAGGGCTGGCAACGGACTTCCCACTATGACAGGCAGACCCCGCACTGATGGCAATCCCTGCCAGGTTCATGTGACGGGCAATTGCTTTGCCACTCAGCACTCGTCCCTCCGTATGACGGGCACAAAAACTAACATGATGGGGCAAACGGTTCCATCGATCGCCTGTCGGGACTAACTCAGGAACCTCCCTCAGTTGATCGAACAACCGATCGCGCAGTCGAATCAGTTCTGGCAACTGCTCTGCAAGTTCCTGGGCTGCCAATTCAGCCGCCAGCCCAAATCCGGCGATCGTCGGGACGGCTTGAGTCCCAGATCGTAGCCCCAATTCCTGCCCACCCCCGGCTAACAGCGGCACCAGTTCAATTCCAGGACGGACATACAGCGCTCCTGCTCCCTGTGGACCATACAGCTTGTGACTAGAGAGGGAGAGTAAATCAACCGGAAGAGACTGCACATCCAATGGCAACCGTCCTGCCACCTGTACCGCATCGGTATGAAAGAGGGCACCGTGGGCACGGGCGATCGCCCCCAACGTCTGAATGGGCTGAAGGGTTCCCACCTCACTTTGCCCGTAGATGACGGAAACCAGAACCGTATCCGATCGCAGGGCTGCCTTAAGTTCCAGAGGATTCACCTGGCCCCGATGGTCTACGGGCAGACGAGTCACCTGCCACCCTTGCTGTTCTAACAGCCGCACGGGTTCAGAAACAGCAGAATGCTCCACAGGGGAAATGATCAAATGTCTGGGCTGAAGATATTGCCTTGCGACACCCAGGATCGCCAAATTATCCGCTTCCGTGCCTCCTGAGGTAAACACGATCGACTCTGGAAGGGCATGAATAAGGCTGGCGACCTGCATTCGGGCTTGCTCCATCACGATCGCAGCCCGTTGTCCCCACTCATGGGTGCTAGAAGCATTGCCCCACGCTTCCGTCAGGACATGCTTCATTAACTCCACAACCTCTGGCCGGGGAGGGGTGGTCGCACTGTGATCCAGGTAAATTTGCATGATCGGGATGACTCACTTTCTTCAGGATACACCTTGCTTAAGGGATGGGGGATGGGGCATCGGTGATACCCTCTGCTTCCCATTCCCCATTTGCCATCGTTCAACTCAAATCCGCTGGATCTTGTACTGAATTCCGCTACGTAAAGGAAGAGAAGCATTGCTGAGACGCAATAGGGTAAGGGGTGATAATTTCCGTGAATGAATGATGGGTAGGCTTCAACTAACTGGTTTTGCTGTCACTTGTTTGGGGCTGACATTGATATTAGGAGCTTGCCGGGAACCTCCCGCCCCTTCCCCCACGGTTCAACCTCCCGCCCGTCCCACTCCTCTCCCTCAGGATGCGATCGTTGAGGTGTTTTTTAATCAATCGGAAGCCTCAGAATACACGGACCCTTACCGACAGAAACAGCGGGCCGGGGATAACCTGGAACAAATCATTGTGAATGAGATTCTCAGGGCGCGATCGAGTGTTGATGTGGCAGTGCAGGAATTTCGGTTGCCTCGAATTGCCGAAGCTCTGGTCGATCGTCGTCGGGCTGGTGTGCAGGTGCGGGTGATTCTGGAAAATACGTACAACCGTCCCTGGAGTGCGATTCCTGCCACTGAACGGGCCAAATTTGATCAACGACAGCAGGATCGCTACCAGGAAATGGTGAAGTTAGCCGATCGCGATCGGGATGGCAGTCTGTCGCCCCAGGAAATACAAACGGGGGATTCTCTGGTCGTTCTAAAACGGGGACAGGTGCCCTGGATTGACGATACAGCGGACGGGTCCGCTGGCAGTAACTTGATGCATCATAAGTTTCTGGTGATCGATCGCCAGAGAGTGATTGCAACTTCTTCTAACTTCACCCTCAGTGATACTCATGGGGATTTCAAAAGTCCGACCAGCCGAGGGAATGCGAACAATCTCTTAAAAATGGACAGTCGGGAAGTTGCCGCTGCTTTTACCCAGGAATTTGAAGTGATGTGGGGCGATGGGCCAGGGGGAAAACCCAATAGCCGCTTTGGTAGCAAGAAACCCTTTCGACCCGCCCAAACGTTCCAGTTTGGCACGACCCAAGTGACCGTTCAGTTCTCACCCACAACGAAGAAAATAGCCTGGGCAAACAGCACGAATGGACTCATTGCCCGCACCCTGGCAATGGCAACCCAGCGTGTTGACCTTGCCCTATTTGTGTTTTCGGATCAGCGACTCGTGGATTCTCTGGAACCCCTGGCGGTTCAAGGACTCCCCATTCGTGCTTTGATCGACCCCCAATTTGCCTACCGTTCCTATAGCGAAGCCCTGGATATGCTGGGGGTGGCAGTGATGGCAAGTCGGAAAGGACAGGTGCGTTGTCAATTCGAGGTCGGCAATCGCCCCTGGCGGCAACCGATCGCCACTGTCGGCGTACCCCGTCTCCCAAGAGGTGATCTGCTGCACCACAAATTTGGAATGGTGGATGACCATACGGTGATTACCGGATCTCACAACTGGACTGAGGCTGCGAATTTGGGGAATGACGAAACGGTACTGGTTATCCGTAGTGCGCTAGTCACTGCTCACTTTCAACGGGAATTCGATCGCCTCTATCGCACAGCAATCACCGGATTACCCCCTGCCATTCAACGCAAAGCCCAGAAGCAACTGCGGCAGTGTGAGGAAGGGGTAGGGACGGCGGGGGATAAGGGACGATCGCAGACTTCAAAAGTGCAGAAGCAAAGAAAAGCAGAACTTTAACGGGGAATCAAAAAGGTTCCTCTAAAATCAAGCCAGCATTGAGGGCAAGGCATGATGGTTAAGGGATTGATTTTCCTGGCAGGTTTACTGGGGGCAATGGCTGTCGGGGCTGGAGCGTTTGGCTCCCATGCCTTGAAAGGCAAACTCACAGATCAGGCATTACAGATCTTTGAAGTAGGTGTGCGCTATCAGATGTACCACGTCCTGGCTCTCCTCCTGGTTGGGATTTGGCTCACCCAGGCTCCCACTTCTTCACCGTTCCTCCTGGTCGCTGGATACTGCTTCCTGGCAGGGATTGCGATCTTTTCCGGGAGTCTCTATGCGCTGAGTCTGACGGGAATTAAGTGGTTAGGCACGATTACCCCTTTGGGCGGTTTTGCTTTTATGGCAGGTTGGGTTTGTGTGGCGATCGCAGCTCTCAAGCTAACTGAAATTGGGTAGGGGATGAGTAGGAGCGTGTAATTTTGTCGATCGCAACGGGTGCGTTAGGGCGCGAGGCATTTGTAGAATGGTTACGATGTAATACAACTACTATCTAACAAGTTGTTATGCCGCAAGTTCTCGGTGGGGGCGTAGCCGGAAGGTAATTGGTGAGATGCGATCGCCCATCTTAATGCAGCTACTTGTCCAACCGTCTTTCTCAGTTTCAGATCCGGAACCTTGTCGATGAGTCAGAATTGAGATTAAGTGGGAATACTGAGCTTTAGTCCTCACTTGACCCAGGCTTCATGGTTCCGGGAGTTGCAGAATGTCCAGATTGCTGGTGACGCAGTACCAAGCAGAAGTTGAAAAAATCGTTCGCTATGGTGGTTCCAAGAAGGAAACCAGCATTCGTAATGCTTTTGAGCGGCTACTGAATGATTACTGCAAACCCCGCAACTATCTGCTGATTCCAGAGCTAGACTTTAAGACCAAGTTCAATACGACGGTTTTTCCCGATGGCACGGTGAAGGATGCCATCCGCCTGGAGCATGGCTGGTGGGAGAGCAAAGACCAATACGACAAGCTTGATGTAGAAATCGAGAAAAAACTGGAAAAGGGCTACCCAGACGAAAACATTCTGTTTGAAGACTCCCAAACTGCGG
>JANRKG010000012.1:0-27661 GCA_033763635.1 Leptolyngbyaceae cyanobacterium bins.59
CAGGGGAAAAGCAGGATACCAGACCAGCCGATGAAGACGAAGCGATCGCGCTTGAGCCAGTCATCGAGGACATCAAACCATCCCCGATTGGCTTGCGCACGTCCCATTGCTATGGTCATGCCTAAATCTCCGAATGTATAAGGTTATAAAGGAATTGCATGGCTCAGATGAGATACCTGCACCGCAGAATATCCCAAAATTAAGTAAAGTTTACTTTTCTTTACTATCTCTCAATTATACGGATATCTCTCTCGATTTGCATCCTATCGATAGAGTCCGCTGATAAGGTTGAAATAATAGATCAGTTAATCTAGGTGGCTGTACTTCATGTTTATTATCGACATCACTCTTAAAAACACCCCCGTTGCCCTCTCTGTTCAACGCAAGGCAGCCGAAGATGCGGAAGCAGTTTACCAAACTGTCTTAAAGGCGATTGCCTCAGGCAGTCCTGAAATTCTGGAATTGACTTGTGAGCGTCAACCTGAGAAGAAGATTGGCGTTATCAGTCGGGAAATTTCGGCAGTTCAACTTTCTGAAAAATCCACAACTGCCACGGCTTCGGGTAGACCTCCGGGATTCTTCGCTTTGGCTGAGTAACCTTCTATTCACCTTACTTCCTTAAGCTGTGTCCAATTCTGCAATTGTTGCCAGATCTCTCTCTTTTCAGTGGCCGCGTGGAGAAACGGTGCTTCAGGACTGCTCTTTTCAGGTTCCTAAGGGCGAATTTTGGATGCTCTTAGGAACCAACGGGAGTGGAAAATCTACTTTATTAAGACTCCTGGCAGGGTTGTTGGAGTCCCAGAAAGGAGAATTTTCGATTCACCAACCCGTTGGCTTTGTCTTTCAAAATCCCGATCACCAGTTGGTTATGCCAACGGTTGGGGCAGATGTCGCTTTCGGGTTAGTCGCGGAACGGTTGACCTCCGCAGAAATTCGTCAACGGGTGGAAGAAGCGTTATCTGCTGTAAATCTGCTCCATCTGCAACGACGGCCCATTTACGCCCTGAGTGGAGGGCAAAAGCAGCGGATTGCAATCGCAGGGGCGATCGCCCGTCACTGTGAAGTTTTGCTGCTCGATGAGCCAACCGCCCTGCTAGATCCTGAAAGCCAGATGGATCTAGTCGCGCGAGTTCATACTCTAGTAAAAAGTCGAGGTTTGACAGCCCTGTGGGTCACTCATCGTTTAGATGAACTGAATTATTGTGATGGGGCGTTCTTATTAGATGCAGGCCGAGTTGTCGATCAGGGAAACCCCGATCGGCTCAAACGAAAACTCCTGGAAAAAGTTAGCTAACGTTGAGTGAATAGGATGAATGCAACAAGAAGTTTGCTGTAACGGCATTCACGCTTTTTTGTTGTATTCACTCCTAAATATTCTGGATGTCATTTTACAAATCTTAATGTCATTATATAAAGTATTAAATTTAAATGAACTTACCCCCACGTTAAAGGTTTTCAAATGTAAAAATGGCTAACTCTCGGCCCAAAGCAATTTTGCTTGTAGACGGCTATAACATTGTTGGTGCATGGTCTGTCCTGAAACAGACCTGCGATCGAGAAGGGATGGAGCCAGCCCGTCGGCAATTGACGGAGGCACTCGTAAACTACAGTGCCTATCAGGGATATGACACCCGGATTGTATTTGATGCCCAGTATCAGGATACGCCCGGAAGTAGCGAAGTTGTTACCCAACACGTGTCAATCCACTACACGGACTTTGGGCAGACAGCGGATACATTTATTGAAAAGTTCTGTGCCTTATTTCGGAATGATGCTCGGAAGTTTGAACAACGGTTAATTGTTGCGACTTCTGATCGGGCACAGCAGTTAACTGTTGTAGGGTACGGAGCGGAATGCCTCTCAGCCCAGCGTCTTTCCCTGGACATGGACCTGGCGATTCAGAAGGTCCATCGTGCAAAATCACCCGCCAAACGTTCCAGGAATCGATTTTTGGGCAACACTTTAGACCCTTCTGCTCAACAACTGTTGACAAAGCTTCGGTTTGGTGTAGAGAACGATCGCCCCTCGAATCAAAAAAATCTTTGATTTAGGGCTTGCCAAAACATCTCTTCTCTCGCTAATATAAGTTTCGCAGTGCATTCCTCAGTAGCTCAGTGGTAGAGCGGTCGGCTGTTAACCGATTGGTCGTAGGTTCGAATCCTACCTGGGGAGTTAAATCAGTCCCTAATCTAAAAAGCCAGATCCAAATGGGTTGTAAAAATTCCCTTGATCTCAGAAGCTTTATAAACAATTCGGAGAAGTGGGCGGTATACAGGGTACAAACAGGGGGCTAGCGGATCGGAATTGATCTGTCTGCCTCCAATCCTACATTTGTCTTACTTCTTGCTTGTCTTGCTGTTGACTTATGAATCACAATTAAGAAAGACATAAGCTTAATTTTTATCTAATCCTTAATGCTCCCTCCGTCCTCCGAGTTTGCCCTACCTGAGACTCAAGACGCTGTACCCACGAACCGCCTCAGTCATCTTCTGAATCACCTACAGCCGAATCCCGAAACAGTGGTGCTACTGTTATCGCTTTTGATTGGCGTAGGGGCGGGCACGGGAGTCGTCACGTTTCACTTTCTGATCGAATTGATTCATCGTGGCACCTTTGAGACACTGATGGGGGAGATCGCCCATTGGGGACCCTGGACTTTGGCTTGTGGGCCAATTTTGGGGGGCATTCTCGTCAGTATCATGCGCTGGCGTTGGCAAGATTTCGGCCCTGGCATTAGCTCCCTCATTCGGGCAACCCAGGAGAATGCCCCATCCTCCTCCCTACCCCTTAAGCCTGTTGCAAAGATGGTTGCTGCTGCAATTTCCCTGGGGACCGGGGCATCTCTAGGTCCAGAAGGCCCCAGTGTCGAGATTGGGGCCAATTTTGGGGTGTTGTTGGGGCGGATTTTGCAAGTTTCCCAGGAACGCCAACGGTTGCTTTTAGGAGCAGGAGCCGCCGCAGGATTGGCTGCTGGGTTTAATGCGCCGATCGCAGGAGTCTTTTTCGCCCTGGAAGTTGTTTTAGGAACAACCTTTGCGACCTCTGCCGTGAGTGTCGTGTTGTTAGCGGCGGTCGTTGCGGCTCTGATTGCTCAGATTGGATTAGGGTCTCAACCTGCATTTACACTTCCTGCCTACGATGTTCGGAGCCCATTCGAGCTACCCCTCTACATGGGGTTAGGGTTATTTGCAAGTCTAATTTCAGTCACCTACACTCAGTCGATTAAATTTGCCCAGGATGCCTTTCAAGGAAAAATCTTGGGTTTTCCCTGGCTCAACTACCTACCCCGATGGATTCATCCCGTACTTGGAGGAATTTGTATTGGTTTGGTGGGTCTCTATTGGCCCCAAATTTTAGGCGTTGGGTATGAAACCGTTGAGGCGATGTTGCGGGATGTGGAATTTTCGCTACCCCTGCTAGTTACCCTGCTGATTGTGAAAATGCTCATGACAGCCGTAAGCTTGGGGAGTGGCTTGGTTGGAGGCGTTTTTGCCCCTGCCATGTTTTTGGGAGCCTCCCTGGGAGCAGCTTACGGTAAGGTAATGGCGTTGCTTCTACCTGCAAGTCTGATTAGTATTGCGGCTCCCCCTGCCTATGCAATGGTGGGGATGGCGGCGGTGCTAGCAGGAAGTGCCCGCGCCCCATTGACTGCCATTTTATTAATGTTTGAACTCACACGAGATTATCGGATTGTCCTACCCCTGATGGCTGCTGCGGGGTTGAGTATCTGGCTGGTGGAACGCTTGAAGCCAACGCGCAGTCGAGCCGCGAATCTGGAGAGAATTGGACTCAGTGTAGAGATTGATTCTGACCTGGAGGCTTTGCAGCAGCTTTCTGTCAAAGATGCGATGGAAAATTTTGTCCTGACCCTACCAGAAACCCTGAGTGTTTTGGAGGCAGGGCAGCAATTGATCAACCAGCACCTGCGAAGCGCTCTGGTGATGAATCAGGCAAACCAGGTGATTGGAATTGTGACCTTACAAGATATTAATCGAGCAGCTTCTCGGCTTGATACAGAGAAGTCCTATCACTATCTATCTGAGCAGACGATCGGGGAGATATGCACCACTGATCTGATCTACGCCCACCCCGATGAACCCCTCCCGGAAGCGCTCAGACGGATGGCAGCGCGTGGTCTTCGTCAACTTCCCGTCGTAAATCTGGAGCAGTCCCATCAGGTTGTGGGGGTATTGGAACGGGAAGGCATTTCTCTAGCCTGTACCCTTGCGATTACCCATCGCCTTCTTAAGCCCCAACTGTCCGTGATTTCAGAACCCGAAGTGCCTAAAGCAGACCATTCAGAAATTACTGAATTAAAGCAGCCCGCCTAATTGGTCACTAGAGTCTGCTGCCAAAAAACAAAAATATGGGTCAGCAGGAATGAATAAGAATTTGCAAAGGCTTGCTACTTCCCTTTAGTGGTCCAAACATTGGTGAACATCATTAGGACTCCACCCAGCAGGATTGCGATCGCCAATCCTGCTGCCGTTACATTCATCCAATCAATATTTTCCATCTCTTTTCTTTCCTTTTCTTATTTCTTAGCTTTTTCCATTACTCTCTTGCACGTACTCTCTTGCGCGTACTCTCTTGCGCGATCGATGCTTCCCTAAGCGAATAATTGGGTTGGTTCCTCTGCACTCCCCTTTTCTCTTTAAAGATTTTCATTTTAGAAAAGAGGGTGAGAGAATACTTTTAGTAATGGAAATGTTTAGTTCTGGAAAAGGTCATCCCGGTCAATTTGCTTCAGATGGATATGCTTACGGCCTAAAGAAATTTCAAATTCGTCTCCAGGTTTCAGGTCCATCTGTTTGGTGTAAGCAGACCCAATTAATAAGTTGCCATTGGATTGCACGCTAATTCGATAGCTTGCGCTCCGTCCCCCTCGCCCATTACCATTTGATCTGCCGTCAAGTTCAATCCCATCTGCATCAAGCAAAGCCTTCAAAAATTTCATCATATTGACACGCTCTACACCACTCTTCGTGACAGTGTAGTAGCCGCATGCTTTGGCTTTCTCTTCTTCTGTTAGATGTTCGGATTCTTTAACTTTTTTGAGTAACTCTTCACCTGTAAGAGGTTCAATTTTTTTCTTTTTAGTCATTAACGTGGGCCAGAAGAAATTGCGAAGGTTGACATACTGGTTGACATACTAGTTGACATATTGCTGGGCTGGAAGACGGTTTTTATGGAGAAATTGATCTAGAGAATATTGATATAGAGAAATCTGCCTGGAGCACTAATTTATTTCCAGTACCTTTTTCTTTTACTAGTCAGGCAACTTGCTAACTGGTTTTCTTGCCAACTGGTTTTCTATTAGCTAATTTTCTATTAGCTAATTTCCTGTCAACTAATTTCCTTCTAGCTAGTTTTTGAATCCTGCTTGTGTCTGAATCTTCCCCAATCTATTCTCACTAATCTCCAATAATTCTTCTGAATCTCCAATAAAACGTTTGAAAAAAACGTTAACAGGTTGTTTTATGCCAACTTATAAAAATATACTACCTTGGAGGCAGATTTATTAACCCAAATTCCTGATTTCTTGTAGGAGTTTCCCTATCTTGTATCTCATCAGTTAACCAGAATCCAATTGAATTGGAATCTACTGTAAATAGTTTGGTAAATACTTTACAAATTTTCCCTTATTCAATATTAGAAGATTGATGATGGATTGAAATTAATGCCATCTCATCCCATTAATCAGTTACAAGCTAATCAGGAAGAGGATGACTTTATCCAGATTTAATTAGGATGAAACTGACAACTCGTGGTCATTATAGTGTTAAGGCTTTACTCGATTTGAGTTTGCAGCCCAGTTATGGTCCTGCCTCTGTTCGAGAGATTGCGAGGCGGCAAGATTTACCAGCCCCTTACCTGGAAAAGCTGTTAATCGAAATGCGGCGATCGGGTTTAATTGAGTCTGTTCGAGGTGCTCAGGGAGGCTACCGCCTTGCACGCCTACCCGCCGAAATTTCTCTGGGGCAAATTTTAGAAGCGGTTGGGGAAACGATTGACCCGCTTCCTCGCCATACCCCAGATGCGGAACAAATCGAAGACTGGGTGACGTTTACTCTCTGGAAGCGTTTGCATCAAAAGCTGAAAGAAGCCCTCTATAGTATTTCCCTAGAGGATTTGTATTATGATGCCCGGAGTTGGCAAGCGGCGCAGGGAGAAGCCACAAATTTCATTATTTAAGAGATGAATAGCTGGCTTATCCAAACCATTGTTGTCCTGCCCTTGGCCTCCGCTCTTGACTATGCCATTGGCGACCCACCGAACTGGTTGCATCCAGTCCAGGTAATGGGATGGGGGATCGATCGCTATACCCAATGGGTGTTAAAGACCATCTCCTCAATTTTAGGCCAGCGATTTGCTGGAATTCTGTTAGGGGTTGGGTTAGTGGCAGGGAGTGGTTTGCTGGCCTGGGGTTTGATTTGGGGAGCCGATCGCCTCCACCCATTGATGGGAGTTGGGGTGCAAACCGTCTTACTTGCGTCCTGTTTTGCCGGACGGAGTTTACGACAGGCAGCAGAAACCGTTCTCCAAGCATTGCAATTTTCTGACCTTGCTGCTGCCCGTATTGCCCTCAGGCGCTATGTAGGACGAGACACGGAATCTTTGCCAGAATCAGAAATTTTGAGAGCGGTGTTGGAGACGGTTACAGAAAACGCTACCGATGCAGTCATGGCCCCTCTCTTCTATGCCCTGATCGGTGCCGCGATTCCCGGTTGTGGAGGTGCCCCCCTGGCCCTGGCCTACAAAGCTGCCAGTACGTTGGATTCCATGATTGGCTATCGAACTCCTCCCTATACCTACCTGGGTTGGTTCAGCGCCCGATGGGAGGACGGTTTGACGTGGGTGCCCTGCCGTCTTACGGTCTTGACGATCGCCCTGCTTTCCAATCGGCCCTATCATGTGTGGAAACTCTGCCAGCGGGACGCGGTGAAAGATCCTAGTCCCAATTCGGGATGGAGCGAATGTGCCTATGCAGCGGCGCTGGATGTACAAATGGGAGGGATCAACTGGTATCAGGGAGTGGCGCGAGAAAAACCGTTGTTGGGCGATCGGGTCCGGGAGATTACTCCAGAGCGAATCGATCGGGCCTTGAAGTTAACGCGCTACAGTTTTCTAATCTGGTTAGTCACAGGTCTGGTCATCCTGACAGGTATCCAGATCCCTATCAGCATGTTATGAGGTTGCCCCATGTCATCCCATATTGTTGAAATTCTTTCGGCGGAAGAAGTACGGCGCACCCTCAACCGTCTGGCTTCTCAGATAGTGGAAAATTCCCGTGATCTCAATTCGCTGGTTCTTCTAGGAATTTATACTCGCGGGGTCCCGCTGGCAGGAATGCTGGCTCGTCAGATTGAAACGCTGGAGCAAGTATCGATTCCAGTGGGGGCGATCGACATCACTTTTTACCGAGACGACCTGGATAAAATCGGCCTTCGCACCCCCGCAAAGACTCAAATCCCCTTTGACCTGTCGAGCAAGATCGTCGTTCTTGTGGATGATGTGATATATAAAGGACGGACCATTCGGGCAGCCCTGAATGCCGTTCACGATTACGGGAGACCGGAGGTAATTCGTCTGGCGGTGCTGATCGATCGGGGGCATCGAGAAGTACCCATCCACCCTGACTTTACAGGCAAACAACTGCCAACTGCGAAAGAAGAACAGGTCAAAGTTTATTTACAGGATGTGGATGGACGGGATGGGGTGGAGTTGATTCGCGCTAGAGAATAATTTCAGGCCATGATGAGGGATTCATTCTTTTATAGTAGATTTGAATTATAGAACTGCTGCGGATAGGTTGTGGATAGATTGTGGATGGATTGGGTTGTTATCGGTTGATTCACCGATCGCTAACTTTCATAGGAGATTTGAAGTTGTGAATGTGTCTTCTCGTGTGTCCTTCGGTGAAAAGGGGATGCCTGAAAAGGGGATGCCTGAAATTTCCACCTCTGAACAGGCAGCGGTTACACAAGCCCGGAAAGCGGACCACCTGAAGGTTTGTTTGGAAGAAGATGTTCAATGTCAGGCTGTTACCAATGGTTTGGAACGATATCGCCTCACCCATTGTTGTCTGCCGGAATTCGATTGGGATGAGATTGATCTGAGTACCCAATTTCTCGGCAAGTCGCTAGGGGCACCGCTCTTGATTTCCTCCATGACCGGGGGAACGGACCTGGCAAAAACAGTGAACTACCGTTTGGCGGAAATGGCACAGCGTTACCGATTGGCGATGGGGGTTGGGTCACAGCGGGTCGCAATCGAAAATTCTGAAGTGGCTTCCACCTTTGCTATTCGATCGCTGGCTCCCGATGCCCTTTTATTTGCCAATTTAGGTGCAGTGCAATTGAACTATACCTATGGAGTTGAGGAGTGTCAACGGGCGATCGACATGCTGGAAGCCGATGCTCTGATTTTGCACCTGAATCCTTTACAGGAAGCGGTACAGACGGGGGGGGATCGAAATTTTAAGGGCTTGCTGGATAAAATTGCTCGTCTCTGCCAACAACTCCCAATTCCCGTGATTGCCAAGGAAGTTGGAAATGGCATTACGGGCCGGATGGCTCAGAAGTTGATAGATGCAGGCGTGACGGCGATCGATGTGGCAGGCGCTGGGGGCACTTCCTGGGCAAGAGTTGAGGGAGAACGGGCCAGGGATGAGCGACAGCAGCGCCTGGGCCAGACTTTTGCAGACTGGGGAATACCCACCGCCGAATGTATCACCTCTATTCGGGCGGTGCTTCCAGACATCCCCTTAATTGCATCGGGTGGTTTGCGGAATGGGTTAGAGGTGGCAAAGACGATCGCCCTGGGAGCCGATCTGGCTGGATTGGCGTTGCCATTTTTGCAGGCAGCCTGTGAATCGCCTGAAGCTCTGGATGGCCTGGTTAAAATCTTGTTGGCTGAGGTGAGTACGGCTCTGTTTTGTACAGGCAGTCAGCGACCAGAAGACCTGAGACAATCGGGAATTCTTCAGCCCAACTCCTAAACCAAGTCTCAGTTGTCTCGACTAAGATAGAGAAGCTTTTCCGTACTCATGCCAGGTTGCCCCCATGCGTGACTTCCTTAAATACACCTTTGCCAGTCTGGTTGCCCTTGGGATTTATTCAACATTGGGGATTGCAGCCTTCTTTCTGCTATTAGTTGGGCTGCTGTCCTCGTCAGGTTCCGGTCCCCAAGTGAAGGATCGATCGGTATTGACCTTTGACCTCTCAACCCGGATCACTGATGCTCAACCCACTTCCAGTACCAATCAGGTCATTCAGGAAGCTCTGTCGGACACCAATACCAACACAATTTCTCTCAAACAACTTCTCAATAGTATTGATAAAGCTGCAAAAGACTCCAAAATTGTTGGGCTTTATCTCCATGGCAACTTGAGTTCTGGCGGGGCAGGGTTTGCGACTTTAAGGGAAGTCCGGCAGGCGTTAGAGCGATTTCGGGCAACGGGTAAGACGATCGTGGCCTACGACATGGCATGGCGGGAGTCAGAGTATTATCTGGCTTCGATCGCAAATAAAGTGGTCATCAACCCCTTTGGCAGCCTGGAAATCAACGGCTTTCGATCGGAGGCTACGTTTCTAGCGGGAGCTTTGCAGAAATACGGAATTGGGGTGCAAGTAGCCCGTGTTGGAAGGTACAAATCCGCTGTTGAGCCTTTCTTATTGACAAAAAGTAGCCCGGAGAGTCGCCAACAAACCCAGGAATTGCTGAATGATCTGTGGGGTGAGTATTTATCCTCTGTAGGAGAGCAACGCAAAATTTCTGTGCCCAAACTACAACAGGTGACAGACAGCAAGGGAATTTTGCTGGCGGATGAAGCACTCCAACTCAAACTGGTGGATAAAGTCAGTTATCTGGATGAAGTCATTACAGATCTTAAGAAATTGACTGGTAGTGATGAAGCGGATCGCACTTTCCGGCAGATTAATATGGCAACCTATTCTCGCACCTTGGAGGATGGGTCTGAAAAGAATACAGACAGAGAAGTTGCGGTACTGTATGCCGAAGGGGAAATTGTCGATGGGCAGGGTGAGCGCACCGAAGTTGGAGGCGATCGATTTGCCCGTCAACTTCGGAATCTGCGCCTAGATAAGGATGTCAAAGCTGTTGTGTTGCGGGTGAACAGCCCTGGGGGAAGCGTGACAGCCTCAGAGGTGATTCAGCGGGAAGTTATTTTGACCCAGAAAGTAAAACCCGTGATTGTCTCAATGGGTGATGTCGCGGCCTCTGGTGGGTATTGGATTGCGACCTATGCCGAACGGATCTTTGCAGAACCGACAACCATTACGGGATCGATCGGGGTTTTTGGGCTATCCATCAACGTTCAAAATTTGGCGAATCGAAATGGAATTACCTGGGATGTGGTAAAAACGGGTCGCTATGCGGATAGTGCGACTATCTCGCGACCCAAGCGCCCGGATGAAATTCAGTTTCAACAACGGATTGTGGATCAGATTTATGACCAGTTCTTGAAGCGGGTGGCAGAGTCCCGTAAACTCTCTCGGCAATCGGTTGAATCGATCGCTGAGGGACGGGTCTGGTCTGGAAAGGCGGCTCAAAAAGTGGGTCTTGTGGATGAGATGGGGGGCTTAGAGGTTGCCATTCGCTATGCGGCGAAGAAAGCAAATTTGGGGGACAACTGGCAAGTAAAGGAATATCCCCAGAGCCGGAGCTTTGAGGATCGGTTGTTGAAGCGTCTATCCGGAGACCCTGCTTCTGAAATGACTCAACGGATGGACCCTGTGACGATCGAACTGGGGAAGGTTTGGAAAGATCTGAAAACGGTTCGTTCTTTGAATGACCCAACGGGCGTTTATCTGCGGCTTCCTTACAACCTTCGAATTGAGTAAGTGTCAGCAGGGCTTCCGTGATTTTCGGTAAACAAAAGTTTCAGAAGACGGAGAAATCCATACTTCCCTTGACGCTTTAATCTGTCGAACAAGCAATAGTAAGGGCGATCTTTTGAACCTCTTTTCTATGGTGATAGCAACTACCGATCGTTCCAAAAAGACTACCAGACCGATTGATCCCATCAAAACGGCTTGATTTGTTTTCGCAGTGTTGTGCCTCTGGACAACTGAGTCGGCGCGATCGAGATGCGTTGCAAGCAATTTTATTGAACTCCTCTCCCACAGAAGAGGATCTAACAGCGATCGATCGCATCTTGCATGGAATTGTCGGGGATGGTTGACCGTCGAACAATCATCAATTCATTAACTCCTTGCTGAATCCCAAAGAATTTGCCACTCCCCCCGCTCTCTGACATACAGTGGAAAAGAACGAATGCTCCTTTGGGCATGTCCATCAGCTATTCAGTCCTTGAGGTTGAGCAATGCAGGATGAAGCAGGAAAGTGGTTTTCACTCGCTGTCGATGCGTTTCAACAGGCGAATTACAATCTAGCGATCGAGCTTTTTTCGCGGGCGATCGAGCAGAATCCCCGGTATGTTGAGGCTTATACAAATCGGGGAGCGGCTCGCCGCAAGATGGGCGATCACGCTGAAGCGATCACTGATTTTACCAAAGCTTTGGAAATCGACCCAACGGAAGTTAAAGTTTACATGAACCGGGGACTGGCTCAATCGGAGATGGGGAATAAGTTGGGAGCAATGGCAGACTATACCAGAGCCATTGAATTGAAACCAGACTATGCCAAAGCTTTCTACAATCGGGGAAGTGTACGGGCTGAACTGGGCAATAAGTTAGGCGCGATCGACGATTTCAGTCAGGCGATCGACCTGGACCCCTCGTATGCACGGGCCTATTACAGCCGGGGTTTAACCTATCGACAAATTGGCAATATGGAACAGGCCGTGATGGATTTACAAAAATCTGCTGAGTTCTATCAGGAGAAGGGGTTAGCAGACGAGTACGAAGAAGCGATGAGTGAATTCCGAAAAATTAAGCTCTAAGGAGATTGCGGGAAAATAATTTCCCCGCTGGTTTCGGCTGCGCTCAACCACGCCGTGCCCTGAGCGTAGTCGAAGGGCATCCATTGGCAAACTCTTTAAAAGAGTACCCAAGTAGATCAGGAATTAATTGAGGGCAAGGGATAACTGAAGCTTGCGATCAGGCAATCCGGTCGGCAATGGAATCGGTTGCTCCGTTACTGCGGGGCAGTACCGTGCATAGGTGCAGCGCTGGCATTGACTGCCGGGAGTAGGTTGCCAATTCTCGTCATCTCGCAACTTCACTGCCAGATTGCTAATAATCTGTTGCACCTTGCGCTTATGTTCTGGTCCTGCCTTAAAGCTAAATTTCTCAGTGGTTCTTAAGAAAATGAGGCTTAACGATCGCAAACTCTGGTGGTAGGTTTGTTCTAGCGCCAGATAATACAACCCGATCTGGAGATCAATCTCCTCAGGATTGGGGAGGCGAACTTCACGGGTCGATTTGTAATCGATCAACTCTAGCCCCTTCCCGACATAATTGAGGCGATCGTACCGTCCTGTAATTAAAAACTCCAGGTTATCCACCCGTAGCGATCCCTGAATACGCCCCTCAACCCCTAGCGGTTTAGTGAGGGACACCTCTTCTGCAATAAAGCGGTAGTAGTACTTTTCTAAAATTCCCTTTCCTTCTTCTATTTGACCGAGGCTCAACCCCTGGGATTGCTGCTCCCAACAGTAGTGAATCCACTGTAAATCGGGGATGGGGTTTTGGTAGTGCCAATCTCGGTGGATCTGGGCCAATGCCTGATGAAGCGCTATCCCTAGAGCTGCCGAACCAAAAAAATCGTTGGCGTTCAGCTTGCACTCATACTTCAGGTAATAGGCGAAGGGGCAGCGTTGGTATGCCTGGAGTTTGGTTGCTGAGAGGTGATATGTCATGGGTGGGGTGAGCGCAGGGGTGGGAAGAAATGCGATCGATTGGACCAGTCAGACACGCAAGAGGAACTCCTCAGAAAAACAGGGTTAACCAGCACAAGGAAATAGTACAGGCGTAGCGTCCCTACTATCAGATAACGCTAGATATGGTAGCACTATTCTGAAAAGCGATCGATTTCTCTCAATCATTCGATTGGGTGACTCCTGAAGAGGACGTTGAGGAAACAGAAGTCCGGTAGGCTGAGAAGACCATTCACGTTTTCGATACCTTCCTATGTTGACCAAATCCAGGCTGTTTACTGAAGTAAGAGCCTGTCTGCTTCTGGCTCTCCCGCTGGCGGGTGCCCAACTGGCCCAGTCAGCGACAACTTTTGCTGACACCGTGATGATGGGGTTGCTGGGAAGTCAAACACTAGCGGCTGGAGCCTTAGGGTCGGCTCTATTTGCAACCCTGCTGTTAATTACCACCGGAATTCTGACAGCCGTTAGCCCGATGGTGGCTCAGGCTTTTGGTGCAGGAAACTCTGATCAGGTTGCCCAAACGACGCGACATGGTTTGTGGTTGGCGGTGATTCTGGCCTGTTTGAGTACGATCGTGCTTTGGCAGGGAGGGAGCATTTTAGGAAAATTGGGGCAAGATCCCATGAACGTTCAGATGGCAGAGAGTTATCTGCGCTGGATTACAGTAGGTGCCCTCCCTGCGCTCGTTTTTGCAGTTTTACGGAATTTTATGACGGCTCTGGACCGTCCCCGTCCGGTGCTGGTGATCGCCTTGATGGGAACGATCGCCAACGTGACCGGAAATTACCTCTTGATGTTTGGGAAAGGGGGATTGCCCCGGATGGAACTCGCAGGGATTGGGCTTTCCAGCGCTCTATCCTACTGGCTCATGGTGGGGCTGACGATCGCTTACATCCTGACAGACTCTACCCTGCGAACCTACCCAGTTTTTCGTCGCCTGTTTCAAGTGCATCCCACCCTCTTTCGGGAACTGATTCACATCGGCTGGCCTATTGGTGTGTTGCATGGGGTGGAAGTTGGGCTATTCACTGCCACCACTTTGCTGATGGGGTGGTTGGGAACGACTACGCTGGCGGCGCATCAGATTGCCCTTCAGACGATCGCCATGACCTTTATGGTGCCTCTGGGAATTTCCCTCGCTACAACCATCCGGGTTGGGCAACTGTTGGGGCGCGATCGTGCCAAAGATGCACGACTGGCCGGATATGTGGGCATTGGGTTAGGCAGTTTGTTTATGGGCATGATGGGAGTAGTTTTCTGGTTCGTGCCCCAGCCCATCATTGCTTTGTATGTAAACATTCAGCAGCCGGAATATCAGCCTGTCGTTCAAATGGCCGCTGCCCTGTTGGGAGTGGCTGCCATGTTCCAGATCTTTGATGGCATTCAGGTTATCGCGGCTGGGGCCTTGCGGGGTTTGAAGGATACTCGAATTCCGATGCTGATTGGCCTATTTGCCTACTGGGGTGTGGGACTTTCGAGTGGTTATACGCTAGGAATTTGGGCGGGGCTTGGCGGAACGGGGCTATGGTGGGGGCTGGCCTTTGGGCTGGCGATTTCACCATCTCTCGACCCACCTCTCCGATCAAAGATATGAGCCTAATTCCAGCGAGATCTTGTTACCCTAGCGGGTAAATCTATCCCTGTGGTTTATGTCAGATCCCTTTCCCACGTCTTTAGTATTGGATATTAGTGCCTTAATGGCCTCCAAAACCCGTGACTGGCAGGAATTTTCCCGCGTAGGAACCTGCTTCCTGCCAGGTCCCGTAGTGGATGAACTGAAATTTCTGTGCGATCGGGCCAGTGATTCTGATCAAGAAAAGGTGGCGCGGGAGTTTAGTCGCTTTCATCCGACCAGTGGTTGGCAAACAACCGATCTCAGCTTGAGCCATCCATCGATCAAAGCGCCCAGTGGCTCCGCTGCCAGCAAAAACGCTCGTCTGATGGTATCTGTAGCAGAATGTGCCTACGGCTTGGCAGAATCCAATCCAGAAGAGTTGATTGTGCTGGTGTCAAATAGCCATCCTTTGTTACAGATGGTTCAGTCTACAAATGCTGAAAACCTGTGTGGAATTACCCTGACGGCTTTATTGCAGTGGGCTAGAACTCACCAAAAACCGCCCGCCGTAGTTCAGCAAGGGCGGACCATGCAAGCAGCGATCATGCCCGGATCGGTTCGAAGTGATTCCGGGAGCAAACCCGTCAGGGCCAAAGCGTCTCCAGGGCGATCGACTCCCCCACCCGCGCCCCCGGCCTCGCCCGCCCCGGCCTCTGCCGTTCGCTACCGACCAAACAGAAGTTCTTCGAGTCACCCTGGTTTCCTGTCCCAACTCATTTCTGGAGTGATTGCCCTGACACTGTTTACGGTCGCTGGGCTAGCGATGTGGCAAATGGTGCAGCCCGCAAGTTTCAGGCAGTTCTGGAAAAGAACTGGATTGCCAGCCCTTCCCTGGGATGCACCCTCTCAGCAAACTAAACCTGTGAAGCGGTGATCAGGAACCCTGCTTCCTCCTGGCTCCGTCTATCTCCCTACCCTCTTGTTTGGAGAAGTTGTATGACTCGTCTGCGGTGTCTTGCTTCTGTTTTGTTGCTGACCAGTGTTCTGTATTCTGGGATTGGGTTTACCTTTGCCGATCGCACCCTTGCCTCTTCCGATCGGTCTGCTCTAGATACGGTAATCGCCAGGAGAAATGAGGACACTCCCCGCAAAATCCGACCTGAAGAGCGTAACCGGATCACTGCAATTTTGCAAGTGAAGCAAGATCTGGCGAAACGGTTGGGGAGCGCTGCGGGCAATGTGAGAGTGGTTGAGACAACCCGCCAGACCTGGCCTGATGGGTGCTTGGGAATCCCAGATCCCCTTGCGCTTTGCACCCAGGCGCTTGTTCCGGGTTGGCGGATGGTGGCAGAAGCGAATGGGCAACGGTTCGTTTATCGCACCAATTTATCGGGATCGATCGTGAAGTTTGATCAGGCTGCCAGTCAAACAACGCAGGGGCAAGGGCTTCAACCGATTCGTCTCAACGCTCAAGAGATGCCCCAGCCCCTGACCGGGAATGTGGTCTTCCGGGCGATTGCCAGTGGTGGAATTACAGGGCGGCACTATGCAACCCTGCTCCTCCGCGATGGACGTTTAGTGCGGGTTCCCGTCGATGCTCAGGGCTGGTCGGGGGAAGGGCAGGTGTTCGGGCGGGTTTCACGGCAACAGATTCGGGCATTTGAACAGTTGCTCCAACAACAAAAGTTTGTGCAGTTTCATGGTTGGAGTTATCCGGCCCCTGCTGGAGCCGCCGATTTCATCACCATTACCCTGAGCAGCCGACGGGGGACGATCCAGTATGCCGATATTGTTCAAGAGCAACTTCCTGCTTCTCTGCGAAGTGTAATTCAAATGTGGAATCAAATGACACGGGTATGATCGGCGGCTCTATTTCACAGATAGAAAAACTCTATCGCCTGTTTTCGGAATTCACGATTTGCGATCGACTTCCTCAGGCTACAATGTCTTAACAGTGACCTGAAGACACAAAAGGTAGATGGGATATGGCGTTGATTACAAATGGTGGTAGTCTCATTCGTGACCTGGAACAGGCAGGTTCCCTGGGGGTTTACGTTCCCCTAGAGGGAGGCCACGAAGGTCGATATCAACGCCGAATTCGAGCCGCAGGATATACCATGACGGTGATGACTGCCAGAGGACTCGGAGATTTATCGGCCTATCTCATGGGCGTACATGGGGTCCGGCCTCCTCACCTGGGCAAGAAAACAACAGGGCAGGATGCAGCCGTTGGCTACCGTTACTATGTTCCGCCGATCGTTGGCTACCAACTAGAGCATCTTCCCCCCCGGTCTAAAGGGCTGTGCCTCTGGCTGATCGAAGGAAATATTCTCTCCAGCCAAGAGATTCAGTATTTGGTGGACCTGCCCAAGACTGAACCTCGCGTCAAGATTGTAGTAGAGCGGGGTGGTGAGCGATTTTTCCGGTGGACGAGTTTACAAGAAACGTTGGTCGCTGCGTAAGAGGAAGGCAGAGGGCATTTCCGTTCTGCCTTCTGCCTTCTGCCTTCTCCTTAAACCGCTGCCATTGCTCGATCGAGTGCCTGTAATGCCTGGTCAATCTCAGCTTCCGTCACGATCAGGGGAGGCACAAAGCGTAATACCTTCGGTCCCGCAGGAACCAGCAGTAAGCCTTCTTCGATCGCAGCCTTCACCACCGCAGCGGAGGTTAGCTCAATCTCGGCTTTCAGTTCCATCCCGTTGATCAGCCCCCAGCCGCGCACTTCCTCAACGCGATCGGGATAGCGCTCGGCAATTTGTCGCAGTCCGGCCCGGAGTTGTTCGCCCCGTGCTTGTACGTGAGCCAGCAGATTTTCCCGATCGATCGTCTGGCACACGGCCAGGGCAACGGCACAGGCAAAGGGGTTGCCACCAAAGGTACTTGCGTGATCTCCCGGTTGGAACACACAGCAATGGGCCTTTGCCATCAACGCCCCGATAGGGATGCCGCCCCCCAGCCCCTTCGCACTGGTGAAAATATCCGGTTCAATGCCTAGATTTTCGTAGCCCCAAAGTTGCCCGGTGCGTCCGACCCCGACCTGCACTTCGTCCAGGATCAGCAGGATGCCTTTCTCGTCACAGATTTCGCGGATGCGTTGGAAGTAGGTGAGTTCACCGGGACGAACTCCCCCTTCCCCTTGCAGGGCTTCCAGCAGAATCGCGGCAACCTGGCGTTCGTCTTTGTCCAGTTCATCGATCGCCGCTTCCAGGGCTGTGATGTCGTTGTAGGGGACGTAATGGAAACCGGGCATCAAGGGATCAAAGTTTTTCTGATACTTGGGTTGGCCTGTTGCGGTAATGGTTGCGAGCGTGCGCCCGTGAAAACTGGCGTGGGCTGTCAGAATCACGGGTTTCGTGATGTTGAGAACCGTATGGGCATACTTTCGAGCCAGTTTGATTGCCCCTTCGTTGGCTTCGGCTCCGGAGTTGCAGAAAAAGGCACGATCGGCACAGGAATGATCAACCAGCCATTTCGCGAGTGCCCCCTGCTCCTGGATGTAGTAGAGGTTGGAGACATGGTGCAGCTTTGCGATTTGCTGGGTCACGGCCTCGATCATCACTGGATGGGCGTGGCCCAGAGTGCAGGTTGCAATCCCGGCAACGAAATCCAGATACTCGCGTCCTTCCGTATCCCAGACACGGCACCCCGAACCACGCTCTAGAGCCAGGGGAAAACGTCCGTAGGTCGTCATCACATGGGCATCGAAATCAGCCGCACTGAAGGGGCTGGACAGATCAGACTCGATCGTTGAAACAGTCAAATTTTGAAGGAGGGTTTCTGGACTCACGGCTTTTCCCTGGGAATGTTAACCTGACAACACGCACCTTATTTTACTGAGTCCTTCCCCTAAGAAGGGAGATCCAGGTGGATAGATTCTGTTGTGATTTGTTGACAAAGTATTGACCAACACCTTACCAGGGATTCCCAATCAGGGTAAAGCCTGCCCAGTAGTAAGGATGGGTCAAATTACTGCCTTCTAAGTTACCTAACGCTGGGGGCAGGGGAATTCCACCTCGCGTTCCCCGCAATTGGCCCCCTTCAATGCGAATTTGGCCCCGGAGCATTGCCAGTTGAGCCTGTCGTAAGGCTTCTGCCTTCGCGGGAGCCGTCTCTAAAGACCGATAGAATTCGGTCATGAGGCCGAGGGTTGCCGCGTCACTGACATACCAGAGACTTCCCATTGCCGACTTCACCCCTGCCTGAACGGCCAATCCCGCAAATCCGAGTTCTGCCTGACGATCGCCGAGAGCCGTTCGACAAGCGCTCAAAACCAACAACTCGATCGGCGGATCATTTAATTGCAGTTGCCGTAACTGGTTCAAATACAACCGACCATTCGAGAACTGAATATAGGAATTACCGGGGGCACCGGGGCGAAATTCACCATGCGTTGCCAGATGGAGAATGCCAAACCGCTGTTGCTGGCGGACCCGCTGGAGATTTTCGATCGTAAAGTCCCGATTTAGAAAATACTTGCCGCCCCGATCCCAGATGTCGCGAACAATCACCGACAACTCCTGGGGCACCGCAGGTAATGGCGACTGATCCGAAAACTCGGACGCTCCCATCCCCAGAATTTGGGTGTTTCGTACATCGACGTACCGGGTGTCTGTCAGGCGCAACGTTGGCATCAAACCCAGGCTATAGCGTTCTAGTAAAAAGTTTTTGCCATCATGAAGCGCTGCCAGAGGAAGCGATCGCAGACCCGTGTCTGCGATAAAAGCAATGTTATTGATCTGGTCAGCCTTCAACTCCGTTTCCATTGGGGCAACCAGCCATTGATACAATTGCTGAGCAGAAGGCAAATAATTATCGTTGGAGGGGTCTGACGCTTGAGTTCGGAACTGTTGAGCCGCAGCCATTACGGCCCCCCGTGTGGCTCCGGGCACTCGTTTTCGTACTTCGCGATCGGCTGTAATGATAATGAGTTCTAGCTGGTCCGAATCTAATTCCAGCAGTTGCTTGTTGGATCTGACCGAGGTGGGGACGAAATAGGCATAGACGATCGCGGGTCTGATGCCCGTTAATTGCGTAATTTGCCGTAGAGTTGTCTGGGGACTTAAAGATTGCTCAAGACTGGTTGTGGGTGAAATCTCCAGGTACTCTTGAAAGTCAGCCGCTAGCTCCTGATCTGTTTCATCGACTTCCAGGTCACCTGTAGTTGTTTCTGAAAAATCAGCAGCGAGTTCTACCTCTTCCTCTGCCACCTCATCTACCGAGTCAGACTCTTCCTCCCCCTCAAAAGCATCGGTGGTTAACTGAGGTTGGAATTCTGGGTCCAGCAATTCCTCTAATAAGCCACTATCACTGCCATCTACAAGCATAGAAGTGGTAATGATCAAGCCTGTTGTGATTGAGCTATTGATATCAATGACACTTCCAGGCAGTTCTTCTCCTGACAGGCTAAAAGCAGAAATATCAATTGATCCAGTGGTGCCAGTGGAAGCATCCAACGTGACATCCCCCGCGATCGCTTGACCTGCAAGATTTCCAGCAGCGACATTGACATCACCTACGGTTAAGCGATTGATTGCCGAAACAGAAACATCCCCTGCCAAAGCTAATCCGACAATGGTTTCAGCAGAAGTATTAATATCCTGAGTTGTGACTGTTTGCCCTGCATTTAGAAAAACATCACCGGAGAGGGATAGACCTGTAACATTGACTGTTGAAGTATCCACCGTCCCCCGAACCGTCAGGTCTGTGCCAGCGGACAGATTAATATTTCCTCCAAGTGCTGCTGCAACGAAATCTGAGACAGCACTATCAACGCCTCCAGAGGTATCAATGGCCCCCACGTCAACAATGCCAGCGGTATCTAAGGCAACATCGCCTGCGATCGAATCCGCATCCCGACTGAAAGCGGATGTCTTGATATCGCCAACGACAATATCTGTTGGGGTCGGTGCTTGAATTGAGACATCCCCGCCCTGGTTCGTGATGCCTGTCCCGCCAATTGATTGAGCCAGGATATTGCCCGTTGTGACATCTCCATTCGCCGTCATCGTGACGTTTCCTGCCACCCCTCCATTCAGGGCAGAGCTATCAATGGTTCCTGTAACGCGAATGTTGCCTCCTGCGGTGAGGAGGACACCCCCCGGAGTTGCGGTAGCAGGATCAATTGTTTGGGCGACGATCGCCCCCAACACATTAATATCTCCCGGTGCTGTTAGAATCACAGACCCCGCAGCAGTCCCCCCTCTGGCAGAGGTTGTGAGCGTACCTGTCGTAATCGTTGCAGGAAGGGTGTCAACGGCTGCGGTAAAGTTGGTTCCTTGAACGATCGCTGAGGAGAGGGAACTGGGATCTAGTTCATAGAAATCTGGGTAAGGGGGCGTGGTGAAAGGATAACTATAAATGGATTCTTCTAAAAAAGAGACCCCTGCCCTCAAAATCACTGCGGGTTCACTGGCGAGAATAAACGCATCCGATGAACAGGAATTCCCTGAGGTGTTGCAATAAGCTAGTAAATTTAGATCAGGCGTGGTGATTGTGAGATTTCCAGTCCGAATACTCCCGGTCGCCTCCACCTTCAAAGCTGCTCCCGTGTAGTCTCCAAACACCACATCCCCATTCACACTAATGATGGGGTCATAGAGACTGACAAACTGACCGGGATTGCCAGCGCGATCGAGTACAGAAAATCCACCTTTGCTGAAGAAGTGAGCATCTCCCGAAATCACCCCATCGCTCACCAGACTAAGGCGGCCTCCACTCTGAAAAGGCGTGATTTGCAAATGGTTTAGAGCCAAAATATCAATAGTTTGGTTGCCCTGAATCAACAAATTCCCACCTGAGATTGCCAGAAACGGGTTCGCCTGGGTGTCGCGAATGCGAACCGTATTGTTTGCAAGTAACGTTAAATCTCCTGTGGTGCGAAGCTGGCTTTCCGATAGGGTGATGTTATGGGTGGCTGAAAGGGTTGCTGCTCCTGCGCTCAAATTGCGAACACTGACATCCCCTGCACCAATAGTGAGTCCTGAACCCCTGAGTTCCACCTGTCCCTGACTGTTCAGACGAATGCCTGTTGCGCTACCGATCGCATCCCCACCTGTCAGAAGTTGGGCAAGGGAACGGGGTGTTGGGAATTGGGAACTGGCATCTGGGAGATCCAGGCTGAGGGGGCTATGGGGTTGACTCAGGCGGATCAGGGAACTTCTGGGAAGGGTTGTGACGGTGATTTGACCACCAGAGGCACTCAAGGTTCCGGTACTGAGGATGGTTTCTCCCAGAAGGCTCAAGGAATTGCCCTGGGAAACGGATAGATTTCCGGCGTTGACGATCGCCCCGGGGGTTGTGGAAAAGGCGAGGCGATCGGGGTTCCCCAGCAAATTTGCAAAATCGGCGGGTCCAATGGCTTGAAACCAACCATTTTCAAAGCCGATCCCTGTAGCGGTGGTGGCGGTGAAGGCCGCAGGAACGTTCAGGCTGGCGGTAGGACCAAACACAACCCCCGCTGGATTCATCAGAAATAGGTTGGCATTGCCTCCGGTTACTTGCAGTAGCCCATTGATAATGGATGGATCGCCGCCAACTACACGGGCAAGAATATTTTGCAGTTCCGGAGTTGCGAGAAAGTTGGCAATCTGGTTGGAGTCGAGACCCAATTGAGTGAAGCTCTGGAACAAGTTCAGCCGATCGCCCGATAACTGTCCACCGCTGATGTCAAACCGATTACCCTCCTGCTGAACGATCGTCCCGGTTCCATCTGCTGCGGGAAGGATGGGTTGGGCTTTTGCAATGGGAATTCTCCACGAAAAGCCAATCAGGGCAAACAGCAAGGAAACGAATTTGAATCGCTGCATAGGAGTAGGAGTCCATTAATCTTCTGGAGCAAGGGTGACAATTTCCCTCCGTATCATAAAGCACAGGAATTATCTCAGCACCTTCTATCCCACGCATCCAAATGATTATGATCTAATCAAAAAATTTATTTGTTTTTTTCTAAGTCGTTTCCGAGTATCCCAGGATACCGCTGACAGGAGTCTGCCAGTTTATCGGCGATCGCCGCCACCCAATTTTCATCCTGATTCGTGTAACTGCGGGGGGCATTAGCTCCCAAAATTAATACCCCCTGATCGCCGATCGGTTGGCAGATCACGCCTTGCGTATTTTCGGGCAGGTAAGTGAATTCCACCCGTCCCGGATACACTTTCAAATCCACCAGATAAATCGCTTGTTGCTTATCCAATACCCGTTGCAAAATCGGACCCGGTTTGACTTCCGGGTCCGGGCTTAAGATGCCGCGCCTCAGAAGAACCCGCCCCCTGTAAAAGACCACCAACGATTTTGTGACCGTATTGGTTAGCAAAATTTTGGAAGCCCAGGCCAGTTCAACCTGTAAAGGTTCGGGCAGGTCGGGAGCCAGTTCTAATCCTTCCGTCCCCGCTAGGAGCACGGCCTCCGGAGATCGGGGTTGCACCCGTTGCCAGAGCAACCCCGTCAGAATGAGCAGGGCACTGACGATCACCCCCAGCACGTCCGATCGGGCCTGGGATTCGGTCAGGGTTCCCGTGAGCAGCCGATTGAGGAGCAGCAGAGTTCCCGCCAGCCCCCCGGCAACGAGCGGAAGGCGGCGCAAAATGGCATCGCGATCGGACTTTGCCATAGCTATGCAGGATAAATCCGCAAACGACGGTTTGGTTCGTCCCCAAAGCTGCGGGACTTCAGGTGATAGTGTTCAATCAACTCGTGTTGCATCTTACGCACCTTGGCCGATCGGGGCAGCAATTCGACGGGTTGCCCCCGAGGAATCACAATCTGTTCGACCGCTAACCGTGCTTCCTCTAGCGCTTCCAACTCATCCTCATCCCCACCCTGATAGAACAGGTTAAAGTCATCGGCCCCCGAAAAACTGGGGTCATCCAGGTGAAGGAGACGACGCAGGGCATGGGCGATCTGGGGAATGCTATTGGATTTCACAGTATGGACGGGCACCTGACGGTTTTTTGCCATCTGGCGCAACTTTGCATGGTTCTTAACGTGGGAACGAAGAGCCAGCACCATATCCGCGCTGTCAATATCCTTCGTCAGCACGATCGGCAATTCCAGGGTACGGATCACCTGATCGAGTTGCTGACGGCTCACCCCATAGGGATACAGGTGAACAGGAAGTTCCTCCCCATTCGGACCGCTCTCATAGCGGCCCTCCTCGGCCTGATCGTGCAGCGCACGATTAAAGAAGTCTCGCTGAGTCCTCTCTGTAGCCTGATCCTTGTCAAAGGGAATGGAATTGGATTGGTTCAGAAGGCGATCGAACTCCTCCAAATGATTCACCTCGGAAGGAGGGCTTGCCACTTCTAAAATAGGACGGGGTTCTGGATCGCGCACGATGGAAGGCTTGGGTTGCTCATTCTCCGGAACGTAACCGGGAAGCGGCTCGTAGGTATCGCCCCGGAAGAAGCGCCCCCCTCGTCGCCCTTCAAACCGCCCCCCATAGGGAGACGCTGAGGACATCTGCCCCCCATTCCGCCACCGCCGCCCATTACTGGAAGATAGGGACGAGGAACTCTCTTGAGGTTCAGGGGCTTCCTGGGTGATGATAACTTTGCCATTCTCATCGATCGTGCGAACTTGGGGATTGGGTTGGCGACCCCGTAGCAGGATATCAACGCTCTCCGAAACCTGTTCATGCACCACCCATTTCTGCCGCTCCGTCATTTCCACCGCAATGTCAAAAGTGGGAGGAGCTTTGCGCTCCAACACACTCTTCTGACTACCACGACGACGAGCTTCTTCATCTCCCAAGGTAACGGACTGAATGCCGCCCACCAGATCCGAGAGGGTTGGGTTTTTAATCAAGTTTTCGATACGGTTTCCGTGAGCAGTGCCCACCAATTGTACGCCCCGTTCGGCGATCGTCCGGGCGGCCAGGGCTTCCAGTTCCGTCCCAATTTCGTCGATCACAATCACTTCAGGCATGTGGTTTTCCACCGCCTCGATCATGACTTGATGCTGAAATTCGGGGCGGGAGACCTGCATCCGCCGCGCTCGACCGATCGCAGGGTGGGGAATGTCACCATCTCCGGCGATTTCGTTGGATGTGTCAATAATAATGACCCGTTTTTCCAATTCATCCGCCAGAACACGGGCAATCTCCCGCAGGGCAGTGGTTTTGCCGACCCCCGGACGACCCAGCATCAAAATCGATCGCCCACTTTCCACCAGATCGCGAATCATGCCGATCGTCCCGAAAATGGCCCGCCCCACCCGACAGGTGAGACCGATAATTTCGCTCCGACGATTTCGAATCGCACTGATCCGGTGCAGGGTTTTTTCCAATCCGGCCCGATTGTCTCCGCCAAAATCTCCGACCCGCTGGATGCAGTAGTTCAGATCTTCCTGGGTCACGAAGCGATCGGACAAAAACTCGGCTCGACCCGGAAATCGGGCTTCTGGGCGACGGCCCAGGTCCATCACAATTTCAATTAATTCACTGCGTTGGGCATGCTGTTCTGAACGGTGACGAATTTCATCGGGTAAGACTTCTAGTAACTGATGGAGGTCGTCGGTAATCTGCATGGGTTGAGCAGTGACGGTCTCATTTACATCGTTGTTCATTGAAGAAGGGGTTGATGGGTTTGAACAGGAAATTTCAGCGGAGCAACCAGCGTCTCCGCAAGGTGTACAGCCTGCCGAAGCAAGTCCGGAAAGGCTTCTAGATGGCCCGATGGCAAGGCGCAATCAGAACGGGAACGAACTTCCAGTTCTTCCAGAACGGGGGACAACAACACCCGCGCATAGCTCCCATAGGCGACTCCGGCAATATAAGGAGTGGGGGCGGATGCAGAAACTTCTACTGGAAAATCTTCAATTAAGGCTCTCCTGGCTGGATTTAGCAGCCCTAAAGTCGCTAATTTCTCAACGGTGTGGGCATTGGTTCCCCCAGCCAATTGCACAGATCCCGGCAAGCGGGCTGCCAATACCTTTTGTCCTAAGCGTACAGCGGCCCGTGTCGCCCCATCTCCAATGTCCCCACTCATAGGCCGACCGTCAGTTTGCCAGATCAGGGCACCGGGTAAAGGGGAAATCAGGTCATAGAGGGACCAGAGGTAGTCAATTAAACCTTCTCCATCTGGGCAACTAACCGCCACCAGTTTTAGACGATCGACCCAGGGAACGATCGCTTGCCAGAGGGTTGCAAACTCTCGGTAGCGTCCAACCTGAGTATGAATTTCTACAGCATCCACCCAGGGCAGAACTAGGGGAGCCAGGGTTGTAGGAGTTGAAACATGGGAATGGGCTGCAATGTGTTGAATGGGACAGATGGGTAAACAGCGACCGCACCCATAGCACCGCTGGGCAACTACCCCAGAAAATGAATCTGGTTGACCCTCCAGCATTTGATCGAACACGATCGCCTGGGCGGGACAGATGGTTTCACAGGGACGGGGACAGTCGGATGGACAAGCCTCAGGATCAAAAAATGCTTTGCGAAAGTGGGGGTCTTCCCCATCATTCAAGCTGACCATTAACCAGGGCAAACCGCGATTCCTATTTTTTGTCCAAACAAGCTGGTCCTCCACTCCAGCCATTAGCTCACCCGCAACGGCGATCGCCTCACGGGAAACCGTGATAACTGCTGGGTCTGCTGCCACATCAATGCAGTCTGCCCCAGCAAGGGCATAGGCAATCGTCAGACTTCGGATGGCAGGGAGGTGTTGAAAACTAGCACCACAGATTAGCTTAAACCAGTGCCCCTCCCTCAAGGATTGCAGCGGATGGTGGTTGATAGTCACCCCTCTATGCTAATGTGCAACGGTACAAATGGGGAAGTTTAGAGAAAAAATCAGTAGAAATGTTCCGCTCGCAAGATGGATATCCGGACGGCTGAGATTGTGAGTGATACTGCCCTAAGCCCCTGTTGCTTGAATCCGCGCTGCATAAGCTTCTGGCAACCGCCACCAGGGTAAGTGAGGGTGTTCATGGTGTTCTTCGTGGTAGCCAAAGTGGTAACAGGCCAGGAAGGACCAGAAAGGCGATCGTCGTGCGGTGGTAGCCCGATGGGGGTTGGTGTAGCCGCCTACGGGTTCAGTGTGGGGTAGAAACGTCCCGAAGTAGAAGAGTTGCACTGAGCTGAGGATCGAAGGAATAATCCAGGCCACCAGCATATTTAGGTCTGGAATATGTGCCCAGGTCTTTAAAGCCATGTGAATTGCCATCAAAGTAAGCAGCCCAGGCCAGTTCCAGTAGCCCAGCATGAAATGAAAATACCAGGAAAAAAAGTTGGCCTGTTTGCCGTTATGGAAATCGGGGTCCTGGTCACTGGCAGGATGGTGGTGGTGTTGCCAGTGTTTGCGAGAAAGCTTCCGGTAGGGAAGCAGCGCATAACATGCCAGCGCGATCGTGCCCATCCAGTTGTTTAACTGGGGATGACTTGGGGCGATGACCCCATGCATGGCATCATGGGCAGTCACAAACAACCCAGTATAGAGAAACATTTGCCACAGGACGATCGGCACCCGCCACCAGCCAGAGGCGTTGACGAGATCGAGAGAGAGAAAGATCGTTAAACTGATCGCCCAGACTCCTATAATCAGGAGTGCCATTGCAACCCCATAGAAGGTTTCGCGGTTTCCTACAATGGGGGTAGGCTTCATGGGTTGCACGGGGACAGAATTCAATGCCATAAAATCGGGTTCTTGTAATATCTAGATTGTATAGAATTGTGAAAAAATTTGAATTTATTTTAATTTTATTTTTTTATCTCAAGCTTGAGCTTTGAAGTATTGCTTGAGATATTAGGAGAGTTCCAGAAAAGAGTTTACCTGTAGGTTGCCCTTCGACTCCGCTCAGGGCACGGTTGCTGGTTGAGCGCAGCCGAAACCAGCGGGTAGATTGTTTTTTAGAAATCTCCTTAAAAGAATGGCTAGCAATTTCCCTGAGCCGCAGGAATCACTAGCCATAGCAGGAGAGTCATTCAATTAGATAAAGAGTAGATAGAGAGGCGCTTAGTAAGAAACCAGCTTCAGAACATCGCGCAGAACGCTGAATCCATTCAGATCCCACAGCAAATAAGCCAGGAACCCGATCATCGCCAGACGACCATTCCAGAGTTCGGCTTGGGGATTCCAACCAAACAGGAAGGCGTTACGGTCTTTACCGTTGTAAGCAGTTGCAACGGGGGGTAAATCGGTAGAAGGACGGCTTTCCATGATTAATATTCCTCAACAAAGTTTGTTAACAATCCGTTATATTTACATCCTACCGATCCCCTTGCTGGCTGTTGTCTGTCTGAAGGGGCA
>JANRKG010000013.1:0-7102 GCA_033763635.1 Leptolyngbyaceae cyanobacterium bins.59
GCTGTTATCAATCCTGTTGATCCGTTAGCGGTTCTTCAATCCATTTCTAAAGACCAATTACATTTTTATTTTGAGAGAAGCCATCATCCAATTCTGCAATCTGAGGCCGATCGAGTCTCTATCGCAGCGATCGGGGATGCAATTCAGTTTCAAGTCAATGGGGAACAACGGTTTTTTCTGGCCCAGCAATTTGTGAATTCCTGCCTCAAAGACATGGTGGTTGCAGGGGATGATAACTTACCTTTTGCTGGCCCTCACTTCTTTGGTAGCTTTACATTTTTCCCCCAGGCGACTGATCCCACCTCCCCGTTTTCCGCAACCACTCTGTTTCTCCCTCGGTGGCAGATTTGTCGGCAGAACGATCGCAGCATTCTTGTCGCCAATCGGGTCATTGATGCGACCCAAAATCTGGAATCCCTCGTTCGGGAACTGGAAGAAGGTTCCCAGGCGATCTGTGCCATTGGTTCTTTATTGCCCCCGCGACGGATTTACCGCAGTCCCCTCTTTCATCAACAGGACATCCGGGATGAAAGTCATTTCAAATCTGCTGTGCAGACGGTCTTGACCTCAATTCAAAATCAAGACCTGGATAAGGTCGTATTGGCTCATGCACTGGATGTCACGGCCCCCCTACCCTTTGACTTGATTGCCTCTCTCCACAATCTGCGCCAGTTCTACCCCGACTGTTACATTTTTTCAACGGGAAACGGTCGAGGGCAACATTTTATGGGAGCTAGCCCGGAGCGGTTGCTGAGTGTTCACGATCGGGAATTAGTGGTGGATGCCCTGGCAGGGTCGGCCCCACGTGGGAGAACACACACCCACGATGTAGAACTGGCAAAGCGGCTGATCAGTAGCGATAAAGAGCGACGGGAACATCGGGCCGTGAGTGATTTTATTTGTCACTGTTTAACCCGCTTAGGCTTTACCCCTCAATGTGCTGCGATTCCCCATCTGCTGAGACTCTCCAATATTCAACACCTGCGTACTGTCATTCGATCTGAGACGATCGCCTCTATCCATCCACTGGAAATCGTCGCAGCCCTGCACCCTACCCCAGCCGTTGCTGGGGTGTCCCGTGACCTTGCCTGTCAGCATATCCGCCAATCAGAAGGGTTTGACCGTGCCCTTTATGCCAGTCCTTTGGGCTGGTTAGATCACCGAGGGAACTGTGAATTTATTGTCGGGATTCGATCGGCCCTGTTAGATGGGTGCCATGCCCGTTTATATGCCGGGGCCGGAATTGTCGCAGGGTCGGATGCCGATCGTGAACTTGCAGAAGTGCGCCTAAAATTGCAAACGTTGTTAGCCGCATTGGTGTGATGGATCACATAGGGTTAGATTTCCGAAATACCAACGCCCTTTGGGCCTCTATCCTGGTAGAAACCCTCCATCGCCTCGGACTTCGATCGGCGGTTCTCTGTCCGGGTTCCCGTTCCACTCCCATGACGATCGCCTTTGTCAGTCATCCTCAGATCGAAGCCATTCCCGTCCTGGACGAGCGATCGGCCTCTTTCTTTGCCCTGGGGCTAGCCCGCCAACGCCACCAACCCGTCGCCCTGGTTTGCACCTCTGGCACTGCTGGGGCAAACTTCTACCCAGCGGTGATTGAAGCGCGGGAAAGCCGAGTTCCCTTGCTGGTGTTCACGGCCGATCGTCCGCCGGAACTGCGCGACTGTAACGCTGGACAGGCGATCGACCAGCAAAAACTATTTGGGAGCTTTCCCAACTGGTACACCGAACTCGCCCTTCCTGAACCCAAGCCAGAATTACTAGCCTACCTGCGCCAAACCCTGATCTACGCCTGGGAACGCACTCTCTGGCCCGCCCCCGGTCCCGTTCACCTCAACCTGCCTCTCCGCGATCCGCTGGCTCCCCTCCCTGATCCAACCGCTCAAGACTCGATCGCCCAACTCCAACTTGCTCATTTTTTTGACAGCGTTCACTCCCTGACCTTCCCCACCCCTCACCTCCCCGTTCCCCTCTCGACCTGGCAATCCTGTACGCATGGCCTCATCCTCGCAGGCCCAGCCCAGCCTGCGGAACCCGATCGCTACTGTGAAGCCGTCGTTCGCCTCTCCAAAGCCTTGGGGTGGCCCGTGTTGGCGGAGGGATTGTCTCCATTGCGAAACCAGGCCGATCGCAATCCCTTCCTGATCTCCACCTACGATCTGATCCTGCGGAATGGAGATCTCGCAAAACACCTGGCCCCCCAGATGGTGATTCGGTTAGGGGAAATGCCAACCAGTAAGCAGGTGCGTACTTGGCTGCCCCAGATACAGCCTCGCCAGTGGATCGTCACAGCAGACGATCGCAACCTGGACCCCCTTCACCTTCCTTCTACCTCCCTGCGAACCTCGATCGAACAGATCGCGAATCAGTTGCCCGATGAGGCAGCACCGCCAACGCCCTACTTGAAAGACTGGTGTGCAGCGGAAAGGCAGGTCCGGGAGCAACTCGATCGGACTCTGGCAACCTTACAGGAACCCTTTGAGGGGAAGGCTGCATGGCTCCTCTCCCAACACTTACCTGCTGGAACGCCCCTGTTCATCGCCAGTAGTATGCCTGTGCGAGACGTAGAATTTTTCTGGGCACCTAATTCATCCCGTGTCCAGCCCTACTTTAATCGAGGGGCGAATGGCATTGATGGAACACTCTCAACCGCATTGGGAATTGCCCATCGGCAACAAAGTAGTGTATTGCTCACGGGAGATCTCGCCCTGTTGCACGACACGAATGGATTTTTACTCCGGCAACAGTTTCAGGGCCATCTCACGATTCTGTTGATTAATAACAATGGGGGGGGCATTTTTGAAATGTTGCCGATCGCCCAATTTGAACCGCCCTTTGAAGAGTTTTTTGCCACTCCTCAAAATATTTGCTTCGCCGATCTGTCCCGCACCTATGGAATTGACTATGAAGTGATGGAAACCTGGGAACAATTGATCGATCGCCTCAATCCCTTACCCCCACTAGGAATGCGGCTTCTGGAACTTCAAACCAATCGGAAAGCGGATGCCCGTTGGCGACATACCCTTTTTCAAGAAATTTCCAGTCTTTGGGTTCAAAATTCCTGATAAATTTTCACAAAAATTTTTATTCTAAATCCTAATACTGCCTATAACGAATTCGTAAAGGGAGGAGTCTTCTTTTTTTAATCCTTTGCCTTTATAATTTCTTTCAAATTGAAATAATGAGTGCTTATTCTATGCACCCCATTAGTTCAATTACTCATAAGATTTTTTAATTAAAGAATTCTTCTAGTAAAAGAATTCAAAATTTATTTCGTTTTGTAGGGATTGCTCTGAAGAGGAACTTATGACAACGGCGACTGAAGCGACAAATAGCGGAACGAACGGGTCTGGAACGAGCACTGAAACGCCGGAAACTCCCAAGGCTTCTAAATCTGGGGGATTGGCGGTTCGCAGTTCAAAGGGCACATCCATTGCGAAGGCCAGCAAGTCTTCTCAGTCTTCGAGCCTAGTGCCCCTACCGAATAATCGACCGATCGGTCGCAGTGAGTTTCATTATCTCGAATCCTCAACCCTTCAAGGCGGTCGCCCGATTGCGGTCCGTAGCTTCGAAGTGGCTTCTCTGTTGCCGGATGGTAGCCCAATCGCAGCCACAACCTTAAACATTGTCGCGATGCTTCCTGGTAGCCGTCCGGTTGTGTCCTCTGGGTTTCAGTACGTGAGCTCTGGCGAACTTCCCAGCAACCGTCCGATCGCAGTGGGAACCATTCATGTGGACTCCAATCACATGCTTCCCGGTCAACGTCCAATTGCTGATAACACAGACAAGTCAATCAAAACCTTGATTGGCTACCTCGATTAGTACCTTCAGTCTTTAGATAACTGGCAAAAATAATCGACAGTAAAAAACCCGCAAAGAGCGGGTTTTTTACTTTTTAAACGTTTTTTACTTTTTAAACATTGTGAGAGTTTGCAAACCATGCGAATGCCATATCGATTCCTGTGACTTTCCCTGCGCCTCCGTTGCATCGAAATTCGGGTTAAGGCGGTGAGCCATTCTGCAACCGGAGACGCTCTGCCTTTCCTAAGGACTGCCTGACTAATTCGATCGTTTCCTGCTGTTGTTTAGCCTGATGAATCTTACCAATACTGATCAACCAGACAAACTCTGAAAGCAGAACTAGAATGACCAGAATCATCAAATTCTTTTCAGAGAAAAACAATGTACCAGATTTGCTCATGGTTGATTTCCCAACCTACAGATCCATTCTTCTGTAAGAATTTTATAAAATCGGTGATAGATTCGGGGTTGTACCGTGATATTGGTCACAAGTCTCGAGTCCAAGCAGATTGGGCCTTGGAGGGTTCAGGCCAATCCTTTCCTACATGGTCTCTTCATGATTCTGATATAATTATCTGATTTGCTGACATTGCAACTTAGAAGTGGCACGGAATTACTGTATTGCGAATGCGTGTTGCAAATGCTTTCGTAGAAAACCTTGCGGAACAATTAATAGTCTGTTCTCAGCAATCTGTCTTTGACAGTGTGTTTTTGACAGTGTGTTTTTAGCAAGATCTGGCAAATATTGCTACCCGAAAGTCACTTCTTCTCAGGTTCCCTATCCTTACTACACCCATAACCCATGACCAGGGGCAAACGAACTCAAGCGGCAGAACTGGAAGTTAAACTCCTGCGGGAAGGAATTACAGAATCCACCCATCATGTTCAAGCTGTTGTCTGCGACAATCGCGGGCGAATTTTATCCGTTGCAGGAAATGCAGAAACTGCCGTCTTTATTCGCTCTGCTCTCAAGCCCTTTCAAGCGCTTGCTGTGACAACAACAGGTACCCTGGAACGCTTTAAGCTGACCGATCGGGATCTGGCTATTATCTGTAGCTCTCATAAAGGCCATGTTGAACAGGTCCGGCAAGCGTTTAATATTCTATGGCGGAGCGATATTGATCCTTCGGCCCTTCAATGCCCCATTCCAGCCGGAAAACGTAGCCCTCTAGAATACAACTGTTCGGGGAAGCATGCGGGGATGCTGGCGGTCTGCCAACAACGGAACTGGCCCCTGACTTCCTATCTACAGCGCAATCATCCTGTTCAGAAGCTCATCTTAACGAAAGTGGCTGAACTGTTGCGGATGCCGGGAGAAGAGGTCATGGTGGCACGGGATGACTGTGGCGCACCCACCTACTTCCTGCAATTGGGTCAAATTGCTTCTCTCTATGCCCAACTTGCTTCTGGTTCCAACCTGGATATGGAGCGCATTGTTCGCGCCATGACCCACCATCCAATGATGGTGGCAGGGGATGGAGAGTTTGACACGGAATTGATGCGTTTAACGGAAGGAGAACTGGTTAGCAAGACCGGGGCGGAAGGAATTCAGTGTGTAGGTCGTGTAGGGGAAGGATTGGGGTTAGCCATCAAAGTGATGGATGGGGCTTCCCGTGCAAAGCATGCGGTCGCGATTCACTTGCTGAAGCAGATGGGTTGGATTAGCCCCTCTATTGCCGAATCCTTGACAGAGACCTATATGACGCTGAATAACTTCAAGCGTCTGGATGTCCTGGGGGAGTTATCCATGATTTGAAAGAATTGATTTCAAAAAAATTGAGAAATGGGTTGCCAGTTTTCTAGTGAATAGGTTATGCTTGATAAGCCAGCGAGGAAAGAAAACAAAACCCAACCCGCAAGGCAATCTCAAGAATGGTGAAATGATTCATCGCGGGGTAGAGCAGTCTGGTAGCTCGTCGGGCTCATAACCCGAAGGTCCATGGTTCAAATCCATGCCCCGCCACCAAATTCAAGAGAAATAAAAAACATCCGCAACTGTTTAATTAGTTGCGGATGTTTTTTATTTAGGCTTTTTAGAAGATTTTAGGAAAACAATTTCCTCGCTGGTTTCGGCTTCGCTCAGCCAGCAATCTTACCCTGAGCGAAATCGAAGGGCAACCGATTGGCAAACTCTTGTCAAAAAAACACCTTAAATTTTCATTTTCCCGATCGCTGTTGTTGAACCTGATTAATCTGACTCTGAAAGTAATTCTCCCGGTACTTCAGTTGACGGGCAATCGTCAAACCTTGCTGAAAAGCACCCAGAGCCAGATCAAATTCCCGTTGGAGAAGATAAATTTGCCCGATCTGGTCATAGGTCATCATGCGCCCATAGAAGTTGTAAGCCTGTTGCTCCACATCGAGCAAAAATTCATAAATTTGTAGGGCACGATCGAATTGTTTTTGGTTTTGGTAGAGGTTACCCAGGCGCTTGAGGGCATCACTAGCATACCCATATTGTTGAAGCGGTTGGCTCAGGTAATAGGTTTGCTGATAGGCTTCGATCGCCTGGGGAATTTGCTGAAGCGCTTCATGGCTAATGCCGATCGCCAGTTGTAACGATGGAATTTCCATCGGTTCCTGCCGTTGTTGTAGTAATCGGATTAGCTCCTGGCGAACTGGAATGGCCTGGGCCGGACGTTTATCCTGGTCATACACAAAGGCCAACTTCTTCAACACATCTCGATCGGTCAAGGGAGGGTCTGGAGTCGTTGGTTGGGGAGGGGCCGCCTCCGACACGGGTACGATCAACCGCACAGGCACCTTGGGATGTTGCCTCAGAAATGCCAGCAACGTTTGATAACTCGTAGCAGCAGTGGGATAAGCAAACCAGTTCAGATGCAGATCCGCGATCGTCGCCAGCGCAGATCCTTCCATCACGAGATCTTTGAGGGGGCGGGCATCGGTGATGACCTGTTCATAAACCCCCACCGCTCGGTCCTTCGATCGCACCTTTAGATAGGCATCCGCTAACGCTCGCTGGAGCAAAATCTGTTCCTGCCGAGTCGGGAGTGGACGAGTCCGCGTTTGCTGTTGAATGGCCTGAAGGCGATTTGTAATCAACCGTAACTGGGGAGTTTCGCTGTCTTCCCAGGCGATCGCTCCCACCCGTCCTAACGCTTTCGTCTCCACGAGTGGCCCCAGTACCCTCCGCAGCCGAAGTTCCCGATTCCAAATCTTGTAAGCATTGATCCGTCGGTCGGCTCGATATTCAGCCGTTGCCTGGGCATTCAGTTGATCCACTGCCTGGGTCAGTGCCCGCACTTCTAGCGGACTCAGGGGCCGATCG
>JANRKG010000014.1:0-8571 GCA_033763635.1 Leptolyngbyaceae cyanobacterium bins.59
TAGGTTTCCTCCAATAAGAGAAGACAACGTAGTTCAAATCGTTGCGCCAGCTTTGTTCAGAGAAGCTGGCCTTTTTTTTGCCCTTTTTTCCTTACCTGTTTACCCTCTTCGGGTGCATCCCACTTTTGCAAAGTCGCCCCCTCATCCCCCAACCCTTCTCCCTGAGGGAGAAGGGGAGCCGGATTTTAAAGTCCCTCTCCTTTGGGAGAGGGATTTAGGGTGAGAGTTACACAACTGGGATGCACCCACCCTCTTCTGCCCTCTGTCCTCTAACCCTCAGCCCTTGTCACCGAATCAAAATGAGAATAAGATTCATATTCAGCGAGAATAAGAACGATTCTCATTACCGAATTAAATCTATGCGCTACCCCCGTTCCCGTCACGTCTGGTTAGCTGTATTGTTGCCCTGCTTAATGGCAAGCGGTTGCACCTCCCCCGGTGGGTCTTCCTCTCCTCAACAGAATCAGAGTCCACAAGCACCGTCTATCCAACCTGCGGTTCAGGTTCCACGCCTGAAGGTTGTCACAACATTTTTACCCGTCTATCTGTTTACGAAGGCAGTTGCTGGAGATGCGGCTGAGGTCAGTATTCTCTTGCCACCGGGAACAGATGTGCATGAATACCAATCCCGCCCAGCGGATGTGAAGGCGATCGTCGAAGCAGATGTATTGGTGAAGAACGGCCTGGGCATGGAGGAATTTCTAGAGGGAACGGTGCGGAATGCCCAGAATGCCAACCTCAAGATGATTGATGCCAGTAAAGGAATTCAGCCCCTTAAAACCATTGGTACGGTTGTAAATCCTACCGAAGAGGACGGGCACGATCATGGGCATGCCCATGAGACGGAGGAAACATCAGAAGCGGGTAAGAAAAAACACGGACACAGCCATGCTGCCGGAAATCCCCATGTATGGCTTGATCCCACGCTAGCAAAGCGGCAGGTTGAGACCATCCGGGATGGGCTGATTCAGGCAGATCCTAAAAATCGGGCGGCTTACGAAGCCAATGCCCAAGCCTACCTCGCCCAGTTAGCGGATCTCGATCAACAGTTTCAGCAACGGTTAGGCAAGTACCGCGATCGTACCTTTATTACGTTCCACGATGCCTTTCCCTACCTGGCGCGTCGCTATCAACTCAATCAGGTAGCGGTGGTTGAAATCCCTGAAGACAGTCTTTCCCCTGCGGATCTCCAGGAAACGGTCAAGGCCGTGAAGCAATTTCAGGTCAAAGCATTGCTCAGTGAACCGGGAGTGGATAACAAACTATTGCAAACCCTGTCACGAGACTTGAAGCTGAACTTGAAGACCCTGGACTCCCTGGAATCCGGCAATCTGGACCCTCAATATTACTTCACAGCGATGCAAGCCAATCTGCAAACACTGGAAGCCGCATTTCAATAAACCATAGGCAGTATTGATGATTCCAACTGTTCGAGTTGAAGGTTTGACGGTCTACCGGGGCAGTTATGCAGCCGTTGAAGAGGTATCTTTTAATTTAGACCCCGGAACCGATACGGCGATCGTCGGTCCCAACGGATCGGGGAAGAGTACCCTGGTGCTTGCTTTGCTGGGGTTAATTCCTCGATCAGCAGGGCGAATTGATATTTTGGGTTGTCCCCTGGAACGGTTGGAGTCCTTGCGTTCTCAGATTGGGTACGTGCCTCAAGATTTTGTGTTCGATCGCGGCTTTCCCCTCTCTGTTCGCGAAATGGTTTCCCTGGGATGGCCTGCACCGCGAATCCAGTGGCAGGGCTGGTCGCAATGGGGGGCAACGCTTCCGCAAGCGATCGCATCTTTTCCGTTTCCCTGGCAAATTGATTTGGAAAAAACGGCTGCGGTCAATCGGGCTTTAGAGCGGGTGGATGCCTACCATTTGCGTCATAGGCCGATCGGCACCCTCAGCACAGGGCAATTGAAGCGAGTTTTGCTGGCCTATTGCCTGGTTGTTCCCCGCAAGCTCCTGATTTTGGACGAGGCTTTCGCGGGGGTAGATGCCCACGGAGAAGCGGATTTTTATCATTTGCTGGGGGAACTGAAGCAGGAACAGCAATGGACCATTCTGCAAGTTTCCCATGATCTGGAGATGGTAAACCGTCACTGCGATCGAGTTCTCTGTCTCAATCGCAAGTTAATTTGCTATGGACAGCCAGAGGTGGCATTGTCTCCTCAAAATCTTTTAGCCGCTTATGGTCCGGCTTTCAGCCGTTACCATCATCATCATTAAAGTTGGGAATGGGTCATCGGTCATGGGTTACGGCCCTATCCCCCATTCCCCATTCCCCCTTTCCACTTCCAACCACAATGAACGATCTACTCTCCCTTCTTCACCTGCCTTTTATGCAACGAGCGATCGTTGGGGGGGTGCTCATGGGCATGCTGGGCGGCTTATTGGGATGTTTTGTGACACTACGGCAGTTGTCGTTTTTTAGCCACGCAGTGGGACATGCGGCCCTGGTTGGCATTGCGATCGGCATTTTGTTAGAACTTAATCCCACCTGGATGCTGTTACCGTTCACGATCGCCTTTGGGTTGGCGGCTCTGTACCTGATCGACCGCACGAATCTCTGGAGTGACACGATTCTCAGTATCATTCTATCGGGCGCGTTGGCGATCGGGGTGATCCTGACCAGTTTCATCCAGAGTTACCGGGGAAATCTGACGGGGGTGTTGTTTGGCGATATTTTGGCGATCGATACCCCTGACTTGATCCTCACCGGGGGCTTGTTGGTGATCACCGCTGGCATTATTCTGACAACCCTGCCTCAACAGATTCTCATTACTCTGAACCAGTCCGTCGCCAAGGTTCAGGGGATTGCTGTGCAATTCCATCGCTATTTGTTTGTCGTGCTGCTATCCCTGACGGTGGCGGTTTCCATTAAGGCGATTGGGATTTTGCTGGTCAATGCGTTTTTGGTCATCCCAGCATCGACGGCTCGACTGTTGAGTGTTCGGTTCGATCGCTTTCTGGGACTGTCGATCGTGCTGGGAGCCTTCAGCAGCATCACGGGAATGCTGGTTTCGATCTTATGGAATTTTCCCTCCGGTCCCAGTATCGTATTGATGCAATTTTTGATGTTTCTGCTGGCTCTCGGTCTCCAACGGTTTCTAGCTAAACCTGTCACCTGATTCTCCAACCTGATTTCTCTGTATCCCCTTCTACCAAATGAGATGTCTGGATGGGATATGGTTAAGGTCACAAAAAATGTGACATAGGCTACATACCATAGGCTAGATACTATGCGCCTGGAACAGTTACAGGCATTCCTTGCCGTTGCGGATACTGGAAGTTTTCAGAAAGCTGCTCAACGGTGTGGGGTGACTCAATCAACCATCAGTCGTCAGATTCAAAGCTTAGAGACGGATTTGGGGTTATCCCTCCTGCATCGTACGGCCCAGGCTCGATTGACAGTCGGTGGAGAACGCCTTTTGCCCCGTGCCCGTAAGATTTGGCAGGAATGGCAAACGGCTACCCGTGAGTTACAAGATCTCATAGAAGGGAAGCAGCCGGAGTTGTGTGTCGCGGCAATTCACTCTATCTGTGCCCATTACCTGCCTCCCGTGTTACAACAGTTCTGCCAGAAATTCCCGGAAATTCAGCTACGGGTCACTTCCTTAGGAAGCGATCGTGCCCTAAAAGTCTTGAAGGATGGACTGGTAGATTTGGCGATCGTCATGAACAATCGCTTTCTCACAGGTAGCTCGGAGATGGTGGTGGAGCCACTGTATGAGGAGACGATCGAAATTTTGATGGCCTCCAATCACCCTTTGTCTGCCTATGAGCGAGTACCCTGGACAGAATTAGTCCGGTATCCTCAGGTGGTGTTCAAAGATGGGTATGGGATGCAGCGGTTGGTGCAAGAACAGTTCCAACGGCAGGGTGCAATGTTGAATGCCGTATTAGAATTAAATACGCTAGATGCGTTTCGAGGTGTGGTGCGACAGGGGGAAATGGTCACCCTTCTTCCCAGGGCAGCAATCCTGGACGTTCATCTAGACCCCACCTTAACCGTTCGTCCGACGGAAGAACCCTCCCTGATCCGTCAGGTGGTGCTAGTGACAACTCGCGATCGGTTGCAAATTCCACCCATTCAGCATTTTCGAGAGTTAGTGTTGCAACTGATGAATCCTCAAATGCCTTCTATGTCGTCCTCTCCCATGCTGGAAACGTCCGCATCTTCCCTGGTAATTGCCTGATCATGAGTAGTGTTTTTCGAGAGCTTCTTCGTAAAGTGGGCAGTGGTGCCCATACGTCCAAAAGCCTGACCCGTGAAGAAGCGGCAACGGCTACGCGGATGATGTTGCTTCAGGAGGCAACTCCCGCCCAAATTGGCGCTTTTATGATCTCCCACCGCATCAAACGCCCTACGCCCGAAGAACTGGCGGGGATGTTGGATGCTTACGATCAGTTTGGAAGCAAGCTCCCAGCAGTGGATGATGGTCAGCCAACCGTCGTTTTGGGTTGCCCCTACGATGGGCGCGATCGTACAGCCCCCCTGACGCTTCTGACAGCCCTGATTCTGGTAGCCGCGAACTGCCGCGTTGTGATGCACGGCGGGGAGCGGATGCCCACTAAGTATGGTCTTCCCTTAATCGATATCTGGCAGGGATTGGGAGTTCATTGGCATAACCTGTCCCTGGAGGAAATTCAGCAGATTTTTGAAGAAACGGGGATGGGGTTCATGTTCCTCCCAGAGCGCTTTCCCCAGGCACAGGGTTTGGTGGCCTACCGGGATGAGATTGGCAAGCGGCCTCCCTTCGCCACGATCGAACTAATGTGGAATCCCTATGAGGGAGAGGCAACGGTGGTTGCTGGATTTGTCCATCCCCCGACAGAAGCGATGATCCGGGAAGCCTTTACCCTCCGGGGAACGCCTTCTCGCTTTATTACGGTTAAGGGGCTGGAGGGAAGTTGTGATCTGCCCCGCGATCGAACCGCCATTATTGGCCTGGGGCAGATGGGATCAGACCAAAACTTTCAGTTTGAGCGATTGCTCCTTCACCCCCGCGATTACAACCTCACTCCGATTGATGTGCCTCTGGAATCCTTTAACCAACTGATTGCCGAAATCCGGGCTGTCTTACAGGGGCAACCTACCGAACTCATGCAATCGACCCTCTGGAATGGGGGCTTTTATCTCTGGCAGTGTGGTCAGTGTTCATCCCTGGAAGCAGGGATGGAGCAAACCCAGGAACTCCTCATTGGGGGCCAGGTCCGGCAGCAGTTAGAAACCCTCAGCCAGGTTGTTCGTCCCCGGGTCAGTTACTAAAAAATCACTCAGGAGATTTCTGGAAAATAACTTCCCTGCTGGTTTCGGCTTCGCTCAACCAACGCCCGTGACCTGGGCTTAGTCGAAGGGCAACCCATTGATAAACTCTTTTCAAGAAATCGCCCCAAAAACCGGACTAGACAACCCGTAGAATCATTCCCTCACGGGCCAGGATTGCAGTAGGGCAATGAACCTGCACCTCTGCTTCCACCCGATCGAGAAAGTCATCATCGTGATTCGGGTCATGGTGGAACATCACAGGTCGCTTCACGCCCGCTGCCTGGGCAATTTGTAGCCCTGCCTGCCAGGTAGAATGGCCCCAACCAATTTTGGGAGTTTTAGGATCGTAATACTCTTGATCGGTGTAGCAGGCATCGTAAATCAGCACGTCAGCATTGTGGGCCAACTGAAGCAAGTCTTCGTCCAGGCGATCGAGGTAGTGTTCTGTATCGGTGGCATAAACAACGGAATGCCCCTGCCAGGTCACGCGATAGCCCATTGCCGTATTCGGATGATTGAGCGGCCCCGTTTCGATCGTCACATCCCCCAGGGTCACCCTATCCCCCGGAGCCAGGTCGTAAAACTTCAGGTCTGATTTCATCACCTGAATGGGAACCGGAAAGTTGGGATGCAACATCTGGTCACTGAGCCGCTGCTTCATCGTCGCCCCATTGGGAGCGATCGCCCCATAAATATGGAAGCAGTTACCCGGAACAAAGGCCGGGAGAAAGAAGGGAAATCCTTGAATATGATCCCAGTGGGAATGGGAGAAAAAGAGATAGGCTTCTACCGGAAATTGCCGCATCAGATGCTTGCCTAACACCCGAATTCCGGTGCCTCCATCAAAAACGAGCCGTTTTCCTCCGGCTCGAATCTCTACACAGGATGTATTACCACCGTAACGAACAGTTTCACTGCCAGGAGACGGAATGCTGCCGCGTACCCCCCAAAACTGCACTTCGAATCCCGATGAGCCATCCCCGCCCTCCGAGCCTGGTGAAACAACAGGCGCAACCACAGCGGGGGAGGAACTGGATTCAACTTCAGTTCGTCCATCGGGTGAGGTGGGAACCCTTGCTGATAAATCAGAATCTGACATGTTCCGTCAAAGTTAATAGCTGGTCGTATGGATGGACGGTCAAAGGACGATTACCTTCGTCAACAAGCACAACGGTCGGAGAGTAATTCTGTAACTCCTCTTCGTTTAGCTGCCCATAGGCCATAATGATCAGGCGATCCCCTTTCATCCCTAAGCGGGCAGCGGCCCCGTTTAACTCAACAGCACCCGAATCCTTTGGAGCCGCGATCGCATAGGTAATAAATCGCTCTCCATTTGTCACATTAACTACCTGCACCTGTTCATAGGGCAGAATCTTAGCCGCATCTAGCAGGGCCTGATCTACACTGATGCTACCCACATAATCCAGGTTAGCCCCAGTTAACAAGCAGCCATGAATTTTTGCAATTAAAAGCGTACGCTGCATAATTTAAGCTCTCGAATAGCCAGAGCAGATCAGGCTCTTGATTGTACCCCTGTCCTATCTCTCCTATACTGCCATAGACCTACGGGATCTGGAAAAATCTTTCTGTCTGAAAACCCTGATTTAAGGTATGTATCTGGAGAAGAAACGCTTTTGTTACTTAATTCTTAATCACTTTACAAGCAATAAAAATATCATCATAAAAATATCTGTATAAAAATTTTGTATAAGAATATCTGTAGGGGTAGGTTGCATGAATAGAGTGTTGCCAACAATGAGTTCCCAACCCACCTGTCAATCAACCTGCGCCACCCCTACAGATAACCTTTCCTAATTTTTCAGCGATTATTTTATTTCTGAGCAGCCTTAATACATTTTTCAACCAGGGGTAATACCTGATCGACATCCTGCCAGCCCAAAATTTCAGTCACTTTCTTCTCCAAATTCTTATAAGTTTTGAAGAATTCAGTGATCTCATCGAGGCGGTGAGGCGCAACGTTCTCAAGGGATTTGATGTCTGCGTAACGGGGATCTTTCGCAGGAACACAGAGAATTTTTTCGTCCCGATCGCCCCCATCGATCATTTCCAGCATGCCGATCGGTCGTGCTGCAATCACACATCCTGGAAAGGTAGGCTGATCCATAATCACCATCCCATCAAGGGGATCGCCATCATCTGCCAGGGTATTAGGCACAAATCCATAGTCGTAGGGATACTGTACCGAAGAGTACAAAACTCGATCCAGGGCAAACGCCTGCATATCCTTGTCGAACTCGTACTTATTCTTGCTTCCCGCAGGAATTTCAACTAAAACGTTGATCAGGCCCGGTTTGGGTTGGGCAGGAATGAGCGATAAATCCACAGCATTTCTCCAATCTAAAAGTTCAGGGCAGCTTCTGGGTCTGCCACCCCGACTAGCATTCTACGGGAAGATGGGGACTTTTTGGGGACAGGGAACTTGGAGAAGGGAAAGTCCGGGGGGAGCATTGGAGAGGCAAGCGATAGGAACTTAAAAACCCCAACGCTCCCATTCTCTATGGCAATTTGCCAGGTTGAAGTAACTGGGTTGTGGGTTGGGGCAAGATAATTTTTGATGAGTAAGAAGAAATTGTCAGGAGGGGTAGAGTCAGGCTCACGAGAGCGATCAGAGTTCCCACAATATCGGCTAGGGCAAAATTAGGCTGACCTGAGTTAGGACGATAGGCAGGCAGAGAGGCAGATTCGGCTACTCGATAACTGGCCCGCTCGTAATTAGCCCGCTCATAATTGGCTCGATCATAATTGGCTCGATCATAACTGGGGCAGTAGCAACACGGTCGATCGGGCGATCGGTCAGGTTGTTCACCTGATTTCATAAGAATTCGGTTAAATGGGACAATTTGGAGAAACTCTAAATTTCATCAAAAACTTAAAATTTAGGTTATTCTCTCTTCTATACTAATCCCCCTCTCTTCAGGAATTCTGCTAGGTTGAGCACCTTAGCAGAATCAATCTTGTTGTAAGGTGATTCCAGAGAGAGGTAGAGACACTGTTAAGGTCTAAATCTAATCAAATCTGATTGATTGATAACTAACAGCACTTCCAAAGATATTCTAGAGTCTTAAATTTAGGCGTTTTGGGACAGTTTGTCATCCATCCAGGGGACAGTTAAAGAATTGACCAATGGAGTGTTCTTCGACTGCACTCAAGGTACGGAGGGTGGTTTCGACTTCGCTCAACCAGAAGAGAAATTTTTTCTAGAAATCTCCTAAAATGCTGTCGATCCGGGTGATGGAGCGACGGGCACGGTCGGGGAAGGACTTAAACCACCAGGACTGGGCTGG
>JANRKG010000015.1:0-13126 GCA_033763635.1 Leptolyngbyaceae cyanobacterium bins.59
AGGGATTCAGCAATGTGGGTGGGGCCGAAGAAGTTGAATTCCATCCAGGGAATTCCATAGGCTTCTTCCATGTGACGGCAGATGTAGTTCATCGACCGATAGCAGTGGATCAGGTTGAGTTTCACCTGGGTGGTCAGCAGCACTTCATTCCAGGTGCCATCTCCAGAGAACTGGGTCACAACGCGCAGACCCATTTCTTCTAACAGAATCCGGGAAGACCAGGCATCTCCACCGATGTTGTAATCTCCAATCACCGCGACATCATAAGGACCTGGCTCGAAGTTCAGGGTGCCATCCTTCGCTTTCTTGTCAGCGATCGGCAGTGCCCAGTCCCGCACCGTGTCATTCGCGATGTGGTGGCCTAAGGATTGGGAAACACCTCGGAATCCTTCACACCGAACGGGAATTACAGGCTTGCCAATTTCCTTAGCAGACTTCTTGGCGACGGCTTCGATGTCATCCCCAATTAGACCGATCGGGCATTCAGATTCAATCGTCACACCCTTCGCCAGGGGGAACAATTCATTCATTTCCGTGAGCAGTTGGGCCAACTTCTTGTCACCGCCAAATACGATGTCCCTTTCCTGGAAGTCGGAGGTGAACTGCATCGTCCCAAAGGTGTCAATCCCGGTGGTGCCGATGTAGTAGTTACGACGGCCTGACCAGGAGTAGTAACCGCAACCGACGGGACCGTGGCTCAGGTGGATCATGTCCTTCACGGGACCCCAAACCACCCCTTTGGCTCCTGCATAGGCGCAACCACGGGTGGTCATTACGCCAGGAACGGATTTGATATTGGACTTAACGCCGCAATCAGACTTGCCTTCTTCGTAAACATTCAGGTGCTTTTCCCGTTTTTTAGCGGCTTTTTCGGGATACGCTTCGAGGACCTCTTTAACGATGTCTCTCACATCATCATTTGTGAGTTCTTGGTTAACTGTAGCGGATTCGGGAGGTGTCATATTCTGCCTCTCTGTGACATGGACGAGAATTCGGACGGAGTGTAATGCAAGGAGGGGGGGAGTGGGGAAAGGAACCGGGGGAGGGAAGGCGGAAGCGATCGGGTTTGCTTGCTGGAAAACGTTCCATAAACGGGCTTCGCACCCTTCCAAATCTCCCAAATTCCGGGGACTTGCTATCTCTTGATCCCAATCCCAGAACTAGCTGGCGGTTGGAATTAAACTGCTGCGGTTGCTTTGGTGCCTTCGGCGATCGCTTTTTGGTAATCTTCTTCGCCAGCCAGGATACCGAATTCGACGAGTAGATCTTCCAGTTCATCCATCGTGATTGGCGTTGGGATGGTGCACTTGGTGTTGTCTTTGATCTTGCGGGCCAGGATGCGGTACTCTTCGGCTTGAGCGCTGTCGGGAGCGTACTCAATGACTGTCATCCGGCGCAGTTCAGCGTGTTGAACAATGTTGTCGCGAGGAACGAAGTGCAGCATTTGGGTGTTCAGCCGTTTTGCCAGGGTTTCGATCAGTTCGAGTTCCCGGTCAACCTTACGGCTGTTGCAGATCAGACCACCCAGACGGACACCGCCAGAGTGAGCATACTTCAGAATCCCACGAGCGATGTTGTTCGCTGCATACATTGCCATCATTTCACCAGAGGTGACGATGTAGATTTCTTGGGCTTTGCCTTCCCGAATCGGCATGGCAAAACCACCACATACAACGTCGCCCAATACGTCGTAGGACACGAAATCGAGGTCTTCGTAAGCACCATTTTCTTCCAGGAAGTTGATGGCGGTGATGATACCCCGACCCGCGCATCCAACTCCAGGTTCAGGACCACCGGACTCAACACAACGAACATCACGGTAGCCAGTCAGTAATACTTCTTCCAGTTCCACATCTTCAACGGCACCGCGTTCTGCTGCCAGGTGAAGTACGGTGGTTTGTGCTTTGCTGTGGAGCATCAAGCGAGTGGAGTCTGCCTTGGGGTCGCATCCTACGATCATGATGCGTTCGCCCATTTCGGCTAAACCAGCGATCGTATTTTGGGAAGTGGTGGACTTACCGATACCGCCCTTGCCGTAGAACGCAATCTGTCTAATTTTTTCGTCAGTCATGACTCTTGTTTCCTTGTAAGTAGTGGGTCTTGGGAAGTTTAAGGAAGGGCGGAATGAAGGTTCCATTGTGGATGGAACAGCATCCGCCCCGGTGGTGTGTTCGCAACGTTTCTCACTGGAATCGGTTCAGGTGGACAGGATGAACGAAGTGAAAAACGCTGGTCTTGGATGTGGAGAAATGCCCCAGAAAACACTCGCATCAACGGAGGCGATCGCTCCACACACATTTGATTCAGGTTCATAAGATTTGGGTTGTAGGGGAAAAGAAATTGGGAATGGAAACTTTCTCTAGACGGCTTCGACGGTGAGGGTCGGGAGAACTTTTTCACGAAGACGCACTTCGATCGCATCCTTCAGCGTCGCAGTGCTGCCGGGGCAGGAGCCACAGGCCCCCTTGAGGATGACTTTCACTAAATCACCGTCCACATCGAACAGTTCCACATCGCCCCCGTCTGCCAGGAGGATAGGGCGGACTTCTTCGAGGACTTGTTGAATCAGGTTAACCTTTTGAACGGTCGTGAGGCCGCGCGTCGTGTGCTTGATGCGATCGATTTCGGCTTCCACACGGGCGGCAGTCGCAGCAGTTTCTTGATGAACTGTGGCGATGATATCTTCAATGTCCGCGAGACAGGAACTACAACCGCCCCCTGCTTTGACATAGCTTGTGACTTGATCGGAGGTCGTGAGGTTATTTTCAATCACCACCCGCCGAATGCGATTCTCGCTCACACCGAAGCAGGTACAGATCAGGGTGCCTTCATCATCGTCATGGTGTTCGACTTCAATGCCCCGATACTTGAAGATAGCGGCTTCCAGGGCTTCCTGACCCATCACGGAACAATGCATTTTGGCTTCCGGTAGCCCGCCCAGGTATTGAGCGATGTCCTGATTGGTGACAGCCAGGGCTTCATCCAGGGTCAGCCCCTTCACCATTTCCGTGAGGGCCGAAGAGGAGGCGATCGCACTGGTGCAACCAAAGGTCTGGAAGCGGGAATCTAAAATGCGGTCCTGGTCAACATCAATCTTGAGGTGCAAGCGGAGGGCATCACCACAGGCAATACTGCCCACTTCGCCATACACAACCGCAATGCCGGATTCATTCGTGTCTTCTAGCGCCCCCTGGTTCTTGGGGTTGTAGAAGAGGTCCATTACTTTCTCGGTGTAGTCCCACATAGTCGTGTTCCTGAAAGGGGGAAGGGTAAGAGGTCAATCACTTCGCTCCGACAACCGTTTCCTGGCGCTCTTGCAACCATTCGGCCTGGTCATTGTTAAAGGGAGACATGGCCCGGAGGCGTTCGACAATTCCCGGCATTACTTCCAGCACTTTGTCGATGTCCGCATCCGTGTTAAAGCGAGACAGGCTAAACCGGATTGAACCGTGCAGAATGGTGTAGGGAAGGCCCATTGCCCGGAGGACGTGGGAAGGTTCCAGGGAACCGGAGGTGCAGGCAGAGCCAGAGGAGGCGCAAATCCCGTACTGGTTGAGGGACAGGAGAATCGCTTCCCCTTCAATGTACTTAAAGCCGATGTTGGTGGTGTTGGGAAGACGGCTCTTGCGATCGCCATTCACCTGACAATCAGGAATCGTTTCCAACAAGGTTTTTTCGAGACGATCGCGCAGTTTTTTCTCGGTCGTGTCATTCAGGTGGGCGAGGGCAATTTCTGCGGCTTTGCCAAGGGCGATAATGCCAGCGACATTCTCCGTTCCTGCCCGTCGGCCCCGCTCCTGGTGGCCGCCCACCAGCAGGGGACGGAACCGGGTGCCTTTTCTCACATACAGTGCCCCGATGCCTTTGGGAGCGTGGAGTTTGTGGCCGGAGAGGGTGAGCAGATCAATGGGGCTGGTCTTTAAGCTAAAGGGAACTTTCCCCACCGCTTGCACCGCATCCACATGGAACAACGCACCCGCATCCTTCGCCCGCAAACCAATTTGTTCGATCGGGAAGACGGTTCCCGTTTCGTTATTGGCGTACATGGTTGTCACCAGAGCCGTATTTCCCGTGAGGGATGCTTCCAACTCTACGAGGTCTATCTGGCCCCGATGATCCACAGACAGATAACTAACGGTGTAGCCTTGTTTTTCCAGTTGCTTGCACACATTCAAAATCGCCGCATGTTCAACCTGGGTGGTGATGATGTGTCGCTTGTCTGGTTGGGCTGCGAGTGCGGCCCGAATTGCTGCATTGTTACCTTCTGTACCACAACTCGTGAAGACAATCTCTGAATCTTCGGCTCCTAACAGGGCTGCGACTTGAGCGCGGGCTTCTTTGAGAGCACGTCCCACCTGACCCCCGAAGGTATGCATGGAAGAGGGATTTCCATAATATTCAGTCAGGTAGGGAAGCATTGCCTCCACAACATCAGGATCAACTCGGGTTGTGGCATTGTTGTCCAGATAGATCACGTTACTCATGCATTGACCTCCACAGAGCGGGGTTTTCGAGTGGGTAGGTTGGAAAGTTCACGGGAATAGGCATCGAACCAGTTTTCCCAGTATTCGGACTGCTGCGCGGTTCTCAATCGGGACATCATGCGATCGTAGGTCTTGAACCAGGACTCCCAGTAATCCCCAATTTGGGCTGAGATAGCCTGAGCATCGGGAATACAGGCTCCGTTGGTGGGGCAGACAGACCAACATTGGGGAACTCCGTGGTCACTTTCGCAGTTGTTACAGAGATCGGATTGAATCACATACCGTTGCCCAATTTTCTGAACTGCTCCGGTTGGGCAAGCCCCCTGACATCGATCGCATTGAATACACTGGTTCGTAATCTGGTACGCCATGATTACCCTCCTTGAGGTTCCTGGTGGTACTCGGTATAGAACTGACGGGCTACTTTCTCAATCACGTCGTAGGCTTCTACGGACTTAATGCCAGCCTTTTGCAACTCTTCCTGGGGACAGTGACCAATCTTGGACACGAACACCGCTTTGCAATCACTGATGGTCTTGATGATGTATTCCAGGGAAGCGTCTTCGCCGTAACCGCTCTGGCAGTAGTTGTCAATCTTGCGGTGTCCGACAAATCTGGCTTCGTTAGCATCCACTTCGTAAATCATGAATTCCTTCGCATGACCGAAGTGCTGATTGACCAATCCGCCGCCTTTCGTTGCCACTGCCACCAGAATTTTGGGGCTGTCTTTTACCTTTTGATTGGGCTTTAGCTTGGCTTTCGCGGCTTGCAGGTCATGCTTGAATTTCTCAATCCCATCATGGATTTCCTTGCGGGTTTCCAGATTGTATTCCGGAGCCATTTCCATGAACTTCTCTTTGGTGAATTCCTGGCTGCGGTCTTCACCCAACAGACCGACGGCATCGGCACGGCATTGGCGGCAGTGGCGCATCATCTTCATGTTGCCAGCACACTGGTCTTGCAGGGACTTCAGTTCCTTGGGATTGGGACCGCGTTGACCGTTCAACCCGAAATAGGTGCCATGCTCAGGAGCAGAAATCAGGGGCATGATGTTGTGCAGGAAGGCACCGCGCTTGCGAATTTCCTGATTCACTTGCACCAGATGGTCGTCATTGATGCCCGGAATCATCACCGAGTTCACCTTACAGAGGATGTCTGCTTCCTGTAGCGCTTGCAGACCTTCCATTTGCCGCTCGTGGAGGATTTGGGCAGCTTCTAAGCCCTTGTAGCGGCGGCGGCGATAGTGAACCCAGGGATAAATCTTCGTCCCGATTTCGGGGTCCACCATATTAATAGTGATTGTGACGTGATCCACATTCAGTTGTTTGATGCGATCGACGTGATCCGGCAACATCAACCCGTTTGTGGACAGACACAACTTAATGTCAGGAGCCTTGTCCGCAATCATATCGAAGGTATGGAACGTCTTTTCTGGGTTCGCCAGGGGGTCGCCAGGGCCAGCAATCCCTAATACCGTCATTTGGGGAATCTTCCCGGCAATCACCAGCACCTTATGGGCCGCTTCTTCGGGAGATAACAATTCACTCACAACACCGGGACGGCTCTCGTTCGCACAGTCATATTTACGATTGCAGTAATTACATTGAATGTTGCAAGCAGGCGCAACAGCGACGTGCATCCGGGCATAGTGGTGATGGGCTTCTTCGCTATAACAGGGATGCTTGGAAATGCGATCGTGCAGTTTTTGATCCATCTCTGGAGCGGGTGCGGTGCTGCTGCAACCACAGTTACTACCAGAGGCTTGAGTCGAAGGGGGAGTGGAGGTGAGAAGTTCAGCGGTGGGTGGTGTCATCGTCGAAGGGTGGGTGGATGGGTGGGGTCCGCCCAGTGGAGATGGATTGATTCATCTGCCCAAATCACAGATCACGATCGCCTTCAGAAGGTCTTCAATAACATCGGCTGTCCGCGTTGGCGTTTCTCTAATCTCCTGAGGATTGCCCAAATAAAGAACCGTCCTCTAAGACAACCGTGATCTGGGGGCCGGATGGAAAGTCCATCACTCCACTCACCTGCGCTCTAGATTGAAACTGAGTTCTGGTTGCGAGCTTCAGGTGTCTGGCGTTATCAGGTTTATACCAGTCCCTTTTTCTCTGCCCTGTTGAGGGGAGGCGAATTCAGATTTATTGGAATAATTAGGAATGTACTCAGAGCACCAAACCCTGATAAAACCAACATCCAAAATTTCTTTTGGGAAGGGGTACAGGTATTTTCAGGGAGAGGTGCGAGTATTTACGGGGAAGCGAGGCTGTATTTCTGTACTCAGTTAAGAGTCTTACCTGGCTTACTCTTCACAAACTTTTGGTGATTTTTTTGCCCGTACAATTAACTACTCATATTCAGCCACTCTGACCCTAATCCGGAGAATTACAGAGCGTTTTTAAGAGCAAATTCTTTTTTTCTGTATCTAAGTTATCAGTTTCCGGTTTGTTTTTCGCAGTGCAACCTAACGATTTAATAAAACATTCACATTTTGAGTCGATTTAAGAGCTTTTCAAAAGCACTCAAATGCTTGTCATATTAAGTCTCTGGGACGATCGACCTGAAATGCAAGTTTTCCATCCAGCCTGAGTACAACCCGAACTGGGCTTAAGATCTACTTAAGCATTATTTGAAAGAGAGACAGATATAGGGTTTGGTCTGAGTACATAATTGCAAGCCCCCTCCTCTATAAATACTGACACCCCAATCAGGAAATACCAGCCCCCTTTCCCAAAAGATCTTTTATCAGATGACTGAGCAAGGGCTTGGGGGCGATGAGTGCAATCCAATTACTCTAATAAATCCGAATTCCACTGGTTCTGCAACATTGCTTAAAGAGCACCTGATATAAGCAAAACAACCCACCTGTTCCTCCCCCTTCGAGTCGCAATGTTTCAACCTTGCCCTCCCCTCCCCCACTCCGATACGGCTGCCGCTTCTAAGCTGATGGTTCCGCCCTGCCGTTGCCGCTCCACCGAACCCCGATTAGAAACGCCCATCTCCCAGAACAGCCCTTCCCGCTGGCAACACTGGGTCGATCGCCTCCAAACCATTCCCATCGTGACGGACTTCCAAATCATCTTTGAGCGCGACCCTGCTGCCCATAACTGGCTAGAAGTGCTTTGCTGTTACCCTGGCTTCCATGCCCTTACCTGCCATCGCTTCGCCCACTGGCTCCGGGGGTTGGGAGTTCCTTTCTTTCCTCGATTCATTTCCCACCTGGCGCGCTTCTTAACAGGGGTGGAAATCCATCCGGGTGCCCAGATTGGCAGGGGTGTGTTTATTGACCACGGGATGGGGGTGGTCATTGGGGAAACGGCGATCGTCGGGAACTACTGTTTGATTTACCAGGGCGTAACCCTGGGGGGCACCGGAAAGGAAACAGGCAAGCGCCATCCTACCCTCGGTCAGCAGGTTGTGGTCGGAGCGGGAGCAAAGATCCTGGGAAATATTCAGATTGGCGATCGGGCCAGAATTGGAGCGGGGTCCATTGTGTTGCGTCATGTCCCCTCAGGTTGCACCGCAGTTGGCGTGCCCGGACGCAACATCTGCCGCAATCGGGATGAGAATTGCCCCCTCGACCATGACAAATTACCCGATGCAGAAGCCTCTGTGATCCGCATGCTGGTCGATCGCATTGAACAATTAGAACGCAAAATAGCAACCCTACAAGCCCCCCTGGAGCAACGATAATGTCGAGTTCTCAGCCCATCCCCCCTTCCAGTCATGCCACCCCTGGGCAATGTGTGGCCGTTCCCCTCTGTGACCGCTGGCGTGTTTACCATCGGTTACAGGAATTAACAATTCCCTGCGCCTGTCTTTCGGATGGATCGCTCCGAGTTGAAGTAAATCATGGCATCGCCCTAATCCTTGTCTGGAGTGCCCTTCAGCAGTTTACTTCTACACGGCAAGAGTTGGTTGATTGGTTAGATCGCTGCTGGTCTACCACAGTTATTTGTAAAACCAATCACTAATCAACTCAGGAATTTCTCTAATACTAAACACGATTCCCAACTTACACTCAGGAGCTTACCTCAAGATGACTTTTACTCAGGCGATCGTGCAAGACTTTGGACAAGTGCGGGACAACCCAATCGGATTCGGACAGGAAATTACAGTTCCCGTCTGCGAAGGTCTAAATCTTGCCTACGCAAGTTTTCAGGCTCTCTATTTGCAATATCAAAAACATCACTTTGTCGTGGAAGGGTCAGAGTTCTATTCCCTGCATGAGTTCTTCCAAACCAGTTATGACGCTGTTAAAGGTCATGCCCATGATCTGGCAGAACGGCTCAATGGCCTGGGAGGTGTCCCCGCTGGCACCTTTGCCCGGTTGGCGGAACTGTGCTGTTTTACGCCCGAACCCGATGGTATCTTTGTGAGCCGTCAAATGGTGGAACACGACCTGGAAGCGGAGCAAGCGATTATCAAGCTCCTCCGCAGTCAGGCAGGGCAGGCGGAAAGCGTAGGCGATCGGGCCACCCGCTATCTCTATGAAACCATCCTGCTTGAAACGGAAGACCGGGCATTCCACCTCTCCCACTTCCTCGCCAGTGACAGCCTGACCCTGGCCTTTGTGCAAGCAAAAGGATAAATGGTTCGAAGTCCCATCCCTTTCCCCACAGGAATCACACAATTGGTCTGTATGCTGACACACCATAGTTTGCTGTGATCCGCCTGCGACTCGATTGTCTCCCCTCTACCCAGGAGCAACCGTCATGCAACCTCTCCACTGTGATACTGAATTATTGAACTTCCTCCAGCAGGAACTAGCCCTTTCCACAGAAGAGATTACCCTCCTGCTGAATCACCGTGAGTCGGAGTATGCTCCTTTGCCGATGCTGCTCTGGCAATATGGATTGATTTCCCTGGAAAAACTCAATCATCTCTTTGATTGGTTAGAACATCGGGTATCCCATAAAGGAAACCAACTGGTGTGTCGGGTGTTGATTGAAGTGTGGTGAGTGTGGGGATGGAGGGGGTGGTATCTTCCATCCCCTTCTATTCCCAGATCTTTTCCCTTCAAACCCTTTTCTTAAGTTCAATCGTTCAATCATTCTTTCGCAGAAAGGAGGTCAGGATGCTAGGAACCCTTGCAACAGCCATTATTTTGTCCACAGTCATCGCTGCTGCAAATCGGTTGATGCTGAGTCGGATGTTGGGATTGGGAACAACCTCGAATCAGAGCCGTGCCAAATGTTGGTGGTTACTCTCAGGGAAACCTTCCCTGAGAAATTCTGCTAAAAGCATGTCTAAGAAGTAGGCTTTCCCGGCTGGAATATCAACTGTTCAATCACATCCTCGTCGAGGCTAAGTCTATGAATCTTTCGACTGCAATGGGCCCCATTCAAATTAACGACACTACCCTGCGCGACGGTGAACAGGCCGCCGGAGTCGCTTTTAATCTGGAAGAGAAGTTAGCAATTGCTACTTTTCTGGATGCCATTGGAGTGCAGGAGTTGGAAATCGGAATTCCTGTGATGGGACAGGAAGAAGTTCGCTCGATTCGGGCCATCATTCACGCCGGATTAAAGGCTCAACTATTAGGCTGGAACCGAGCCAACCGCATCGATATCCAGGCTTCGATCGACTGTGGATTGAAACGCATTCACATCTCTGTACCCGTCTCCGCAATTCAAATTGAGGCGAAGTTTCACGGGCAATGGCGGGTAATGCTCGATCGGTTACGGGATTGCATGGCCTTCGCCCTTGATGAGGGATTAGCGGTTTCCATTGGAGGAGAAGATTCTTCCCGCGCCGATGACTCCTTTCTGCTAGATGTCGCTGCCCAGGCCCAAATGTGGGGAGCCTTTCGCTTCCGTTTCTGTGACACGGTGGGCATTCTTGACCCCCTGATGACCTTCAAAAAGGTGCAAAGTCTGGTCAATCATTTGGTTATTCCCGTAGAAATGCACACCCATAATGACTTGGGGTTGGCAACTGCAAATGCCCTGGCGGGCATCCAGGCGGGAGCACGATCGATCAATACCACCGTCAACGGCTTGGGAGAACGGGCCGGGAATGCAGCCCTGGAAGAGGTTGTCATGGCCCTCAAGCGCATTTATGGCATTCAAACCGGAATTGAGACCAAACGCTTGTTAGAATTGTCGCGCCTGGTGGCGAAGGCTTCCAACTGTCCAGTGCCACCCTGGAAAGCAGTCGTCGGCGAGAATACCTTTGTTCATGAGTCTGGAATCCATGTTCACGGAGTCTTAAAAAACCCTGTCACTTACCAACCCTTCGATCCCGCTGAGGTCGGTTGGCAACATCGTTTTGTGGTTGGGAAACACTCCGGGCGGCACTTACTCAACGATATTCTTCAGCAGCATGGAGTTCACCTGACTCCAGAAGAAACCCAGTTCTTGCTGCAAGCGGTTCGCGATCGTTCCACCCAGTTCAAACGCAATCTAACCACTGACGAACTTCTCAGTCTTGTCCCCCAGGAGGTACACACCCATGCGATCCGATGAAATTGAAATTGATTCTCCGCCCATTTATGACATTGGACACAAAGTACGGACTAAAAAGTTAATTCGCAATGATGGTACGTTTCCCGGTCAAGAGATCGGGGCAACGCTAGCAAAAAAAGGTCAAGTTGGTTACGTCGTCAACATTGGCACATTTCTTCAGTCTTCCTACATTTATGCCGTTCATTTCATTGAGACGGGATTTGTGGTGGGATGTCGTTGGAGAGAATTGGAATCCGCTGAAACCCCCTGTGAGGTTAAACAATGAAAGTGATGTTTCGGTTAAGTGATGCAGGAAAGTTACTGGCCTATGTTGCCAAAAAAGACCTCGAAGAAGAAGTCGTGAGTCAAGCGGATTCTGGCGACAACAAGGTTTTCACCCTGGCCAATGGATGGGAATTGGAAGTTCCTGGACTGTTCGATTCCCTGCGACTTCCCCAAACGATCGAAGCTAGGCGGCTCTCATAAAGTTTCAAGCGGAAATGGGTGATGGGTGATGGGTAATCGGTAATCGGTTTTCTAGAAAGCCATTGCCCATCCCCCATCACCCATCACTCGTCACCCATTACCCAACCCTTTACCGATCATGAATATCCCTGAACAACAAACCGTTGATCATCCCCTTGATCAACAAACATTATGGCGATTTAACTTTGAGGGGCGTTTCCTGGGATTTGCCGATCGGGAGATGGGCAACCGGAAGTATCTGCATATGGACATCTTAGGGGAACAGGTACAGATTAAGTTGCCCAAGGAATTACGTATCTACGTTGGGTTACATCTCCAACCTGGTGATTGCATCCATGTCGGTGGGGTCGGCAAATTAGATCCCGGAACAGGTCGTTTTAAGTTAAAGGCCCATCAAATTAATCCCATTCAGGTGTCTGCCCACTGTGCATTACCTTTTACAGTCTCTTCTTCTGAAAGCACGCAAAATAAGCGCCCCAAATCAAAGATTTTAGTGTGCCAAAAGTCTGCTTGTTTGAAACGAGGTGGCAGAGAATTACTGCACACTCTGGAACAGAATTTAAATGAAAAGAACTTAAAAGAATATGTAGAAATTGAGCGCACAGGATGCTTAAAACAATGTTCCCAAGCGCCTAATGTAATGGTAATGCCAGGAAAGGAAGTTCATGGCAAAGTCAAGCCAGAACAAGCGGCAGGCGTATTAGAATGTTTATACCGTCGTCGCAATCGCGCTGAAAATGGAACTCACTGCGGTTGATGAAGAGTTTCTAACGGGTCAAAACGAGACAACTCAAGGACTTTGAGGCATCATAGAGAATCAAGTGTATTGATTCCTACTTTAGCGATCGCATGTCCTTTGCCAACTTCACTAACCCCTACCAAAGCCCTGCCGATGTTCCAGAGAACTATCGGAAGCACCCCAATTTATCTAAGTTATTCAAGACAAACGGCACTTACGTTCGTCAGCAGAAGATCGGTGAGGATCTGAGTGATGGTTGAGTTAACAAGTTTGGTCGGAGACAGAATCAAAGCTTCTCGTACTCAGATTGCTGAGTTCTGCCAACGCTGGCAAATCACCGAATTTGCCCTCTTCGGCTCCGTCCTGCGGGATGATTTTCGTCCTGATAGCGATATTGATGTTCTCGTCACCTTTTCACCTGACTCTAGATGGAGTTTGTTTGACTGGGTAGATATGAAAGACGAACTTGAAGCCTTATTCGAGAGAAGGGTTGATATTGCTGATAAAGAAGGGTTGAAAAATCCCTATCGACGACACGAAATTTTGCGGACCCGTCAGGTGATCTATGGAAGCAAACAATCGTGATTCAGGGTCACTCTGGGATATGGTAAACGCGATTCACCGAATTCAAGAATTTACGGTGAATTTGACCTATGAAACATATCTAGACAGCTTACTGATTCAAAGTGCCGTAGAAAGACAGCTTGAAATCTTAGGGGAAGCCGCTCGTAGACTGTCGGATGAATTTCAACAAGCCCATCCAGAGATTGACTGGCGTAGAATCATTGGGTTACGCAATATCTTGATTCATCGTTACGACGAAATCCGCCAACAAACGATTTGGACAACGGTTATCTCAGAGTTAGAACCGCTACTTGCTCAACTGGAAATTTTGTTATCCTCATTGTCCGATGAGCCATAATTGTCCGATGAACCATAAGATTAATAGATTGTTTCTCAGGTTGAGCATT
>JANRKG010000016.1:0-19526 GCA_033763635.1 Leptolyngbyaceae cyanobacterium bins.59
GCGGGAGAAATGGTCTCAGTGGAGGGGGATACCTGCCTGGAACTGTTGCTCCTATTGCATGGAAATGCTGAGAGTAAAATGCACCAGGAAGATGGCAGTTCCTTCACCCGTCACCTGATCCCTGGTCAAATTCTGGATGAACTGGAGGTGTTGTGCCACGGTCCCCAAACGGGCACGATCGTTGCTGAAACCGCCCAGACCCGCATTCTGTCAATCCCTGTTGATGCGTTAGACGAACTGGCCGATCGCGATACGGATTTCGCCCGTCGTCTTCTCGATCTGGAGAGCCAGCGCCTCCAGCAATTGCTGTATCGCAATCAATAACACTCTCAAAAAACACTCTAAAAAAATGGGGTAGGTTTGCCCTACCCCATGAGAAGTCAGTGAAAGTGTATCAGTGTGATGTTTGTGTGAAACTCAGGTGAATCCAGTTCTAGTTGGACTGGGAGGAAAGGGGTTTGTGATTGCCTTCGAAGGCGATCGTAAACTGCATGGATGGCTGCATTTGCTTGATCGTCTTCATGTGACCTTCCGCAGCATTGCGGTGGCGAAACCGGGCAACGGGAACCCGTTGCAAATCAGGCAGAAGCTTATGAACAACCCAGGGGTTTAACTGATCTTGATAGCTCATAGTAGTCTCGTCGAGTTACTCGATGATTTTATTGTTGGATTTTGTTCTGGTCTTATGTGATTTGCTGTGATGCTGTCGCAACCTCACCACGCGATTTTGTCGCGTAGTTACGCCACGATTGATTATCACGACTGATTATCACGACTGATCACAATTCATTACTGAGAACCGTTACCAAACAGGTGAGGACAAACCCCATATTTAGAGCAATGCCTGTGTGGACAACCTTAAAGATTGGCTAGAAATAGCCTGAAAATTTTGCGAAACTTCGGAACCAATACGCTAAATATGGAATTGGCCTGACAACTACATACTATATATAGCTGCTCAGAAGTGCGCCGTATTTTTAAGAAAACTTAAGGAAGCTCCAGACGTTTACATTACCAATAATTCAAACTTTTGACCAGAACTTTGCCGGGAAATCCGGAAAGAGATCAAAGATTTTTGGCGAAACGAAGGAGCCTCACGACCCCTGGTGTTTCTGATGAATGGCACTCACCAAAACAGGAATAGATCGATACTTCCAGAAAGAATCGAGACGCTCCCTTGGAGCGTCTCGACAGATGGCAAAATTAGGATTTGTTAGCGATCGACGGACCCCATGATCACATCGATGCTGCCCAGAATCACCATGATGTCTGCAACCTTCATTCCTTTCACCAGTTGAGGAAGGATCTGGAGGTTTACGAAGTCAGCGGCCCGGATTTTCCAACGCCAGGGGAACACCGTATCGTCCCCAATAATATAAATCCCCAATTCCCCCTTCCCACTTTCAACTCGAACATAATGTTCGCCCTTGGGAATCTTGAAGGTGGGAGCAATCTTCTTGCCAATGAACTGATAGTCGAAGTCGTTCCACTCAGACTTGGGACCCGCAGCCATTCGCTTGGCTTCCAGATTTTCATAGGGACCGCCAGGAAGTCCTTTCAGAGCTTGGCGAATGATCTTGACGGATTCGCGCATTTCACCGATCCGGACGCGGTAACGGGCAAAGCTGTCCCCTTCCGTTGCGTATTGGACATCCCAATCAAAATCGTCGTAGCACTCATAGTGGTCTACTTTTCGCAGATCCCACTTCACCCCGGAACCCCGTAGCATGGGACCGGACAGCCCAAAATTAATGGCATCTTCGCGCGTGATGATCCCGACTCCTTCAACTCGACGACGGAAGATGGGGTTGTTGGTGATGAGTTTTTCGTATTCGTCTACTTTTTCAACAAAGTAGTCGCAAAAGTCGTGGCACTTGTCTACCCAACCATAGGGCAGGTCAGCGGCAACCCCACCAATCCGGAAATAGTTGTTGTTGACCATGCGGTAGCCCGTTGCCGCTTCCCACAGGTCATAAATCATTTCCCGTTCCCGGAAGATGTAGAAGAAGGGAGTTTGGGCACCCACGTCTGCCAGGAAGGGGCCAAGCCACAGCAGGTGGTTGGCAATCCGGTTCAGTTCCAGCATGATGACCCGGATGTAGCTGGCGCGTCTGGGAACAGGAATATTTGCTAATTTTTCGGGAGCATTGACCGTAACGGCCTCATTAAACATTCCCTCTGCGTAATCCCAGCGGCTCACGTAGGGAACGTACATGATATTGGTACGGTTTTCTGCGATTTTCTCCATGCCCCGGTGCAGATACCCCAGGACGGGTTCGCAATCTACCACATCTTCCCCGTCGAGGGTGACAATTAACCGCAATACCCCGTGGGTCGAAGGGTGATGCGGCCCCATGTTAAGAACCATGGGTTCAGTTCTGGTTTCAATCCTTGGCATAGGTCAACAGCGTCTCCGTCTTAGCTCCCTACTTCAACCTCTTCCTTTCTCCTTTCAACCGTGCTTAAAGTTGCAGCAAATAGGCCACAATTGCAAAGAACGGGTACTCAATGAGTACAAAGGACAGGCGTAACGTTTCGTTATTGCCATCCCCATTATAGGGAGATTCATCCCCATCGATCGGTTACTGTAATGGCAAACGCCAATGACATAGATAAGCCCCCTTTTATGCACATTCCCGTTTTGAGCCGGGAACTGCTGGAAGGGTTGAAGATTTCCCCAGGTGGCCACTATCTCGATGCCACTGTCGGGGGTGGGGGGCATAGCAGTCAGATTCTGGCGGCTGATCCCTCGGTGCGGGTGACGGCGATCGACCAGGACGAGCGGGCGATCGCCGCTGCTCAGGAAAAACTGGCGGAGTTTGGCGATCGGGTGCAGTTCTGGCGCGGCAATTTTGCGAGTTACCAGCCAGGGTCTCAAAAATTTGACGGCATTCTCGCAGATTTGGGAGTCAGTTCTGCCCAACTTGATCAACCGGAACGGGGCTTTAGCTTTCGTCATGAAGCGGCTCTGGATATGCGGATGGATCAGCGGCAAGCGTTAACCGCTGCGGAGGTCATTAATGAATGGGATGAGGTCGAGTTGGCCCGCATTTTCTACATTTACGGGGAGGAGCGGCTTTCCCGTCGTATCGCCCGTAACATTGTGGAGCAACGCCCTTTCCAGACGACGACAGAATTGGCGGAGACCATTTCCCGGTGTGTGCCGCGCCAGTACCGCTACGGCAGAATCCATCCTGCAACCCGCGTGTTTCAGGCCCTTCGGATTGCTGTGAATCAAGAACTCACGGTGTTAGAGACCTTAATTGAGAAAGCCCCGACCTGGCTCAAACCAGAGGGCAGACTGGTATTGATTAGCTTTCACAGTCTGGAAGATCGATTGGTGAAACATGGGTTTCGGGAGCATCCCCTGTTGCAAGTGCTGACGAAAAAGCCAATTTTGCCAACGGAAGCGGAAATGGCGGAGAATCCACGGGCGCGATCGGCGAAGTTGCGAATTGCCCAGAGAACAGAAGATTGATCCCTCCCCCAGAAGGCATGATCCCCATCTCTCCCCAATGCAGGGTTATCCTGCCTGACGCAAATTTTTACCCTTGAACACGGTCTCTTTTGCCCGAAACGATCTGTGTTAGAACTCAAGGGTTTCCTCTAGAAAGCAAATATTTTGCTTCTGGTATGATGGGCAACTTGAAAAAATTTGATTTTCTTTACCTCAATGCTCTAGCAGTATTTCTCGCATCCTCCCCCTATCTGACCCACGCTGCCTATGACGGGCCGGGAACGGGGATGAACTGGGTCCAGCCCTGGAAACTACGGTTGGGATTAATTCTGGTCTTACCAGCGGTCTTAGCGATCGTCAGCCCCGTTCTCTGGTGGATCAAACGTCATCGATCGCCCTGGTGGGCTACGACCTTACTCTGCCTTAGCTCCCTGCTCATTCTTCTATACGTGGCAGGTTGGTTTGCCTGGTTCTGGATTCTAAGTCGTACTCGATTTCACATCTAGCGCTTTATTTTTCTCAGCAAAACTATCAGGAAATAAAAGCCCATTTGAAGTTAATTTAAGTGGACCTTAAGATATACTGCTGTTTCTGATCCCCTCTCTAGAGATTCGATATTCTAAAAACATAAGCCCTCGAAAACCTTTTAGGTTCTCGACCGTAAATCTTCTGTGTGTAAGGATTTGCGGAGGTTTTTATTCTGATTAAATTAACCTGCTTGGGGGTGAATGTTATGACTGAAAAAGTCGCCAGAGGGATACGCAATGTCGCAATTGTTGGTCCCTATCTAAGTGGTAAAACAACCCTGCTGGAAAGTCTGTTGTCTGTCACAGGAGCCATTACACGAAAAGGGAATGTGCAGGATAGAAATACTGTGGGGGACAGTGCGACCGAAGCCCGCGATCGTCAGATGAGCGTAGAAGTAAATGCCGCCAGTACCGAGTATGGCGGCATTCGTTTTAACTTCCTGGATTGTCCTGGGTCTGTCGAATTTGCTCAGGAAACCTATAACGCCTTAGTCGGAGCCGATGCCGCCGTTATCGTTTGTGAACCCAGTAGCGATCGGGTTTTGACCCTGGCTCCCCTCTTTAAGTTTTTAGATGATTGGAAAATTCCCCATCTGGTGTTTATCAACAAGATGGATCGGGTTTCGGCAACCGATGGCGGTCATGGGGCTGCATTTAAGACCGTTTTAGAAGCCCTAAAAACCGCTTCCAGTCGTCCCCTCGTGGCTCACCAATATCCGATCGGGCAGGGAGAGAACCTGGTTGGATTCATTGATTTGGTGACTGAGCAGGCATACCATTACCATCCCGGTGCTCCAGCGGACCCCGTGCCTCTTCCCGATTCGCTTCAGGCAGAAGAACAGGCCGCCCGGACGGAGATGCTGGAAACCCTGGCAGACTTTGATGATCACCTGCTGGAAGAATTGCTAGAGGAGATTAAGCCCTCGGAAGAAGAGATTGTTCAAGATCTGAAGCTGGATTTAGGGGCTGATCTCATCGTGCCCGTGTTTGTGGGTGTTGCCAGTCAGGATTTTGGGGTGCGACCTTTACTGAATGCCCTGGTGCGGGAAGCTCCTGAACCCGAAACGACGGTTCAAAATCGAGGCATTGTTCTGAGTGGAACCACCCCTCTGGGCCAAGTGGTGAAAACCTACAGTACCCCTCAATCGGGCAAGTTGTCTCTGGTGCGTCTCTGGCACGGCACGATCACCGATGGGATGTTTTTGAACGGAGTCCGGGCCGGAGGGCTGTATCGCCTGATGGGGCAACAGTTGAACAGTTTGACGACTGCCGAAGCAGGGGATTTAGTGGCGATCGGTCGCTTAGAAGGGGTGAAGACCGGAGATACTCTGTCCACTGATCCCACAACCGCATCGGAACTTCCCAAGGCAGAAAAGCTGGCTCCGGTTTATGCCCTGGCGATCGTCCCTGAGAAGCGCAACGACGAAGTGAAATTGACGGGTGCCCTCAATAAAATGCTGGAGGAAGATTGTTCCCTCGCCTGGGAGCAACATGGAGATACCCATGAAGTGATTCTGTGGGGACAGGGAGAGATTCATTTGCAAGTGTCGCTGGATCGGTTGCGTCGGAAGTACAATCTGCCCATGACGACCCACCTGCCCCAGGTGCCTTACAAAGAAACCATTCGCAAACCCATCTCTTCCCACGGACGGTACAAACACCAGACGGGTGGACACGGTCAGTTTGGAGATGTGTACTTAGATATCCAACCCCTGCCACGGGGGGAAGGGTTTAACTTCCAGGAAACGATCGTCGGGGGGGTCGTTCCCCGTCAGTACATTCCTGGTGTGGAAATGGGCGTTCGCGAATTCCTGCATCACGGTCCCCTCGGTTTTCCGGTGGTGGATGTGGCAGTGACCCTCACGAACGGGTCTTACCATAATGTGGATAGTTCAGAGCAAGCCTTTAAGCAAGCGGCCCGCTTGGCCATGCAGGAAGGGATGCGGAAGTGCGAACCGACCTTGCTGGAACCGATCGCAGCGATTGAAATCTCAGTTCCCACCGATTGCACTGCAAAAGTGTTGCGAATTGTGAATGGGCGGCGCGGTCAGGTACTTGGCTATGATGCTAAAGCGAGCTGGTCGGGATGGGATCAAGTGTCAGCTTACCTGCCCCAGGCGGAAATGCAAGACCTGATTGTGGAATTGCGATCGCAAACGATGGGGGTTGGTTACTTCAACTGGCACTTTGCTCACCTGCAAGAGGTGCCAGATAAACTCACTGAGAAGATCCTGGCAACGGTCTCAACGGGCAATGGGAAGGGGAGTAATGGGAACGGGAAAGGGTGATGTCGCTTGTTCGCACCCAAGTGTCCCATCGTGACTGCACTCAACTGAGTGCCTGACACTGTAAACCTCCGCCTCCTATTCTCAACTTGAGGCTGGTCAGGGTGAAATAAAAAATAAGATTGAGAAGCTGGCAAGTTCGCTTTCTCAATCTTGTTTTTTCTAAAGCGATTTCTTGAAAAGAATTTGCCGATGAGTTGCCCTTCGACTCCGCTCAGGGGGGACCTTCGACTTAGATCAGGGCACCAACGCTGGTTGAGCGAAGCCGAACCCAGAGGGGAAATTGTTTTCTGGAAATCTTCGAAGCTCAACAGAGCACCCTGCTTTCCGGAGGGGGCGCTTTGGATAGATTTTAGGGGGTCACCCGAACTCGCGTTTTTCAGGATTGCAAGCTTCTAAAACGAGATGGATGGGTTCCACTGAAATTTGAAAAGGATTTTTTAGTAGCAATTTCTCCTACTGCAAGGAACGAATTTTAGTTTTGTAAGCAGTCCCACTTAAACCATCCCCTTTGGGGCCGCTTCGTCCAAGGCGACTTCTCAGGGCAGCCACTCGATTGGCACTGTTGGGGTGGGTACTCAGAAATTCTGGTGTACCAGAGGATTGCAACTTTTCTAAGAAGGCAATCATGGCAGATTGGGCATAGCCCGCCCGCCCCATTGTCTGAAATCCCCGCTGGTCTGCGTCAAACTCAGCCTGACGGCTGTTGGGTCGATTCAGCAACAGTTCAACGCCCAGTCCTACCGCCTGACTCTGATTCAGCCCGGTTGCCGTTGCAATCCCTCTCTGAATTGCCGTTTCTTTGAGTTGTTCGACCAGATGGCGACCCCCAATGTGCCCAATCTCATGGCTGATCACCCCCGCAAGTTGGGCTTCATTATCGGCAGCCCGCATCAACCCCGTTGTGACATAGACGAAACCACCCATCGTGGCAAAGGCATTAATATCCCGATCGGCCACAATCTGAAAGGTGTAGGGAATTCTGGGCCGATCGCTTCTCGCAGCCAGCCTTTGCCCAATCTGGGTTACGTAGTTTTCCAAGGCTGGATCACGAAAAATACGAAACTCACTGCGAGTCAATTCATCATTCATCTGACGACCGATCGCAACTTCTTGATCATCAGACAGGTTGGAAATCTGGATAAGCTGAATGCCCTGGAAGATCAAATCCCCCAGAGGAATGGCCTGAAGTCGGACTGCGGTTCCCAGGGTTAGCCCCAGAGCAATCATCACCGAGAGAACAGGATAAAGCCAGCGGCGTTGGGAACGGCGCAAGAATGGGGAGAAAAAGTTCAGCATAGGAATGGAAATAGAGGAGGAGTAAGGATAAGAGATGGGCAAATCGGCAAACTCGACAGGTGCCTATCTGCTGAATCTATCTGCAAACTTAGGACGAAAACAAGCGTGAGAAGTTGCTGTTTACGCCTCAATTCTTTTTCCCTATTAATAGGGAAAAAGAAAATGCGATGGAAAAAGACTGCCTCTTTTCTAGAGTAAAATACTCCCCTGGGAAAGAGGGGATTGTCTGACAAGGAAGGGGGAAAGTTATGATAATGTGACACAGGATTACGATCGGTCATTAATATAGTCTTTTCCCCTAGAAAGTCATGAAGATTTTGGATACTCAGGGCCGTCTGTTTGGTAAGGTTAGCCTCCTCGACTTTGGAGCAGCCCTGGTAATTCTGCTGGTCATCTTTGGCATTTTCTTCTATCCCGGCACGACGGGTTCCGTTGCCCAGATCGGGGTGGAAACCCAGGCGGTGGAAGTCGATGTACTGTCCAGAGGGGTGGGAACCAGCAACCCTCAAGCGTTTATCGATGACTTAAAAGCTGCGAAGACCATCAACCTGATTATTCGAAACCAACCTTATGGTCAAGTTGAATTGAAGGATGTGAAGGAACTGCCCCGGTTTACGACCGTTCCCCAACCCGATGGCACCGTCAAAGCATTAAAAGACCCCCGCCCCGAACTGGAATATACTTCTGACTTGCTTTTAACTCTGGGAGGAAAGGCGAAAGTCACGAAGGATGGCTACGTACTCGGTAACAGCAAGATCAAGATCGGGGTACTGGTTGAAATGGAAGGCACCCGCTTCAACTTCAATGGCAGTGTGGTGGATGTGCGGCCTAAGGGTTCGTGAGGGTTGATAGATATCGACGAATTAAGCCGATCGTCACCGCCGGGAGTTCTAGTTGAGGGGTTAGCCCAACCCCTTCTAACGGGATAAAACTCCGAATCGCTTGAGGGTTCAGTTCGGCAAGCCGACGACCAATTTCTGGCCCCGTAAACTGAGATCTTTCCCCCCAGAGGATTGCGGTTGGAGTGGTCAGTTGAGAGACGTAAAGGGATAAATCAAAACACAGATCCCCCCGAACAAAGGAAAGCGCTGCGTACTCTGCGTTGGGTTGTTGGGCAGATTCTAGATAGGCGAGGGCAATTTCCGAATCCACCCGATCGGGATTCGCGAACTGCCGTTGGGTCAGAAAGCTCTGAATCCCGACATTCGTTGCGACCAGATTGCTGTAGAACAGGCGATCGAGCACTGGAATCGAAATGAATTGGGCGAATAAACTCCGGGTGTAGTTCTCTCCAAAATCTGATAACCCCGCCGGAGTGGTGAGAATCAAGCATTGGAACAGGTGGGGATGCTCGATCGCCACCCGGAGGACGAGGGCAGCCGTGAGGGAAGAGGCGACCACCGGAACCGGACCCTCACAGGTTTGCTCTAAAAATTCGCGGATCGTCGTCAGATAGTCTTCTGGTTTGTAGTTGCGCTCTGGATGGGCCGATCGTCCCCACCCAATCAGGTCAGGGGCAAGCACCCGGTACTCGGACGCAAAGGCCGGATACACACGGGACCATTCATAGGCGGAGGAGCCACCTCCAAACCCATGCAGAAATACCAGGGTGGGCTTCCCCGCCGTTTGCGGCCAAGGGGCAGTGTCCGCTGTGTAGTAGGCCATCGTGCCCAGAGAAGTCTGAATCGAGTGTTGGCAAAAACCAGGGGGCAAAAACATAACAAATCCCGTCAGTGTTGCTTAATCTGAGGTTCCGTCCTCTAGAATGTCTATCACACCTTGTAGTTTTTAAGGCACCGTGGCACAGGCTTCTTTTCAGTGGCAACAACTTTTGGAGCAGTGGACGAGGGGACGATCCCTTCCGGGCGATCGGCTCATGCTTCCCGATTTATCCTCTGTGCGCTGGAAGGAACCCCTGCGTTGGATGGCGGGTTCCGCTGCGGTCACGGCTTTGCTTTGCTGGAACTGGAAAATTCCCGTTTCCACAGGAGCCGGAATTCTAGTCATGGTTCTGGCGTACCGCTGGCAGAGCCGAGACTGGCAAACTCGCCTGATGGATTTTCGGAAGTTAGTCGGTGGCTCTAGCCAACCCCTGGCCCTGTCAGTAGCAGCGGGAATGCTAGCAACCCTCACGACTTATCTGTCAGCCGCTCTTTGGACGGGAAGCCACGATCGCAGCCTTGCAGCCGCCCTCATCCTACAAGGCTTCGGAATTCTCGCCATTCTGTTAATGCTGGTGCGCCAGGGTGCGATTCAGCGTTCTCACCAGCAGAGCGACACGATAGACCAATCTCTCGAAGACCTGAGCCATCCTAATCCCGTCAAGCGGCTGGTTGCAGTGCGGCAGCTTACCCGCCTGTTGCATCACCCTCCTCAGGACATCCTACAACGATCGACCATTGCCGATTGTTTCCACCTGATGGTTGTTCGTGAAGAAGAAATGATTGTTCGGAACGCTGTCTTAGACGGCCTTCGGGTCTTGGGAGATTCCCCTCGCTTAGGTCAGGGACGATCGCCTTTTGTGATGTCGGAACGCTCCCAGACGGCAGCAATCAAACCAGAGAAAGTGATGACAGAACGGTAGGGTTCCCATGCGTAAGCTCAAACGACTGCCCTGGGGTCTTGTCTTTCAGGTCGCGATCGTGATTAATCTAATCATCCTGATTGGGGAAGCCCTGATTCTCGCAGGAGCCGAGTTTAGCCCTGCGGTGCGTCATGCGGTAGAGGTGCTGTACGTTCGACCTCCCTTTGCCCCCCTGACTCCCATCGTGATTGGGCTGGGGGTAGGGGCGCTTGCGGTGTGGATTGCCGAGCGCTTTTTCCGGCAACTCTATCTAAATCTCTCAACCCTCTGGGCATTGTACGGCAGTCTTGTGTTGCTGTTTTTAATCAAAACCGTTTTTCTGATGATTTTTCCCGCCTTCCTGCCTGTTCTAGCAGATTTTAATGGATCGACACTGACAGGGCTAGTTCTAGGGATTTTTTGGAAAGGCAGATCTCACTACCGCTAGAAAAAGTTGAGAAAGTAGATCAGGAAAGGGAAAGATGCCGATTTGAACGGGACGATCGCCCCTGAATTATCCAACAACGGTTGTGTCTCGAAAAGTTAACACGGTTCATTCATTCTGTCTAACTAAAACCATACAAACTTTCAATTCCAAAGGGTTTAGCCTCAAGGGTTTAATCCCCGTTTGGATGTCCATCTCTATTCCTGCCCTCCCCGTAAAGACCCCTTGCAAAGGCTTTATTAGTATCTCGCAATACACTTTTAATTGTTCAGGCTTGATATTTCTTTGAGAGCATTCAACAATCGATCGCTTCTAGGGTTCCGGCTTGCTGCAAAAGCAAGTGCTGGTCCGAGAGAAGCAGCTAGCAAAAGGGCATGAAGCCTTAAAGGATAAACCTTTGCTAGCCACACGGCGGGAAAAAAGCCCGGGAGGAAAGCGCACAGGGCTGCGGTTTCGTCCGGGCTTTTGTGTTGGTTGGATTTGCCACTTGCTCTCTGCCAATTGCTCTCTCAACAGCGTTTATAAGTTGAATCTGATTTATGACTGAGAACTCTTTTTTTCAAAAACCTGAAGGGTCCGATCGGTTTTCTGAGACGGAAGCCAATCGTGCCCTCCAACGGGAAACCCAACTGCCCCTCACCGGATGGCAACAGGAAGTATCACGGGGGCTGGAATTCGGGTTAGAAGCGGCTGAGAGCATTATCGATCGCTCGATTCCCACCTTTTCTCGGGGCGAACTCCCCCACTATGCCGGGATTAACACCTTCCTGAAAGCCCCTTACGTAGAGGATGTCCGGAAGGTGGGTGAGTACGATGTAGCGGTTGTGGGGGTTCCCCACGATTCGGGAACCACCTACCGTCCCGGTACGCGCTTCGGTCCCCAGGGAATTCGACGCATTTCGGCCCTGTACACCCCCTACAACTTCGAGTTAGGGGTGGATTTGCGGGAACAGATTACCCTGTGCGACGTGGGCGATATCTTCACCATCCCCGCCAATAACGAAAAATCCTTCGATCAGATTTCTAAAGGGATTGCCCACATCTTCAGTTCCGGTGCATTTCCCATCATTTTGGGAGGGGACCACTCGATCGGCTTCCCCACCGTGCGCGGAGTCTGCCGTCACCTGGGCGACAAGAAGGTTGGGATCATCCACTTCGATCGCCATGTCGATACTCAGGAAACGGACCTGGATGAGCGGATGCACACCTGCCCCTGGTTCCATGCCACCAATATCAAAAATGCCCCTGCCAAAAACCTGGTGCAACTGGGGATTGGAGGCTGGCAGGTTCCTCGCCAGGGAGTGAAGGTCTGCCGCGAACGGGCCACTAATATTCTCACCGTAACCGACATTGTGGAACGGGGCATTGATGCCGCTGCCGAATTCGCCTTAGAGCGGGCACTGGATGGAACGGACTGCGTATACATCAGCTTCGACATTGATTGCATCGATGCCGGATTCGTTCCTGGCACAGGCTGGCCCGAACCCGGTGGATTGCTGCCCCGTGAAGCCCTGGCTCTGTTAGGCAAGATTGTACAACGGGCACCCGTCTGTGGCCTGGAGGTGGTAGAAGTTTCCCCGCCTTACGATGTGAGTGACATGACCGCACTCCTGGCCACCCGTGTGATTTGTGACACGATGGCCCATCTGGTGCTGTCCGGGCAACTGCCCCGGAAGGAAAAGCCCGCCTACATCCATGCCGAAGCCCAAATGGAACCGACTTCAGACTGGAGATAGGCCATGCACGAAACCGACATGACGAAAGCGTTGATTCTGACAATTCGGGATTGGTGGGAAGCCCAGCCCGATCGCCAGCCGATCGCGAAGGTGCATCTGACGGTGGGAGCCTTTACCTGCGTCGAACCCGCCAGCCTACAATTTGCGTTCGAAGCCCAAACCCGAAACACCTTTTTAGCGGGAGCATCCCTCATCATCCACGAAACGCCGTTGATTGCCTTTTGTCACCGCTGTCAGCAGGAATATCATCCTCAGATCGGCCTTCAGTATGCCTGCCCGACCTGTCAGTCTCCAATGGAGGAAGTGCGATCGGGTCGAGAATTGAAAATCAACGGGATTGATTACCAAACGGAACCGATCGCCGTTCTGTGATCTCCGTCCCCCTTAGAGACGCGAAATTTCGCGTCTTTCCCAATTGGGCAACCCCAATAATTCCCATCGGGTATGACAGGCACGGTTTTTCTAGAGAAAATACGCACTCGTACCAGCGACCCGAACGATTTCAAATTTCAATTTTTCATTGGACAAATCCTATGCATTTGAACGTAGACGCAGCCATGGAAATGAACTTGCTCCATGCCAATCAGGCAGGGGCGGATCATAATCGTGCCCATTTTGACGAATGGGGCATTACCTGTTTCAACCTGATGAGCAGTCCCGGAGCCGGAAAAACTGCCCTGCTGGAAAAAACGATCGCCGCCCTTAACCCCGATCTCAAGATTGCGGTGATTGAAGGGGACATGACGACGGAATTGGATGCCGATCGCCTCCGACGACAGGGCGTTCCTGTGATTGCGATTAACACGGGTCGTTCCTGCCACCTGGATTCCCGCATGGTGGCGGGAGGCATTCACCAATTGGCCCACCACCACAATCCCGCCGATTTCGATCTCGTGTTAGTAGAAAATGTCGGCAATCTGGTCTGCCCTGCCGAATTTGAAGTTGGGGAACATGCCAAGGTGGCGCTTTTGAGCGTTGCGGAGGGGGAAGACAAGCCCCTCAAGTACCCCATCATGTTTCGGGAAGCGGATTGTTTACTGATTACGAAAGTTGATCTGGTTCCCTACCTGGATGTCGATCTCGCTCAAATTGAAGCCAATGTGCGCCAAATCAATCCCCATGTCACCCTGATTCCCGTATCCGCTAAAACTGGGGAAGGGTTGGAGATCTGGTTTTCCTGGGTGCGATCGAATGTGAAGGCAGAAGAGAAGGCAGGAGGTAGAGGGCAGAGGGCAGAAGGAAAAGTTGCTGTTTGATGTATCCCTTCTGCCTCCTGCCCTCTGCCTTACTCTTCAAGTCCAATCCTGTGAGGAAGTTATGAAACGCCGCTCAATCCTATCCTGGCTCGCCATTTTTTTCGTCAGCCTGACGCTGACAGTCAGTTGTACCCAGACGCAGACCCCTTCCCCCGCTCCGGGTGGATCTCCTGCCGCTTCCCCCACCGGGGCGATCGTCCGCATGGGCTTCAGTGTATGGCCCGGTTGGTTGCCCTGGCAGGTGACTCAAGATGAGAAAATTTTTGAGAAGAATAATGTCAGGGTAGACCTGAAATGGTTTGATGGCTATCTCGATTCCATCAAAGCCCTGACGGCCGGACAACTGGACGCAAATACCCAAACCCTGAATGACACGATCAGTTCAGTTGCAGCGGGGTCCGATCAGGTGATTGTCCTGACGAATGACAACTCAACCGGGAACGACCAGATTATTGTTCGAGACGGAATTAATACGATCGCAGACCTGAAGGGCAAAAAAGTTGCGGCAGAAGAAGGAACAGTGGATCACTTCCTGCTACTCCTGGGTCTGCAAAAAGCCGGACTCACCCAGGCTGATATTGACTTTCAGCCCCTGGAAACGGGGGCAGCAGCAGCAGCCTTCGCCGCCGGACGCTTGGATGCGGTGGGAGTCTTCGCCCCCTTCACGACCCAGGCACTCAAACGATCGGGCAGTAAGGTACTTTTTTCATCCAAGGACTTTCCTGGGGCCATTCCCGATCACCTGACATTCAGCCGTAAGTTTGTCGAACAAAACCCAGACGCAGTTCAGACAATGGTCAATAGCTGGTTTGACACGCTGGCTTATATCCAGGCGAATCGGGACAAAGCCTATGAAATCATGGCAAAACGGGCCGGAGTTTCTGTCGAAGAGTACAAAGCCTACGATACTGGTACGCGCCTTTTCACCCTGGAAGAGAACTTGAAAGCGTTTCAGGACGGCAAAGATATGACCTCCCTCCCTTATGCTGCCAGGGAGATCAGCAAGTTCCTGGTGGACAGCAAGCTGGTGACAAAAGCGCCAGACTTGACCAAATTGTTTGACGATCGCTTCATTAAAGCGGCGGCGGCTCGGAAGTAAGGGGACTCAGGAGGGGAGGCGCTCAGGACAACTCTCTCTCTTCCCCTCATCTCCCCATCTCCTCACCCCCCTCATCCTCCCATCCTCCATCCTCCTATGAACTCCCCAAACCCAACCTCCCTCCCCCCGACTGTCTTCTGGCGGATTCGAGAAACCATTCCAGTCTCTCTGACCTGGAGCCTGACAACCCTTTCGATCGGCGTTCCCCTGATCCTCTGGTTCTGGCTAACCTCCTTCAAGATGGTCGATCCGTTGTTTTTGCCCTCTCCGGCCCAGGTGATTGGGGCCTTTCAACGCCTGTTTGCAGATGGCAGCATGACCAAAGACATCGGATTTAGTCTATTCCGAGTCCTCAGCGGTTTCCTGTTGGCAGTGATTCTGTCCATTCCCCTGGGAATTTTGATGGGAGCCTTTGCCAGTGTGCGGGCACTCACGGAACCGATCATTGCGATCGTCCGTTACATGCCTGCCCCGGCCTTCATTCCCTTGCTGATTCTCTACTTTGGCCTGGGAGAAATCCCCAAAATCCTACTCATCTTCATCGGCACCCTGTTCTTTAACACCCTGATGGTGATGGACGCTGTGAAGTTTGTTCCCAAAGAGTTGATTGAAACGACTTATACGTTGGGTGGGCGACGGCTTCAGGTTTTGCTGCAAGTGATTACCCCCTACATTTTGCCCAACCTGATTGATATCGGTCGGGTTAACATGGCAGCTTCCTGGAATCTAGTGGTCGTGTCGGAACTGGTAGCCGCGACGGAAGGATTGGGACGACGCATCAGCGTTGCCCAACGTTTCTTGAAAACCGATGAGATTTTTGCGGGACTGATTATGATTGGTCTAATCGGCCTGGGAATTGATCTCCTCTTCCGCCTCTTGCAGCGAGTGACCTGTTCCTGGGCAACCCAATGAACCCGATCGCAAGTGAGTTGTGAACCATGAAAGACGCATCCTACGGCATTATCCCAATTCGCCATGAAGCCAATACCCCGCTTTTTCTGCTGATCCAACACCATGCAGGGCATTGGGGCTTTCCCAAGGGGCACGCTGAATCAGGGGAAAATGCTGTAGAAGCGGCCTGTCGAGAATTTGAGGAAGAAACGGGCATTCTCTCCTATCAGTTGCTAGGAGAGAATGCATTTTCCGAACATTACTGGTTCACGCGCCACAGCCACACCGTTGAAAAGACCGTCACTTACTATTTAGCCCTGGTGGAATCGTCCCAGGTCTTCTGTCAGGCGGCTGAGATTAAAGATTATGCCTGGGTTCCTTTTGAAGAGGCCATCACTCGCATCACGTTCGATGGCAGCAAGCAAATTTTGCGCCAGGTTCACGAGTATCTCAAAACCTATCTCCCTACCCCTTCGAGTTAACCCCTATGTACGTCCAGGCTGTTGATCTTTCGAAACAATTCAAAACCCGTCGCGGCTGGCTGACGGCTCTGCAAAACATTAATTTGCATGTGGAACAGGGCGAATTTGTGTGCGCCGTGGGAGCCTCCGGCTCCGGAAAATCGACCCTGCTGCGCCTGATTGCCGGACTGGATACCCCCAGTTCCGGCGAGGTGCGGGTGGATGGGGTGCGGGTGACAGGTCCCGGTCCCGATCGCGGCATGGTCTTTCAGAGCTACACCCTCTACCCCTGGATGACGGTGGCCCAAAATGTCGAATTTGGGCTGAAGTTGCGTGGAGTGTCTCAGGCAGACCGACGGGAACGGGCCGCCGAGTACCTGGAGGTAGTTGGCTTAACGAGATTTGCCAAAGCCCTACCCAAGGAGCTTTCGGGTGGGATGAAACAACGGGTCGCGATCGCCCGCGCCCTGGCCTCCCAGCCCAAAATTTTGCTGATGGACGAACCCTTTGGGGCGCTGGATGTGCAAACCAAAGAAACGATGCAGCAATTTCTCCTGCATATCTGGCAGCGCACCCAGACCACCATTTTCATGATCACCCATGACGTAGAAGAAGCAGTCTTTCTCTCAAACCGCATCTACGTTTTAACCGCCCATCCCGGTAGCATCCAGCAGGAAATTACGATTGAGCTTCCTGGCGATCGGACCTATCAGACGAAACGCCTACCCAAATTTCAGGACTACCGGGATGACATTATGACCCTATTGCGGGGGCGGGATGAAATGGTACTGGCAGGATAATTCCCCTTACCGTTTCAAGAGGGCGATCGGATTCACCGCACCTTTTCCGGGCAACCGGATCTCAAAATGGGAGTGGGGTCCCGTGCTGCGGCCCGTGCTCCCCATCAGGGCGATCGGCTGCCGTTGTTCAACCTCCTGCCCGGTACGAACCAGAATCCGGCTGTTATGGGCATAACGGGTGATGCTACCATCCCCATGTTTGATTTCTACGAGATTGCCATATCCACCATCATCCCACTTAGCATAGGTCACAGTGCCGCCCGCCGCTGCCGAAATTGGGGTGCCGACTGGCCCTGCAATATCAATCCCCTGGTGCATCCGGCCCCACCGCCAACCAAAGCCGGAAGTTAAGACCCCTTTAGCAGGCCACACATATTGGGAAGAGGCATTGGGTCGTGTAGAAGGCAGGGGTTGACCAGGCGTAATAGGAATGGACATTTCAGGGGTCACTTCCTGCCGTTCAGGAATGATTTCATAAATCTCCTGGTTGTCTGGACGGGTTGCAAATGGGAGACGAGGAGCAAATACTTTGTTCGCGTTCTTGTCCTGAGAATTCTTAGTTTTGCTGCCTTGTAGGGGCAAGGTTGTAGGAACCCAAGTCGGGACGTTTTCTTCGTCAATTACACCTTGAGCACCCGCCTCTAATGCTAGCGAGGAACTGAGAGAATCTTGGGGATTGACCGATCGTGCTGCTGCAAAAGCATGCAATGGCTGTAGCACCACGGTTGATAACGCTCCCAGTCCGATCGCCAGGTTGCCTAAGTTAGCGAGTTGAAGTTGCATCATGATCTCATTACTAAAAGGTCAGAATTCATCTCGCTCACACCCAAAAAATGCAGTTTTTACTCTCAAAAAGAGAAGTGCCATATTAACAAGCAAATTCAAATTCTGATTGAATCTACTAATTATTTGGCAACAATAAAAAGCTGCTGTATCAAGCTCTAACTGTCTGACCTAAGGTGCCCGATTTGAGAGAGGAGTCACCAAAGTCAGGCTAAGTAATTTCAAGGAAAATGGAAAATCTTGAGTTGAAATTTCCCAAATAATTCGCAAGTCCTGAATCAAAAAATCTCTCGTTGGTCGCAAGTAATCTACAAACCTACTCTTAAGAAGTGTCAACAAAATGTTTAGGAAATACTAGAGACTGTTAGAGGCCAATTAAAAACGGATGAAACGGATCGCATAACACCTTCACTCAAAAAGCATCCGTTTCATCCGTTTCCATCCGCTGCCAACCTGATTTTTAATTGGCCCCTAATAGCAAAGGGATGCATCAATGCATCCCTGATCTGCTTTTGCAAATTGTGTGAAAAAGGCAACCGTCCTTTATACCGATCCAGCAAGCATTTTGAACAAGACAGAGAATCGTTGAAAAAAAAACTGTTATCACTTCTCTCTAACCTAAAAATAAAAAATGAAGAACTGGTGAAGATAGCAATTTTGATGGGCGTTTGATAGGACATGGAGCCGGAACCTCTCCCTTCGATCGTCTCTCTTCTGCGATACAATCTGTAGCGATCCACCCTGAGAAAGGAATAACGCGATGGCTTTATCTGTAGGCACTGCCGCTCCCGCTTTTTCTGTGAAAGACACCAACGGGAATCCTGTTTCACTGGCGGATTTCGCAGGGAAGACGGTTGTTTTGTACTTCTATCCCAAAGATGACACCCCTGGCTGCACCAAAGAAGCCTGCAACTTCCGAGATAATTACTCGGTTTACCAGGGTAAAGATATTGTCGTTCTGGGGGTGAGTGTGGATGATGTTAACTCCCACCAACAATTTACTGAAAAGTTCAGTTTGCCATTTCCGCTGTTGGCTGATGTCGATAAGCAGTTGACGACGGCCTATGATGCTGACGGAGGCGGCTACTCCAAACGCATCACCTACGTCATTGATGGCGAGGGTAAGATCATCAAGGTGTACGACTACGGTACTGTAAAAACCGACACCCATGCCGTTGATATCCTGGCGGATCTGGGGCTGTAGTTCTTGAAGAACTGCAAAATTTGACTGATAAGAAGAATCTCTGGGCTACGCATAACCTGTGACTACACTAAATCGGTTGTGCGTAGCCTTATTTCTTAGATCAGATACTTACTATGAAATTGCTGCGAAATTGCTGCCACCATAGTCAATGTTCCGTCTAGGTAGCAGCAAATCATCCCTGCACAACATTAAACGCCGTGCCACTGCAACAACCCAACGTTCTTCTCGCCGTACCCGGTAAAACAATAATACTCCTGCATTCCGACTACTGCGTCGAACCTCATCTGGAGCAGAAAGAGTTAACTGAACAAAATCCTCCAACTCCTGTTCGGCGACAATTACTTTTGGCCTTCGCGTCAATTATACGTAGAACCGATCGCAGCTTCTGGTAAGGGTTTGAGCATTTGTTCTAGTTGTCGTTTGACCCAAAAGTAATTGTCGTCAGACAGTTGGGTGCATTGGGGTTGTTATGCCGCCGTGCTAATCCTCACTGATCTCTACTAATTTTTCACCAGAACGTAGCAACTCTAGTGTTTCTGGTAGAACTGAACTCAATATCTCCCTTAGCCTCGCATTTGAGGTATTGCCGCAAGTTAACCAGATAATTTGCGGTGGTGATCCCAATCGCTCAACTAAATCTACAAAATCACTATCTTTCGTCATAAAAATTACTCCTTGAGCCTTTGCAGCCTCAAAGATTTCAGGGTCTTCTGCATCTCG
>JANRKG010000017.1:0-9132 GCA_033763635.1 Leptolyngbyaceae cyanobacterium bins.59
AGCCAAGCCGCCCAAAAACCAACCTGCCATCCCGATCACCCCCAGCGTCACCGGAACCCCCAGCGAGAGAAATAACCGACGCTGCCCCAAGTGAGCCTGCATAGGAGCCAGGGGAGTCGCAATTTGGAGATAGCCCACCAACAGATTGCCCTGCTGAACGGGCAGCGTCACCTGACGTAACCACTGATCGGGAGGCAAAGGAGTGTTCTCAGACCCGACCTGAACTGTTTGAAAACCTGCATTCACTGGAAGAGGTTGGGCCAGGGGTTTACCGACAAAGTGTAGTAATCGCCCATCCGCTGAGTACCAGCGTGCATAGACCAGTTCACTATCAACCGCCGGGGCATTACTCCCCAACAGAGGCACTTCTGCCAGGTCAATGAGCCACTGGCCCGCATAAACCCGGTAGTGAACTTTTGCCGCCATCACTCGGCTCTTCCGGTAAAGCGCCTGGTCAAAGGCGATCATCTGGTCTTCCACTTCCCGGTAGTACACAACTCCGGTAAAGAGAACCAGGATACTCCCCATACAGAGGGCAAACCAGTAAGTCAAACGGCGACGGCTCTGGTTAAACATAGGCTCTCGTTACCCCTCGTGGCGATTCGCAGGCAAGCTGAGACGGTATCCCAATCCATAAACCGTTTCTAGCCAATCTTTCGCCTCCACTGATTCCAACCGTTGCCGCAGCCGTCGGATCAGGGTTGCCACTGCATTACTTTCTGGCTCGGCTCCCCATTCCCACAAGGCCCGTTCGATCTGGTCCCGTGATAGCACTTGTCGGGGGTGACGCAGCAAGTATTCCATGAGTTGAAACTCCCGTCCCGATAGCTGAATGCGGGTCGAGCCTCGCTCCAGAATCAGGCTACTGAGATGCAAGTGTAAGTCTCCGAGACTGAGGATATCGCCCTTCCAGAGGGGCGATCGTCGGCCCAGTGCCCGGACCCGCGCCAGCAACTCCACTACGTCGATCGGCTTCACCAGATAATCATCCGCTCCTGCATCCAGCCCTAACACCTTATCAGCAGTGGTATCTTTTGCCGTAAGCATCAGGACCGGGGCCGTTTTTCCCATCCTGCGATATTGACGGCACAGATCCAGGCCACTGGCTCCCGGCAACATCCAATCTAGAATCAAGAGGTCATACTCTTTCTGGGAAAGTAACCACTGAGCCGTGTCACTGTCTTCGATCGCATCCACAATATGGCCCGACTGCGATAGGGCCGCGTGCAGCGGTTCTAACTGAGCCGTATCATCTTCCACCAGTAAAATAAGCATAAGCCGTTGCCAGAGACTCTCCCTTTGATCATCCTAGCCAACTGACCCCGCCAATGCTTCATTTTCGTTGGTTGAAACCCCTCTCCTCTCTGGGCCTGGAATTCTGGTTGCCCCTCCCCTTGCTGGGGCTTGTGTTCTGGATTGGCAGTAGTGTGCTGACGGACAGGGTTTTGAGTCGTGCCTACCGGAGCGACAATCGCCTTCAGGCCGACACCCAACTGGATACCCCCAGTAAAATTATTTTGGCTGTTCAGGTCGATATTTTCCGCAATCGGGGGGTGTCTCGTGTGACCGTCCGAACGACGAATACAGCCCTGAAAGCTCTGGTGTTTGAATTTCCCTTTATCAACGTCGCCCAGTTAGAACAAGCAACCAGCCAGCAACTCGGAATGCCCATTGAGCGCCTCCGACCCATCACCCGCTATCGAGTGCTGCTGGACCCCTAAACGACCTTACACGCTTGCCGGATAAGGATCTGCTCTGCCGTTCGACTGTCTACAGCCCTGGAGAACAAAAACCCTTGCCCATGCTCACACTGAAAAGAGCGTAACTGGCTCATCTGCTCTAACGTCTCAATCCCTTCGGCTGTCACCGTCATTCCCAGGTTATGGGCCAGAGTCACGATCGCCCGAATAATCTCAGAACTATCATCCGTTGTTCCTAACCGCGCAACGAACGACTGATCAATCTTCAAAGTATCTGTGGGAAATCGGTGTAGATAGCTCAAGGAAGAATAGCCCGTCCCAAAATCATCAATTTGCAAGCTGACTCCCAACTGTTTCAGGTGACCTAACAGTGCAATAGCGGATCGGGCATCCTCCATCACCACACTTTCCGTGATTTCTAACTTCAAACTCGCAGGATACAAACCCGTTGCCGCGAGAATCTGAGCCACATCCTGAATCAGGTCATCCTGAGAGAACTGACGACCCGATAGATTGACACTCATAGTTAGGGGATACTCGGATGGAAAGCGCTCTTGCCAGATCCGAAGCTGGCGACAGGCTTCTCGTAAGATCCAGGAACCAATGGGAATGATCAACCCCGTTTCTTCTGCTACGGGAATAAACTCTACCGGAGAAACCAGACCCCGTTCCGGGTGTTTCCAGCGAACCAGCGCTTCAAATCCACTAATTAGCCCCGTTCGCAACTCAACGATCGGCTGATAATACACCCGTAATTCTTCCCGCTCGATCGCCCGTCGTAAGTCGGTCTGCAATTGCAATAGCTCACAGGCACGGCGATACATCTCCGTATCAAAGACCTCATGGCACGCTTTTCCCTGAGACTTAGCGCGGTACATCGCAATATCCGCATCTCGCAAGAGATCCTCTGGATTCTCATACCCCGTCTGACTGAGGGCAATGCCAATACTGGCAGTCGTAAAGACCTCGTATTCTGCAATCCGAAAGGGAGCTTTCAGCAGGTCATGGATGCGATCGGCTAAACAAGTTGCATCCCGGAGGCTCTGAATCTGCTCCAGTAGAATCACAAACTCATCCCCACCCAGACGGGCCACCGTGTCCCCAGAAGGCAAACATTCCCGCTGAAGAATCTTCGCGATCTGTTTCAATAACTCATCTCCCACTGTATGGCCCAGGCTATCATTCACAACCTTGAACCGATCCAGGTCTAGAAACAGCACGGCAAAGCGATCGGCACTGGAGCGTCTGGCCCGTTCCATTGCCTGTCCGAGGCGATCGAGAAACAATGCCCGATTCGGCAACCCGGTCAGGGCATCGTGAAACGCATCATGAAGGAGTTGTTCTTCTGCATTCTTACGCTCCGTGATGTCTGTCTGAGATCCGGCCATGCGGGTCGCCTTGCCCGTACCATTACGCACGGCTAACCCCCGACAAAGAACCCAGAGATACTGACCATCCTTATGCAACATCCGATGTTCTGTCTCAAAGTGAAGGGTTGCGCCCTTGAGATGGAGATCAATTTTTGCTTTGACCAATTCCAGATCATCGGGATGAATGCGTTTGAACCACTCTTCTGGACTATTGCTAACTTCCCACTCCTCACAACCCAGCATTGATTTCCAGCGAGGACCGAAGTAGATTTCATTGGTTTTGAAGTTCCAATCCCACAGGCCGTCATTTGCCCCTTTCACCGCCAAGGTGTACCGCTCCTGACTCTCCCGCAGAGCTTCCTCCACCTGTTTGCGATCGGTGATATCGATCCCCACAAACACTGCTGCCTGGTCCTGGTAATATTTTTGAGCCACCATGAGATATTGACGGGGCACCCCATCCACGATCGTCGCCAGTTCGATCGCACTTTCCTTCACATCGCTCCCAAAGAACTTGTAGACGAATTCTCCAAAACCACCACTACTCTCTAGAAAGCCCAACTTTTTCCCAATAAAGTCCTCTGGTTGCAGTTTGAAGGTAGCTGCCAAATAGCGATTAATCCCTAAATAGGTCATGTCAGAGCTAAACCAGGAGACACACCCCGGCACCGCATCTAACACGGCCTGAAGTTGGTCTTTCGCGTGTTGTAAATCCGCTTCGGCCCGTTTGCGATCGGTGATATCTCGCCCAAAGACTGCGACCCCCGTAATTTTGCCCATCTGGGCCTCAATCGGGTTGAAATGGATTTCAAACTCCGCTGAGTGTCTTCCCAGAGGATAGGTTTCTTCAATGGCAAACCGTTCTCCCTGGAGCGCGCGATCGTAATAACTGCGCCACAGGTCTTGATAGTCCGGTGGCAGGCATCCAACCATATCAATTCCTTTCTGGGGTTTCGTTTTGAACACCCAATAAAACAATTTTTTGAAGTTGGAATTTAAAGTGACCAGTTGATAATTTACATTGACGGACCAAACCGCATCCTGGGTGTTTTCAATCAGGGCCAACAGATTTGCTTCCCGGTCCAGCAGGGTTTCTGGCACGGGATGGTCGAGCGTGGGAGTTTTTTCATGCAAGAGGGTTTGAACGGCTGGAACTAACCGTTGCAGATGGTGTTTCCCAACAAATTCATCGGCTCCCGCCTTAATTGCCGCCACGACCTTTTCTTCCCCTCCATCTGAGGAAACTACCAGAATGGGTAAAGAGAGGCGACGTTGCCGGATGAGGTCCAGGGCTTGATGTAGAGTACATTGGGGGACCTGATCTGACAAAATTAGAATTTGCCATTCCTGACGATCGAGAGCCGCTGCCAGCGTGGGGAGGGTGTTGGCCCACTCAGAACTCACTGAATATCCACCCTGCTTCAATACATGAGTCAGGTATAAAGCATCTCTTTCAGATACTTCGACAATCAGGGCATAGAGCGGCATCTTCACCTGAGCCTTCCTTCGTCAAAACTGGAGAGATAGCATCAGGAACTCAGTGCCCTGTGCAACCCTGTGCAACATGATGCAGTGTAATCATGCAGTGTTAACCCTGTAGTGTTAATCATGCAGTGTTAATCATGCAGTCCTAACCACATTCTGAACCGATATTTCTTCGTAAGTTCCTACCTGCTCAAATGTGAACATTGTTGATGCTCAGAGTTGATGCTTAGACAGGCGCAAGGGAGAGTCTGGGCTAGCCACCCAAATTTTTTTCCTGGAACAAGTCTAAATCTAGGCTATCAGAAGCAAAAACGCCTCTGGCAATTCCAGGGAAATCTATGCAAAGACTTTGCAAAAAAAAAGATGAAGAACTACTGAGGAACACGAGTCACGAAAGGAAGATCTATTAATACACCTTCTGCACAAGGAGCGTTGCCCACTTCTGCAACCACCTGAACTTTTAGCCCCGCACCCCCTGCTTTAGTTCGTATATACCCCAGAGCCATTAGCCCATCAGCCGTTTCCGTCAAGCTGGTGAGTTTACCCACCCGATCGCCATCTACCATCAACAAACTTGGAATCGGGGGTTTTCGGTCCAGACGGACTCCCCACAATTGTTGCTTCACACCTTGATAGGTATTGAGTCGGGCAATCGTCTCCTGACCAATATAACAGCCTTTACTAAAGGAAATGGTGTGCCACAATCCGGCCTCTAACGGGTTGTAATCCTCTGTTAGTTCGGAATCTGGAGCCGGACGGCCCTGCTCAATCCGCAACTGCTCCCAGGCTCGATCGCCGAGCGGAACAGTTCCCATCGCAACGATCTCACCCCACACCTTCGCGGCTCCATCGGCTGGCACCATCAGCGTATAGCCTTCTAACGCTAACCCCGTACCTACCGCGACTCGCCCTTCCACGCCTGCCAGAGAAAGCATTGCATGGGAGACAGGGGGCTGGGTCTGCCAGTTGACTCCTGCCAACTGCTCCAAAACTGCATGACTCTTTGGCCCCAACAAGGTAAAGATGCAGTAGGTATCCGTGATGTCTGCAAGTTCTACCCGATCGGCTCCAAAGATGTAGCGATCGAGCCAGGACAGGAGCGCTTTACGCCGTTGGGGAGAGACAAATAACCAGACTCCATCTTCCAGGATATAAGCCGTTACCAGATCAATGGTGCGGGCTGTGGAAGTCACAAACACAGTCTCGCATCCCTGCCCTGCTTTGAGGCTATAGAAATCATTCGTGCTCTGGTTATGCAAGTAACGAATGCGATCGTCCCCCGTTACCTGAAGCAGCCCCCAGAGAGAGCGATCGACCACTGCTACGGACGATCGAGCAGCCTGAATTGCCTCTGGATCATTGCCAAAAGAAACGATCCCCCTTGCCCCTGCAACTTCCCCGAACTCCGCTCCCTGGGAGGTCTGCATTTCCTGCAAAGTCTGACTCATGGCTGCCTCAAGCAATAGATAGTGAGAGTGATAGATAGCGTTCGATCGCAATTGTATCGCCCCCAAGGAGCGAGTTACTGACGGGGATCAGCAGATGAACCCGGCAAACTCGTAAAGACCTGTTCAACCAATTGTTTTGTCTTGAGTTCTAACGTATTCCAATCAACCTCTTCCATCTCATCAAACAGGCTCAGGTCAACCTCTACAGGTTCCTGCTGCCCAGTCGTGTAATGGGAAAAACAGACTTGATAACACAATTCCCAAAGATCCACCGTGTAACGTTGTTCCCCTTGTTCTAGATGGAGATGATAGGCCGGATAGGGAAGGGGTAAGCCACTGAGTTCCTGTTCCAACTCCCCCGCCTCTTCGGGAGGAGTGTTGGCTAACTGCTGTCCCAGGTCCATCACTCTGGCTTTCACCGCATCGCTCGTTCCCTCAGGCCAAACCTGCACCTCCTGATAGGTTCCCTTCCAGGTCGATTCATCTAATTGCTTCCGAATATTGTCAATGACCCGAATAAATGCAGGTTGCATGAGTAATTCGGCCCGTTCCCAGGTTCCTAAATCTCGAAAAATCGGCTTTGCCATCCTTCTGCCTTACCTACTGGACATCACCTTAATATGCGATCGGAACCCGATCTTCTCATGATCATCACTTCGCCAGCCCTTCTAACTCCAGGCTACCCCGCGCCGGATACCCCATCGTATCCCGTTCGCCAAAGCGCCAATGTTGACGGTACTGGTTCAGAAAATTTTGGCCCACAATCCCATCCACTCCCAACAAATCCAGCGGTTCACTCTTCAATACCACTGCATCCAGACGAGTTGCAGTATGGGTTTGCATCCGCACTTGGGCCAGTTGAGTTTGTTTCCCATTTTCCAATCCACAGAATCCTCTCACTTGCACCAATTTCATCTTCTTTGGGTCCAGGGTTAGCCGCTTGGATAAGCGCTCCGATAAAACCATCACATCCGCCCCTGAATCGAGGGCAAAGTTAAACGGACCTTTTCCATTGATAGAGATCTGGGTTGTCATGATTCCCAACTTGCCAACCAAGGGCACCCCATTCGCGACAGGACGGGAAGGAGGCAATAATTGTAGCTGGCGACTTTGGGGATTCAAAACCAAGTCAAAGTTACTGAGAAAATCCAGACCCAAAACCCCGGATTGATTCCCTGGAATTGACTTACGCGCCAACCCCAAGCCCGTCAATCCCCGTACCTGGGCGGACTCCACCATCAATTTTGGGAGGGGATAGAGATTGGCATTCAGTCCCGAACACTCTTCCCCAACTACCATGTAGGACATGAGGCGATCGGGAATGGGGGTTCCTTTTAACCCCAGTTGCTTCGCAATCTGATTGTCCACGATCGACGAAGAAGCCCCTGTATCGAGCAAAAACGGGCGATTTTGGTTGGCAACATTGACCCCGATCGTCCAGACTCGGCTTCCCGCAAGGGGTTGTAGCGTTACTGATGCCTGTCCTTGGCTGGCGGGCTTGGGCATCACAACGCCCGTCACTTCTACCAGGGCCATCATCCGCTCGTTCGCATCGGGCCGAATCTTTCCTTTCGCGTCCAATACCACCACCTCAAAGACGCATTCCATCGATAGCCCCTGCATCTGCTCCAAGGCAAAGTTGGAAAGGGTCGAAACCTTTTTGCGAACACAACGAAACAACTGGTCTTGCAACGCCTGCCCCAGTTTGGAACGATCGGGTTTGAAGGCCACTTCCAGAGACGGCACGATTGCTTCCCACTGGGATAATCCAGTAGAAGCGATTGGTCGAGGTGGTTCAGCCAGGGCGCACCCAGAAAACCAGGGAGCCAGGATCAACCCACCAGCCATTGCCCAAGTACGGAAATTCATAAGCATCTTTGACAATTCCAGTCCTTTCTATCCTGCTTTAAGATAGGGCAACTGCCAACTTCACTGTCCTAGTGGATGGGTCGAAACGTGAAGGGTCGATCGCCACCGATCAACAACCCTAAGAGTTCCAAAAGATTCTCAACCAACCCGCGTCCTGGTGGTACGATGGGAAACCAAGCTAGGGGTGCCTGAATCATCAGGCTGAGATAGTCCCTAAGAACCTGACATAACCTACTGGAGTCAATGAGGTTTCGGTGCCTCCCCCGAAGCTTCTTCAGTCTGGTTTCTGGGTAATACCAGCGGAGGGAAGCTGTTTATTGAGGAATTGAATATGCGGACAGACTGGATCGCGAAACGGCGTGGGCAGAGTAATGTGACTCAAATGCACTACGCTCGTCAGGGTGTGATCACGGAGGAAATGCAGTACGTTGCTCAGCGGGAGAACCTGACCCCTGAGTTGATTCGGGAAGAAGTGGCGCGAGGTCGGATGATTATTCCTGCCAACATCAATCACCCGAATTTGGAACCAATGGCGATCGGGATTGCCTCAAAGTGTAAAGTCAATGCCAACATTGGAGCCTCACCCAATTCCTCTAACCTGGAGGAAGAGGTCGGCAAACTGAAGCTGGCTGTGAAGTACGGGGCCGATACTGTCATGGACCTCTCAACGGGAGGGGGAAATCTAGATGAAATTCGGGTGGCGATCATCCAGGCTTCTCCAGTGCCGATCGGAACGGTGCCCATTTACCAGGCTTTAGAGAGCGTTCACGGCAATATCGAAACGCTAACCCCCGATGACTTTCTGCATGTGATTGAGAAACATGCCCAACAGGGTGTGGATTACATGACCATCCATGCTGGAATCCTCATTGAGCATTTGCCGCTGGTGCGCGATCGTCTCACAGGGATCGTCTCACGGGGCGGTGGCATTATCGCCCGGTGGATGCTGCACCATCACAAGCAAAATCCCCTCTATACCCACTTCCAGGACATCATTGAAATTTTCAAAAAAAATGATGTCTCCTTCAGTTTGGGAGATTCCCTCCGCCCTGGCTGTGCCCACGATGCCTCGGATGCGGCTCAACTCGCTGAACTCAAAACCCTGGGCCAACTGACCCGTCGCGCCTGGGAACATGATATTCAGGTGATGGTAGAAGGTCCGGGACACGTTCCAATGGATCAAATCGAGTTCAATGTCCGTAAGCAAATGGAAGAATGCTCTGAAGCTCCCTTCTACGTGCTCGGTCCCCTGGTAACAGA
>JANRKG010000018.1:0-18176 GCA_033763635.1 Leptolyngbyaceae cyanobacterium bins.59
GTCAAATTTCTAATAAAAAAGGGTGCTTGGGAAGCACCCTTTTTTATTAGAAATTTGATTCTCTACCGCCGATCGCCCTGGCTCGTCACCGGGGGGCGTTCTGAGGAGGGGGTTGTTTTCCCATCTGTTAGATGATGACTAGTGCCATTTCCATTTCCATCCCCATCATAGGAAACCCCATTACCGTCCGGTCCTTGGGGACCTTCTGCCCCCGAACGAGGATGACGTTTTGACAGATAACGAGCCTCCGCAGACTTAATGACGATATACAGAACCGGAGCCACAAATAAACTCAGGAAGGTTGCAATCACCATCCCTCCGGTAATGGCAGTTCCCAAAGATTGACGGGCTGCGGCTCCGGCCCCGGTTGCCGTTGCCAGGGGAACGGCACCAACGATCGTCGCAAAGGCGGTCATCAGAATGGGCCGGAGTCGTTCTTGGGCTGATTCAACAGCGGCTTTGGTAATCCCCACTCCCTGTTCGTATAACTGATTGGCAAACTCCACGATTAGAATTGCGTTCTTACTCGCCATCCCAATTAGCATCACCAACCCAATTTGGGTATACACATCATTGGAGAAAGTGGGGAGGGGCGCACCTCCCAAAAGCATGACGACAAAGTTGTAGATGTTCCGGAGGGCAACCGCTGACAATGCGCCCAGAATGGCCAGCGGCACCGTTAGCATAATAATTGTCGGGTCAATATAACTCTCATACTGAGCCGCCAACACCAGGAACACAAAGACAATCCCCAGCAAGAAAATCAGAGCCGATTGCCCCCCCGATTGCAGTTCCTCTAACGCCAGTCCTGACCACTCATACCCAAATCCCTTAGGCAGGGTTGCACTGGCCGTCTGTTGCATCGCTTGAATGGCCTGTCCCGAACTAATCCCCGGTGCTGCACTTCCGGTAATTTCCACCGATCGCGCCAGGTTAAAGTGATTGATGATCGAAGGAGCAGTGGTGCGCGTAATCCGAACCAGATTGCCCATTGGAATCATCTGGCCTGTCCGAGAACGGACGTACAAGCGATTGATATCGTCTGGGTTGCTTCGGAATTCTTGATCTGCCTGGACGTAGACCCGATAGGTCCGCTGGAACTGGTTGAAATCGTTCACATACTGAGAACCCAGGAAGATCTGTAATGTGCTGAAGATGTCACTGAGGGAAACCTGAAGGGCATTTGCTTGATCGCGATCGACCTCTACATTGATTTGAGGCGTGTTGGCATTGAAGTTAGGACGCAACCCAAACAAGGAACTATTTTGAGATGCCTGGGCCATAAACTGTTGGAGAACCTGCCCCATTGCCTCAAATCCCACCCCCTGCCGATCTTGAAGCTGGAATGAAAAGCCGCCAAAGTTCCCTAAGCCTTGTAAGGGTGGCGGTGCAATGGGAATGACTGTTGCCTCTTTAATACTTAAAAGCTTGGGAAAGAGCCCCACCTGTTCCACTCCGATCGGTCCTTCAGGTGGGGGTGCGCCCGGAGGTAACCGTTTTGCCAGGACAGGCGCGATCCGGGGAATAAATCCGCCAATGGTCGCCTGAACTGTTTTGTCAGCCCCCTTCCGTTCATCCCAGGGTTCCAGGGTGGTGAAGATAATCCCATTATTGGGGGTTGCTCCTGTAAAACTAAACCCACCGATCGCAAAGATGTTTTTGACTCCGGGCGCATCCTTTAGAATGTTTTCCGCCTGTTTCAAAACATTTGTTGTGTAGTTCAGAGACACCCCTTCTGGACCCTGGACGATCGTAATGAAATAACCCTGGTCTTCCTGGGGCAGGAACCCTCCTGGCACTACCCCAAAAATCCAATAGGTCAGCACAAGCCCCAGAGAAAACAGCCCAATGACCAACCATTTCATGCTGACAATCCGCTGGAGCGTCCGGCCATAGAGCCGACGACTGCGATCGATCCCCCCATTGATGCGATTGAAAAACCAGTTATTGGGTGGCTGCTCCCGACGCAGCAACAATGCAGACAGGGTAGGAGTCAGGGTGAGGGCGTTAAAGGTAGACACGGTGACAGAGAAAGCAATCGTCAACGCGAACTGCTTGTAAAGCTGTCCGGTTGTACCAGGGAAAAAGGCGACGGGCACAAACACGGCAATCAACACCAGAGAAGTTGCAATGACAGCCCCAAACAGGACATCCATTGATTTGAAGGCCGCCTCCAGCGGATTCATCCCCTCTTCCTGAATCCGGCGGCTAATGTCCTCTACAATTACGATCGCGTCATCTACCACCAGTCCTGTTGCCAGGGTTAGCCCGAACAGGGTTAAGGTGTTGATACTGAAGCCAAGCAACTGAACAAACACGAAGGTGCCTAGCAGGGAGACAGGAATGGCGATGGCGGGAATCAGGGTCGATCGCCAGTTCTGAAGGAACAGGAAAATGACCAGAATCACCAGCACAACCGTTTCAATCAGGGTTTTGACCACTTCTTCTACCCCTGCTTCAATAAACAGCGTGGTATTGAAAGCATCCTGATAGTGCATTCCAGGCGGGAAAGTGGCTTGTAAGCGATCCATTTCCTTGAGAACTGCATCTGCCACATCAAGCGCATTACTGCCCGCTAATTGGGAGATTCCCAACCCAACCCCCTGAGAGATGATCATCTCTCCCGTTTCTTCGTTGCGTCGCCCAAACCGCAACACACTTCCATAGTTCTCAGCCCCCAATTCAGCCCGACCCACATCTCGGAGCCGGGTCAAGCTGCCATCGGGAGCGGTACGAATTACGAGATCTGCAAACTCTTCCTCTGTCCGCAGCCGTCCCTGAGCGCTTACGGTTAATTGATAAACTTGATCCGGTGGCGCAGGTTGTTGGCCTAATTGTCCCGCCCCCACCTGAAGGTTTTGTTGCTGGAGGGCAGAGACAACATCCTGAGGGGCTAGATTCCGACTGGCAAGGCGATCGGGGTCTAGCCACAAGCGCATCGCATAACGCCGTTCCCCAAAGATCTGCACATCCCCGACCCCCCGAATCCGCTTCAAGGCATCGGCGATGTATAAATCCGCGTAGTTACTCAGGTAAATGTCATCGTAGATGAGTTTGCCGTCTTCTCCCGAATCTGAATAAAGACCGATCGCCAGCACAAATCCACTATTGGCCTTGTCTACCCGTACCCCCGTCTGTGTGACAGGTCCGGGCAGACGAGACAGCACAGAAGAAACTCGGTTCTGAACATCCACTGCTGCGATGTCCTTGTCCCGATCCAGTTCGAAGGTGAGGGTAATACTGCTGGTGCCATCATTCGCACTGGTGGATTGAATATACTTCACCCCTTCCACCCCATTCAGTTCCCGCTCCAGAATGTTGGTTACAGTTGATTCAACCACTTCCGCACTGGCACCCACATAGTTGGAGGTCACCGTTACTTGCGGGGGAACGATGTCCGGGAATTGGGCAACGGGTAAGAGGGGAATACACACGATCCCCAACAAGGTCACGACAATTGAGCAGACCGTTGCAAAAATAGGTCGTCGGATAAAGAAATCAGCAATGGAGAGAATCATAAAACCTCTGGGTGGAGGAGGTAAAAGAGGGCACTACTTTTGCGAAGACAGATCTGCTGAAGCGGGTTGATCAACAATGGGGCTACATTCCGTCAGTTGCAGAATGTTATTGACCGCAACCCGATCGCCCGGATTCAACCCTGAAACTACTTCACGGTTGTTACCAACGTACTTATCCAATTGAACCCCCTGTTGGCGAACCACAAGCTGATCATCCTTCAAAAGGCTTTGCTCTGGGTTCCCAGCGGCAATTTCCTTGGCTTTGCAACGGGCATCGTACCGTTCGGGAATAAAGACAAAATCTTTTCCAGCCTGTGCAGAAACAGCGGTAACAGGGATGAGAACCCCATTGGGTTTTTGGCCCCAGACCACCCGCGCCCGCACAAACTGTTCCGTTCGCAGACGATTGCCCGGATTGTCAAATCGTGCCCGCACCAGGACTGCTTGAGTTTGGGGATTTACATTGGGAGACACAAAGAAGATCCGCCCTGTCTGCAACACTTTATTGTTAGCATCCAAAAGCCTTACTGGAAGACCATTTCGGAGTCTGGGAGCATCCTCCACTGGAACCGAAATTTGTACTTCCAGTTGGGTATTCTGGGTAATGGTCATTAGCTGCGTTGAGGTGTTTGCGAAATCTCCCTCTTTAATGGGGACATTGCCCACGACCCCACTAAAGGGAGCCGTAATCGTGTAGTACCCCAGAGCCGCTTGCTCCTGCTCAACTCCAGCTTGAGCCTGGGTCACAGACCCCTGATTTCGGGCAATATTAGCCTGGGCACGGGCGATCGTGGCCCGTTGTGCCTGAATATCCGCCTCCACCTCCGCTAGACTGGCCTGGGCAGTTCGCAGTTGGTTCAATCGCTGGTCTAAGACCCGTTGACTCTCAGCCCCTTCGCGGGCGAGTTGCTGAAACCGTTCGTACTCTCGCTGGTTAAACTGTAAATCTGCTAGCCGAGAATTTCGTTGGGCCTGTAAAGCTTGAAGCGCTTGCTGGGCACTCGCAACTTCCGCACGGGAGGCTTCTACATCCGCCTGAGACGCTTCCACCGCTGCAACTCGGCTGGCAACTGTCGCTTGTTGCTCTCGTGGGTCAATTTGCAGAAGAACCTGCCCCGCTTCGACCCGATCGCCCGATCGCACAAAGATCTCAGAAACCTGTCCTGCGACCCTGGGCTGAAGTGTTACGGACTGGCGGGATTCTAAACTTGCGACATAATCCGAACTATCCTCGATCGGGGTAATGGTTACAGGAGCCGTATTTATATTCACAGGCATTCGTTGCTGAGGCGGTGGCCCGCCCCCCGGTCTACTCAAGAGTAGAAACCCTCCGCCCCCCAGTGCGACTAACCCCAGTAATGCAGCGGGTAACACCCATTTGCGCCGCTTGCGCTGTGGAGCATCTACCGGGGAAGAACCTGCAATGGGAGAGTCCGGTTGGAGCGTCGGATCAGGATGAGCAGTCTCAGGCGATGGTTGAACTTCAATCGGTTGGGGATGATCAGGACTCATGGGATGCCTCACCGCCAGGGAAGAAATGCGATCGCAAAGGAGATCCCCTGCATGGGCCTATTATTAAGCTGTGTTGCTTTAAAGTCCTCATGCTATCGGGCTATTCATGGGGAAAGCATTTAGTTTGGGAATGTAGGGTTGGGTGAGGAGAAGAAGGCAGAGGGCAGGGGGGAAGAACCTCTTAGTCCTGATTTCCCCTTCAACCCTTTTCCTTTCCTTCTGCCCTCTGCCTCCTGCCCTCTGCCTTTCCTATACTGGAAGAAGAAGATCATCTAGCGCACGAAAGAGGCAGTATGACTCCCGATCCGAAGTTGATGAAAGCGGTTGAGTCTCTTCAATACCGGGTGACGGTTGGAGATGTGGCAACTCAGGCGGGGTTGGATGTAAATCTGGCCCAACGCGGGTTACTGACTCTGGCTTCAGAGGCAGGAGGGCACCTTCAGGTGGCAGAATCTGGAGAGGTTGTTTACCAGTTTCCTGAAGATTTTCGGTCTGTTCTATTCAGAAAATCCCTACGGTTACGCCTGAAAGCCCTTTGGGAAAGTATCTGGAAGGTTTTGTTCTACCTGATTCGAATCTCGTTTGGGATTCTGCTGATCGCCTCGATTCTATTGATTCTGCTCACAATTGTGATCATTGTGACTGCTGCAAGTTCCAGTCGGGGTGAAGACGATCGCAGCGATAATTCAGGCGGGGGCGGGGGCGTGTTCATGCCCAACTTCTGGTTCAGCCCAGATTTCTTCTGGATTTTTTACCCGGATTACTCCGATCGCCAGTATGAACGTCGCCGCCGTCACGCCTATTCCTCTAACGAACCCCGGATGAATTTTCTGGAGGCCGTATTCTCCTTTATCTTTGGAGATGGTAATCCAAATGCAGATCTGGAAGAACGCCGCTGGAGAACGATTGGGGCTGTGATTCGCAACCAGAAAGGGGCTATTACGGCTGAACAGATTGCCCCTTACCTGGACACGTTAGGGGAAGGGTACACCCAGGAATACGAAGAGTTTATGCTGCCTGTTCTGTCTCGCTTTAATGGGGTGCCCCAGGTCAGCCCAGAAGGGGAAATTGTCTACCATTTCCCTGAACTACAAACCACCGTTGCCGAACAGGGCGCACGTTCTACCCCTGCCTATTTAGAGGAAAAACCGTGGCGGTTCAGTCATGCGGGGTCTGGACAAATCATCCTGGCTGCCAGTCTGGGGGCTGTGAATTTGGTCGGTGCTCTCGTTTTAGGGTCTCTCCTGGCAGATGGGACGGTTGCGGCTGAGTTAGGGGGATTAGTCGCCTTTGTTCAGTCGGTTTATGGTGTTCTTTTGGCGTATGGGATTGGCTTTCTGGGAATTCCGCTGCTTCGGTATTTCTGGGTGCAATGGCGTAATCGCAGGGTGGAGTCCCGCAATGATGCGCGAAAGATGCGATCGCTCCGTTTAATCGAGCCAGACGAACCCCTACAACTTAAACTCGCCTATGCCCGCCAGTTTGCCGCAGAAACGTTGATCCGGAACGAAGATCTGGTTTACACCACTGAAACAGATTTGTTGGAGCAGGAAGTGAATCAGACCGATCGCATTGATGCTGAATGGCAAAAACGCCTCAATGAGTCGAACTTCTGAGGCACCTACTCATCTCTGCAATTTGCGGATTGCGATCGTATAAGACGGTCGTTGCTTCGACTCCCGCTGAGTTTTCGCAATCCGGAAGTCTGCATCACAGTAAAGATGCTCTAACTGAGGCGTGGCTTGAAGGATTTTCTCTACCTTTTTAGCGGTGGGTTGATCCAGGTTTCTCAACTTCGCCAATTTGGGAGAGTCAACGGCCTGGGTAAACCAGGCATCTGCCACTTCGAGCGTGAACGGTCTGGCCCGAATTCGCAACGCTTGTTCAACGCTCACATTTTGGATCAACCACTGCTGATTTCTGACTTCGTACCGTTGGATGAGCATAAAATCATAGGCTAAGAGCCATGCGGAAAGGCGTTTTAGCAATGGAATGCGAGAACCGGGGGCGTACCGTGCCATGTTGGCGTAGTATCCGTCTGGATGAAAGATTTGATAGGACTGATCACGAATCCGTCCCGGAAAAATATCTTGAAAGGGGATTGTTGACCAGAGGGACAACCAAACCCCCTGAACCAGCGCAACCTGATCATTGGGAGCGGGAACTGGATTACGCTTCTGAAGTTCTGCAAATAGCGGTGCCAGTTCCGTTTTATAAAACTGAACTTTTTGCCCCAAAGCATCCCCATCACGTCCGGTCACGAGACGCAAAACCGTTTGTTTTAGCTCATCTGTACTTTTCTGTGTCAAACTATCCCGATCGCTCATAGGATGCTTCCTTTGGGAATTCCATTCATCTCATCCTACTGGTTACAAACTTGCAGACACCAGACCCGATCAACATTCAAGGACATCGATTGCTGAACCTCTTTACAATCCTTAAAATTAATAAGTGTTTAGTCTCCTCTCTGCAAGCGCTTAATTCTCTTTTATATGAAAGCCCCAATCGATTCCCAAACTGAAATACAACCCATCCCTTCTACAAATTCTTGGAAAATCAAGCTGTTGTATGACGGAGCGTGCCCCCTGTGTCTCCGAGAAGTCAATTTTTTGCAACGGCGCGATGGTGGACGAGGGCTAGTCGCCTTTGTGGATATTGCAGAGGAGAGTTATGCTCCTGAAGAACATGGAGGAGTCGATTTTGAGACAGCGATGGGACGTATCCATGCCGTGTTACCTGATGGGACCGTCATTAAAAACATTGAGGTTTTTCGCCAGGTGTATGAGGTGCTGGGCATGGGCTGGGTCTATGCCATTACCAAAGTGCCCGTAATCGGCTGGATTGCCGATGGCCTTTATGGGGTATGGGCCGAATACCGCCTCCCCCTCACGGGACGGCCCAACCTGGCGACCCTGATGCGCGATCGTCAAGAACGCCTTGCAACCTGTGACCCCAACGGACGTTGCCACCTTCCTGAAGGATAAATAGGCATTGAGGTACTTGACTTGAGCGGTTATCCTAACTCTACCTCGCTGGTTTGTTCAGCAGTTTGAGATGTTGTATGATTCTGGGCCTGGGTTGCTACTGCCTCCTGACTCCCTCCCTCCAAATTTGGTGAGGCTGCGAGAATCTGTTCCAGGGCTGCACGATCGGCTTCTACCTGCTGTTGAACCACACTCGAATCATTGAGGGTTGCGGTGGCGACTGATTCTACACTTGTTTGTTCCGCACTTGCTTGTTGTGCAGCTTTTTGAGCAGGTTGAGAAGAATTTTGAGTGGCTCCTACTTGTTGCGAAATCACACGGCCTGTCGGTACTAGATTATTACCTTCCTGCCGATACAATCCCAGCCCCTTAACGGTCTCTTGCCAATTCACCGTTCCTTCAAACCCGTATTGATGGTAGCCCCCCTTCTGGTAGGTCTCGTAGGGGCGAAACTCGCGGTGAATGATGGTAGTTTGGTGGGCACCAATGCCAACCACCGTTCCAGAGGGAATCGTTTTCCCAACGTCAGCCTGGGTAAATTTGGGAGTGGTAAATTCGGCAATCCGCTCTACCATCTTGAGTTTTTCGTTGTAGATATCGACATAATGACCGTAACCATTAGGCTCGTACCCAACTTTGACGATTTTTCCCCCTAACGTCGCCTGGGGAGCTTCTGTGTCAACGTTTTTATTAGGGCTGTAAGTGTCTACCCCTGCGTGTTTGCGCCCGTCCGGTCGAGGTGCGCCGTAGTAGGTATTTCCGGGGGGAACGGCTAGCGACTCTAACTTAATCGATGCATTTTGGGTTGATTGCTGAGGGGGTGCTTGATTTGCCTGTTTTTGCAGCGTAGACTGCAAAGAACTCCAGGTTTGGGGTCCAACAATTCCATCAGTCTGCAACCCATGACGAGCCTGATAGGTGATTACGCCTTGTCGAGTTTCGGGACCAAAGATGCCATCGGTGGCGATCGTAATGCCCGATTGGTTCAGGCGTTGCTGGAGTTGCTTGACAGGTTCTCCCCGATCGCCCATCCGGAGCGTTGGCTGTTGCATCGCCGCCTGGGCCACTTGAACAAGATTTTTCAGCCCAGATTGTACAGGTTGCACCGTGTTGGCCTGGGCGTTTGTGGCAGCTTTAGCGGTTGAAGCTGTTTGTGGCGGTTTTTGCTCCTGGCTTGTCGAGGCTTGTTGAGTCTTCTGGGGCAGTAATTTGTTCCAGGTATCTGGCCCAACGACTCCATCCGGAATGAGTCCTTTACTGGTTTGAAATTGCACGACCGCTTGTTTGGTTTGTGCATCAAATTGCCCCGTCACTTGCAGTGAAAAACCGTTTTTATTAAGCGCAGTCTGAATCTCTTTCACATCTGCACCAACAGCATGTTCACTCACAACCCCTTGACGTAGCATTTGCTTATTTTGGCTCGCTTCATTCACCTTCTCTACATCTACAACCAGTTGCTTTTGCATGCGAGCCACATCTTCCCCAATAGCACGAATTCCACCTTGAATTCCACTAGACATGAGTTCGATCGCCTGATTTTGTGGAAGAGAAGGATTGCCTAAATCGCGAAAAATATCCCCTTTGGGTCTACCTGGATCATACTTGTAATAGTCTCCATTGTAAGAACGCTGACGTTCGCTATAGATGTACCCCACATGGCACATTGCATCCTTATCTGCCTGGGAAAGGGCTGATAGGTCTAGCTTCTTACCCGTTAAACTTGTATAGATTTGTAATCCGACTTCTAAGTTTTTATTGTATTTTTTGAGGCTGTCCGAGCGATTGGTATCTAACCCGCCAATCTGGTAAGTTCCGAAATTATATCCACTGGCAGGATCAAGATTTTCTCGCCCAAATCGAAGTTGGCCTTCATGTCTTGCAAGAGCAATTTGCCGTTTAATTAAGGTTCCAGTCCCGTTACTGTATTGCTGATCAAGGGCAATTAATAACTCAGCGCCAGGACCATCCCCAAAGATGGTTTTTGCAAGTTGTTGAGCTTCTTTTTGAGATAAAGACCCTAGCGATTTATATCTCTCTGGATCTTGTTGAACCAGATGGGATGCTTGCTCATAGAAAACTTTACTCATGATGCACTCCGAATGTTGAATGAATAGAGTTAAGAGATGAGAATACGAAAATCGGTCAAAAAAAGTGAATGGTTGCACTATCCCAAGTTGGAGTGACCCAATGGGTAGATGGGATTGGTAATCAACCCCAAAGTCAGGGCTTGGAATTGGGTAATTCCTGTGCATCCATTGATTGACGCAAATCAGCGCAAAGCTGCGTGGTCGGGCGAATCACACAGACAAATATTTGGTTTAGTAACCGTTGTTGTTTGCTTTGCAACTTGTTGATCTGTTGATAAGCTGGCAAACAAATGATGAAAACTAGCCCCCAAAAAGCAGCAGAAATTGCAACCCAGGCACCCAGTTGTTTCCAATTAAAATCCTGGTGACAAAGCAACGAATTGATCTGCCGGACTTGTTCTTCCAATGGTTTCAAATCTGGCACTGGAGAACGGGAAACTACATTACTGAGAGATTGCAGCGTTTGTTGCAGATCATACAAATTCTGTTGTAAGTGTTGACCAAATTCCTGCTGTTTTTGCGAAGACTCTACTAAAGTTTTAGAAGCTCTAATAAGCAGCAACGTTGATTTCTCGATTTCATCTAACCGTTGCTGACAACTCAATAACTGCACCTGTAACTCAGAATATTCTGATCCAGTAGAAGTTAAATGATTCCACGCAAGGAATGTTTCTGTTTCTACGTTCGATCGCATCTCTTCAAGATCAGTCTGCTCTTGAAGAGACACTTCTGAAAGCAAATTTTCAGCCCAATTTGTCTCTGTCATCATCTGTTGCATTACCATTTCACCAACAGCAAGATGATTAAGAGTGTAGGAAAAGAACAGAAGCGAAAAAATCGTGATTCGGCTGAGAATCCTACGCGACTGCACTCAGGAATTGCTTAACCCAGGAATTTCTCAACTTGTCTGTGCAACATAGTAACCCGGTCGCCCTTCTACATTTTGCCAGCGGTTTGCTTTTTTGCCGCGTGAGAGGGTACTGTTCATTAACAGCTTGATACGTTTAAAGCTTTCTTTGCTCACACGCTTGCCATACACTTGTTCAATTAGCTCTTGAGTCTGCATGGGTTGACCGGGATGGCGATCGAGAATGGTTGCGATCGCATCTAACAAGCTCATGTCGCGAAATGATTGCAGTCGCAACTGGGTTAAGTTTGTCTCCTTTCCATCAGAAGCATCTGAGTCAGAAATATCAGATGTTTCTGATGGCAAAGGCAGATCTTCTTTCGGTTTAGTCTTGCGCGGAGTTCTTGTTTTTTTGGAGACAGGTTCTTTGGCTTCCGCCAACTCCAGTGTATTGGTTGCAGCAGTAAAGAGCGGGCTGGGAATTGCCGCCTCTGACAAGACATGGAGAATTTGTTCAACGTCATTAGAACCTACCAGGGTGGGGAGGTTCTGAAGTTGTTGAATCAAGCCCAAACGACTCTCAAATAAATCCTTCAGTGCCGTTAGCTTATGAACGTAACCTTCGTAGTAATCTTCCAACTGTTTTAGCGATTTGATAAATTCATTCGCTCCTTGCGGGCCTAAAACTTGTTGATACTCCTCCATATTCACACTCCTAAAATGATAAACGCTGGGATAGAATTACAAATTCAATTCAATTGAAAGTTAAGTGATTGGCAGGGACAGACACCAATACCCTTTAAAGGTTGAGTTGGAATCCACAAAACTGTCGTTCTAAGATAGTCTCTTAAGAATCTAAAGTTGTCGAATCACTAAACTTTTGAAAGGCTTGAAGAGATTGTCCCTTGATTGTTTAGTATTTTGCAAGAAAGGGAGGCAATTGTGAAAAATAAATTATCTTTAAATCTTTTCTTGTTGAGTATCATTCTAGTCGGTTTGGGAACGCTACTGTTCAGAAGCGTAGAGATGTTTTTTCCGACTCAGATACCCCGATCTTCTCCCTTGCTTAGTCAGCAATCCATCCCTGTCCCCAAAGCACCCCTGCAATATCGCGTGTATTCCCTCGATCGCAGTCTGGTACATACACTCACGATTCCATCAGATGCAAGATTTACGGTTCAACCTGTCGTAACAAAGCAGCTTGAACTGGTTAAAACGCTTGCCCTTCAGCATCAAGCCATTGCTGCTATCAACGGTGGATTTTTTGATCCGGGGAATCAGCGCTCAACGTCCTATGTCATGGTGCGAGGAAAGCTGGTGGCTGATCCGCGATCGAATCCACGATTGATGAGCAATCCGGATCTGGTGCCGTACCTGAGTAAGATTCTAAATCGCACGGAATTGCGACGGTATCAATGTTCTTCACATTTGCAGCAAGCGTCTCAGCCCAAGTACCGCTATACGCTTGTGCTCCACAGTGCATCTGTCTCCCCTGATTGTGAACTTTTGGATCGCTTAGGGGCGGGTCCCCAATTACTTCCCAGGCTCACGTTAGTCGAAGAAGGATTTTTGGCGTATGATACCGGGAAAATACCCATTCGAGATCCGTTAGGGAGTTTTCAACCCAATGCGAGAAGTGCGATCGGCCTTCGCAAAGATGGCAGTTTGGTGATGATGATGGCCGCTCAGAAACCGGGAATGGCTGTTCCTTCTGGTATGTCCCTTCCCGAACTGGCAGAATTCATGAAAACACTGGGGGTCGATCAGGCAATGAATTTGGACGGAGGAAGTTCTACATCTTTCTACTATCAAGGAAAGAGTTTTTATGGCAAGTTAGACGAAACAGGAACTTTCATTCAACGGCCTGTCAAATCAGCCCTAATCCTGCAAGCAATTAATTGATGTGGCAAAATTGCAGCATGGCACAGTTTCCTATCATTCTTGTTCCTCAGGTTATTGCTCAAGCGGCCTCACCTCAAGGCCGGGGGGATTCCCTTCACCTCCCTCCCTTACCGACACGGCAGCCCGGAAAACCGCGAAAACCCAAACCCCCTCGTTTTCCAGGGCCACCGCCACAACGCTGGGATACCCTCCGTGCCATTGGAGTCGGTCTTGTCAGTCTTGCAGTTGCCATTGCCCTGGGCATGATCGCAGGGTTATTTAACCCTGACCTGATGATTCTGATTTATGCCCTGGCTCCTCTCCTCTCCGTTAGCATCGCGTTGCGGTATCTAATTGACCAATTGCAGTTCTACCCCTCGCGGATGCAAGCCTACCAGCAGCGGTTTCAAGACTATGAGAAACAGTTAAAACATTACCAACAGGTGGTTCGGAAAATTAAAGCCTGGGAACGGCGGCGACATCAACTTTTGACCGCTGTTCAAAAATATCAGGAGCGATCGTTAACGGCAACTTCTCAGGAACGATCTCTTTCTGCGCTACCTCCTAACCTATATTGGGCTTTGCAACAAACCCTTTCGAACGATCGCAATGATAGTCAGGCTCCACGAGGGCGGAGTGAGGAAAAGTTTGAACGTTACTTAAAAAAATTCTTTCCGGGCAAGATCAAAACGGGCTTGAGTTTTTCCATTCCCGATTATCCCCATCCCTACACAGCAGATTTTGCTTATGTGGATGGAGATTTGAATTTATGCATTGATATCGAGATTGATGAACCCTATCGTTACGCTGACCTCAGTCCTACCCATGAAGTGGGTTCTGAAAAAGATAAGAAGCGGAACCAGTTTTTCCTGCGACGGGGGTGGCTGGTGATTCGCTTCAGTGAGGAACAAGTGATCCGTTCGCCTGAGAGTTGTTGTAAAACGATCGCCAAAACCCTTGCCAGAGTGCTGGGGAATCCAGACTATCTCAAGCCGTTTCAGTCAATTTCCGATCTCCAACCCATGCCCCAATGGACAATGGAAGAAGCAACTCAAATGGCGTTGCATCGTTCTCGCGATCGCTACTTGGGGGATGATCGCCTGGAATCGTCACGTCCCCAGCAACTTTCGTTTCAGGGGTTCGCTGATTTGACCCTGGGGGAACGGCGTACTTCCAAATCTTCTTAAGAGATTTCCAGAAAAGAGCTTACCTGTAAGTTGCCCTTCGACTCCGCTCAGGGCGCGGGTGTTGGTTGAGCGAAGCCGAAACCAGCGGGTAGATTGTTTTTCGGAAATCTCCTGAGAACCTGTGAGTTGAGAAAAACCGAAACTCCCAGGTTTAGCAAACGGTTCCGAGCGGTAAATTATGCAACCGTACCCTTCGCGCAGTAAGTGCTTTTTCCTCCTTCCTGGCACTTCTCAAAGGTCAAAGTTTTAGCAACGATCGCATCCTTCGCTTTCATCACTTTTTGCTGGATAGGTTCAGTCACCGCAGCACCAAACTTGCCGAGATGAACAATATCGGGTTGCTCCAGACCGATCGTGTAGATCTTACCCTCCAACTTCCTTTGGGTTGCTAAATCTGCAAGGTAGGCGATCGCCAGATCAATGCGCTTAATTGCACTGGTCAAAACCGCTTTGGGAGCAACATCCAATTGATCCGTCGTATTGCCAAAAGCATAAACGCCCTTTTCTGCGGCTGCCTGAAGTACCGCCGGAGCCGCATTATCCAGCCATTGATAAACAACATCCGCACCTGCCGAGGTCAGGGCTAAAAATGCTTCTTTGGCCTTCGCGGGATCGTTCCAGTCTCCCGTGAAACTGACGCTGACTCTCATATCTGGCTTGACAGACTTCGCGCCTAACTCAAATCCCCGTGCCTCATTGGTTGTAGCCTCAAATTCCTGCCCTCCCAGATAGGCCATCCGCCCCGACTTACTCAAGGACGCACCAATCATCCCACACAGGTAGCCCAGTTCCAGGCTATTCAGTCGCAGGGAAGCGATGTTGTTCCCCGTTGCGGCTCCGTTCACCACAACAAAAAAGGTATTCGGGAACTGGGGGGCAACTTGTTGCACGGCGGCATCAAATTGGCCTCCATGAGCGTAGACAAGGTTGTAGCCACGACGGGCAAAATCAGAAAGGCTCTCTGCTTGGTCCGCCTGACTGACCTTCTCAACATAGTCCGTCTGGGCACCCAGTTTATTCTTCACCACCAGGACCCCTTCATACCCGGCCTGGTTCCAGGCTTTGTCTGTGATAATGCCAGGAAGGACGATCGCTGTCTTAAATCCACTGGCATTAGACGATCCCCCAGTCGGCGAACTTCCGGAGGCAGGGCTGGATTCGGTTGCGGGAGGGGATGATTGAGGACATCCATGCAACAGCAAACTCGTTCCTAACGCTGCTGAACCATACAAAAAAGTACGCCGCGTTGATTTGTGCATTTTCATCGACACTCCCGATCGCAATGACATATCACAAAACCTGAGCATTTCCAGTCTTACCAAGCATGCCAGGTTTTTTTAAAATTCGTACTTCATTAAAATACTTTTTGTGAATGAAAAGGTTACTGAGGTACATTTTCTCTGCAATTTTTGAAAACCTTAAACTTGTTCTTTTATGAACAAAGGTTGATCGGGATTCCCATTGTGATACCGTATCTCCACAAAGATCAACCGATTCCCCACTCTCGACGCTTATGATCCATGAACAAGCAGTGTTAGATGTCAATCAGGCTTTTTATCGAGCTTTTGAAAAGAAAGATATCACTGCAATGGGGGAAGTTTGGTCAAAAGGAACAGCAACTTTGTGTGTCCATCCGGGTTGGGATGTCTTGCGAGGATGGGAATCAATCGGGGGTTCTTGGGAACGCATCTTTCGCAACACCAGTTATCTTGAAATTGACACGGATATCATCACAACTGAAATTCATGGCGATCTGGCCTATGTGGTGCTTATGGAAAAGGTGTTACAGGTATCAGGGGGACGACGCACAAATGCCCGATCGCTCGCGACCAATGTATTCGAGCAACTGGGTCAGCGCTGGTATCTGGTGCATCACCATGCAAGTCCTGTCATGGATTGAGGCAAAGGGGTAATGGGTAGTTTTGATTGCCTATCACCCATGATCCATTTCCCTTAAGCCCATCGATTCACTTCCTGTTGCAGCCACGAATCAACGGGTTGGCCATCCCGCCGCTTTAACTCGATCTCGATCACTCTCGTTGCTTGAGAACCGGGGGGAGCGGGTTTGGGGTGAAACAGGATTTCAAACTCGGCGGGATCGCGTTCTCGTTCGCGCAGCCAATCCTGTACTTTGATCGCTGCAAAGAAGGATTGCCCCTCATCGAAGAGGCGCGTGATTTGCATTGCCAGGGTGTAGGGATTGTGACGTGGCATCGGCAGAAGAAGTAGAAGGGAACTTGAGATCAAATTATAATCCCCATCTCGGCAAGTCCCTGGCGGAGGCGATCGGCTTCTGGAGACTGCTGCTGTTCATAGAGGAGGATTGCCTGTCGAAATGCCTCTCGACTGTCCACCAGTTGCCCAATTTGCAGTAGCACCGTTCCTAAGTTCTGGTGGGCTTCTGGGGATTGGGGATTGTGGTGGATCGATTGCTGATAATGGTCGATCGCCTCCCGAAAACGGTTTTTAACTCTGAGGACTCGGCCTAACTCACAATGAGCAATCGCAAAGGTTGGATCTATCTGAAGAATTTCTCGATACTGTTTCTCGGCTTCTGTAAGATTACCCTGCTGCTGCAAAAGGCTGGCAAGATTGAAAGCAGCCCCCAGTTTCAAGGCGGGAAGGAGGGGCTGTTTGAGGGCAGCCCGATAGTGGGCTTTCGCCAGATCTGCGTGATGCAGTTTGCTGTAGGCAATTCCCAGATGAAAGTGTAGTTCAAATAAAATTGGAACCTCGGTGGGTTTGGCCTGTAGCCCCCGTTTCAACAGTGCCAACCCCTGATCCAATTCCCCTTCTTGTAGATAAAGCGCTCCCAACTTACTACAAAGATAGGGATCAGTCGGGTGGGTTGCCAGAAAACCTTCCATTGCAAGGCGGGCGCGGGCCGTTTTGTTTCGTGCTGCGATCGTTTCTGGTTTGTATCCCTCATGCAGCAAGGCCACCTGGGGGATCTCAACAATTTGCCAATGGGGTTCTCGCTGAAGGAGTTGGGCCACCGAATCATCGACTAATTCGTGGTAGGGGCGCGAGAAACAAACTTCAGGATGGCAGCGAAATAGGCGGGACAGCAGGGAATAGGGAGATTGATCTGCTCCCACCTCTTGCCGCAGTAGGTTAATAACAAGATGGCGATCATCCTGGATTGCCTGCCGGATCAGGGGCACCACCTCCGGCACCAGCACCTCATCTGCATCCAATACCAGCACCCAATCCCCCGTTACATTTCGGAGGCAAGCATTCCGGGCCGCTGAAAAATCATGGTTCCAGTCGAAGAAGGATACCTTTGCGCCAAACGATCGGGCCACCTCTGGGGTGCAATCGGTTGATCCGGTATCTAAAATCACCATCTCATCCACCAGGGATTTCACACTCTCCAAACATTTGGACAGCGTTTCTTCCTCGTTCTTGACAATCATGCTCAAGCTGAGGGTCATGTTGCTGACAACCAATGCCCTACCGGGTAACGTCCATCCGTGGTTTCAATAAATTCTACTCCTCGCATCTTCACAATCACGCTTCCGCGATGCAAGACCCAGATGCGATCGTTCCCATGAACTTCTAACGTAACTTCCTCGGAAGAAATGCGTTCGAGTCGCAGGGTATCGATTCCGGCTTCGTCTTCGATCGTATCGATTCCATCTCCTGGCTGGTAGATATAGAGGTCGTCATCCTCCCCGCCCGCCAGATAGTCATTTCCCTCTCCACCGACTAAAATATCGTTTCCGGCTCCTCCATAGAGGCGATCGTTCCCACTCCCGCCCTGCAAGAGATCGTCCCCCTCCTCTCCATGCAAGGTATCATCTCCTTCGTTCCCCAGCAGGACATCGTTATCCCGGCCCCCATGCAGCAGATCGTTTCCTTTACGGCCTACCAGAACATCATCCCCGTCATAGCCAAAGATCGTTTCCCCTTCATCTCCCCCTTCTAAATAGTCATCTTGCAAAGATCCCTGAATGGCTGCCATAACTTCCTCCGCTAATTTCTTGCGACTGTATATAAATAGTCCACCTTAAATTAATCCACCTTAAACAAGGACTTCCGGAGCCTAAAAAGTTGAAATATCCCGAGATAATTGTCTACATTTTCTGCCTAAGCGAGAGCAATGTCCAACACCATCATGATGATGAAACCTGTGATAACGCCGATCGTTCCTTCCCGTT
>JANRKG010000019.1:0-35554 GCA_033763635.1 Leptolyngbyaceae cyanobacterium bins.59
GCTGCCCAGCGACCTTCCTCTGCCGCTGGGTTAGTCCTTATTAATAGTGCTGGCCCTTTCACGGAGTTGACCATCACCAAACCTGATCCTGTACGAGAGGTGATGGGAAATACAGTTCAAGCGCTCTTCCGTCAACCCTGGGCCAGCTACCTGCTTTTTCAATATGTCCGCCAGCCCTGGGTCATTCGTCAAACGTTGCAACGGGTATATCTGGATCAGAGTGCAGTCACCGATCAACTGGTGGAGGAAATTTATCGCCCCTCTTGCGATCCCGGTGCAGCCCAGGTCTTTGGGTCAGTCTTCCAAACCCCTCAGGGAGACAAGGTGGATACCCTGTTGGAAACACTCAAGGTTCCTCTGCTGGTTTTATGGGGCGAAGCCGATCCCTGGATGAACAGCCGGGAGCGAGGTGAACGGTTCCGGAAGCATTATCCCAGCCTGACAGAGTATTATTTACGGGCAGGGCATTGTCCCCATGATGAGGTGCCGGATCAGGTGAATGATCTGATCCGTTCCTGGATGCTATCGCTGAAACAGGTGGGAAAAGCATTTTGAACGCTCCTTTGAACCAACCGATCGCCCCTGATGGGAATTCTTCATGACTCCAACCCGTCTTCGTCTGCCCCGCTTGCTTTCGCGTTCGGGTCTCTCCAGTCTCTCGATGCAAATGATGGGGATTGGGTTGGTGATTACGGTCGCTTTTATTGCGATCGCCCTACTGACCCCGGTTTTCCAGTCCTGGGGCTGGATTCAAAATCCAGTTGAATCCCTGGCAAATCCCATCCATGAAGCGCCATCGGCAAAATACTGGTTCGGCACCAGTCGCCAGGGCTATGATGTTTTTTCCCGCACGCTCTACGGCAGTCAGGCAGCCCTCCAAGTAGTTGTACTGGCAACGCTTTTGAGTTTGATTGTGGGGGTTCCGCTGGGCTTAGTGAGTGGGTATCTGGGAGGTCGGCTCGATCGCGCCCTGCTTTTCCTCATGGACACCATCTACACTCTGCCGGGGTTACTGCTGTCCGTCACCCTGGCCTTTGTGGTGGGAAGAGGCGTGGGCAATGCGGCGATTGCCCTAAGTATTTCCTACATTCCCCAGTATTACCGCGTTGTTCGCAACCACACGGTCAGCGTCAAAACAGAACTGTTTATCGAAGCAGCGCGATCGATGGGAGCTTCCACCTGGGCTGTTCTCTCGCGCTACCTATTTCTGAATGTGGTTCAGAGTGTGCCAGTTTTGTTTACCCTGAATGCTGCCGATGCCATCCTGACCTTAGGAGGGCTGGGATTTCTGGGGCTAGGACTGCCCGAAGAAACACCGGAATGGGGCTACGATCTGCGGCAAGCCCTGGATGCTTTACCAACAGGCGTATGGTGGACAGCTTTCTTTCCCGGATTTGCCATGACGCTGTTGGTGGTGGGGTTATCCCTGCTCGGCGAAGGACTCAATGAGTTAATTAATCCCCTTTTACGTCGGGAAAATTGGAACCGGAATCCCTGAAGGGAGCGTCGTATTTACACGTATTCCTCGAAGATCGTCCCGTGAGGAGGTGTGTAATGGCTTTCAGAACATCCTTACTCTCAACCGCTGGATTTCTCACCCTGGTCGTCACGATCGCCGGAGCATTCCGCCTGATTCCCGATCAGCAGATGCGGGCTGAGTTGGCTCCTTCCCCTCTGGCCCAATCCCTCATCCTCCGTCCTGTCCATCCCGATGAGTCCGTTTCTGAAACCCTGAAGCAACGCTTTGTCGTGGGAAATGCGCTGGAACGGGTAGAGCAGGTGCGATCGGCCCTGGGAAGTTTCCAAAAGTTGACCCAGAAAAGCACAGCTACAGTTCGGGCAGGGGTCGCAAATACAGACTGGGAAACCCAAAACTTAGGCTTTCACAACTGGGTCAGTTCGATTGAAGGGACTCTGCACTATCAGGATTATCAAATCAAGAAACTGGAACTGGAATTAGCGAAGAAACAGTACGAGGACCGGGAGATCGATCGGTTGACTCTAGAACAAAAAATGCAGGCATTTCAGAAAGTCGAGCGGGAATTTCAAACGTACTGGAATTCCTATAAGATTGCAGACTAGGGTTTGAAGCCTAATCAATCCTGCTGAGAAGTGGGCTTCGGTTACGCTCAACCTGCAATTTATCGATAGAAGAGACTGCCACTGTGACGGAACGTACTGTGTTAGGGATTGATCTGGGTGGAACTGCGATTAAATTGGGGCGCTTTCAGCAGGATGGCACCTGTTTAAGATCGTTGACCGTCCCCACCCCCCAACCTGCAACCCCAGACGCTGTGTTAGTCGCCTTGGTCGATGCGATCGCCCAACTGGACCCAGGCGGGCAGTGCCAAGCGATCGGAGTCGGGACACCGGGACCCGCGGACGGGGCGGGGCGCGTAGCAAGGGTGGCGATTAACCTGGCAGGATGGCAGGATGTTCCCTTAGCAGACTGGTTGGAAGCAAAAACCGGACGGCCTACGATATTAGCAAATGATGCCAATTGTGCGGGGTTGGGGGAAGCCTGGTTAGGGGCGGGTCGTCCCTATCAAAACTTAATTTTGCTGACGTTAGGAACGGGGGTTGGGGGAGCCATTATTTTGGATGGCAAGCTCTTTGCCGGACACCAGGGCACCGCCGCCGAATTGGGGTTGATCACCCTGAACCCAGAAGGACCCGAATGCAATAGCGGCAACCAAGGCTCGTTAGAACAGTATCTTTGCATTCAGGCCATTCGACGACGCACAGGTCTGGAGCCAGATGATCTAGGGCGACGTGCCCAGGCCGGAGATCCGGAAGCACTGGCCTTCTGGCAGAGTTATGGGCGAGATTTGGGAATTGGGTTAACGAGCTTGATCTATGTCCTAACCCCCCAGGCGATCGTTGTGGGAGGAGGCATTTGTGCGAGTGCCGAGTTTTTCTTTCCTGCAACCCTTGCAGAAATTGAGCGACGAGTCCTCCCCAGTTCCCGCGAGGGATTGCAATTGCTCTGTGCTGAATTGGGAAATCAGGCGGGCATGGTAGGAGCCGCTCGCCTTGCATGGCAACTGATCGGCTAGTCATCCTGTATTTTCATCCAAATTTTTATTCGAGCAGAGAAGTATGAATGTACCCAAGCCCTGGATATTCTAAGGGATCGCTTAAGATAGGAGTATCTTTAACTTTTTTATCCTGACGGTATAATCTGGCTCCTTTCGCTGCTGCCTTTTTACCTGGCACCAGGAATCACTCCAGTTTTAACCGTGGTTTTTAACCGTGTAACCAGTTTAGAGTCCGTTAGATACGGCAGTAGGGAGATCCAGGAATGGGAGACACTGCCAGAACATGATAATTACTGCTGTTTTATTGCAGGTAGATTGTGGTCATGGATAATCCAGGTCGTCCATCCTTTCGTCGGGTTCTACTATCTCGCATCCTGCTATTAAGCATTCCCGTTTTGTTGACAGGAGAAGTGATTGTTTACCGAAGTGCCCAGTCAGGCTTACGAGAAACAGTGAATCAGACCTTGATTGAAAGTGCCGATCGCAAAGCCCACCAACTGCAAGAAGCCATTCAGGCGGTCCAGGCCAATCTTCTCATCACGAGTCAAATTTCAGCGCTACAGAGTGGTTCCTCCCAGGAAACTCAGCCCTTGCTGAAGCAGGTTCAACAAACCCTGCCCACTCGATTCCAATGTCTCCAATTGACCGATCTGGCAACGGGCATTCTTCAGGCCAATACTTGCCTTAATCAGGTGCCAACGAACAAACCTGTTCAACTATTACAACAGCTACAAATTTCCATTCAATCGAATTCAGGCTCAACCAACTCCTCCCGTTCTGCTAATCCAGAACAATTGACTCGCACAGCCCTGAACTGGCCCCAACAACAATCCGCCTCCATCCTGGGGCGATCGTTAATGTACACTGCTCCCCTCCACCAGAGCAGCCCCTTACATCAGTCTTTGCCTGCGGGGCAAATTAGTCTAGTGATGGGAATTCCAATTTACGATTCCGCAGGGCAACTGCGATCGGCCTTAACTGCGCTGGTGGTCATTGAGTCGCCGAATTCGATGGAATACTCCCCACCTTCTCTTTCGGGAGCCACCCTGATCCTGGATCAAAGTGGAACCATCTTGAGCCATCCCCAAACACAGAAAATTGGTCAAACGATCCAGCAAGAACCCGATGGGGAAGAGTTACAAAAAATTCTACGTCAGCTTCTTAATGGAGAAACGGTTAGCACCTTTGAAATGCGGGGGATTGGTGCCGGAAATGTCCCCTGGACGGTCGGTTCCGCAATCATCACAATTCCCTCTAACCAGGATTTGAACCATCGCTGGGTCATTTTGGCTGCCAACCGATCCGATCGCATTTTCTACGGATTGCAGGAAATTCAGCGTGTCCTGATTCTCCTCACCCTGGGGTTAGTGGCGGCGATCGTTTTAGCAACCCTTTACATGGCCCGCGAACTATCCCGTCCCCTGGAGGAGTTGGGCAGTTATGCCCTCCAAATCCAAAAACGGCACTCTGCCAATCCCGAAACCGTTGATCTCAACCAGGAACAAGGTTCAGGCCCATTGAATCCAGCGCCTCACTTAGCTGCGGATGTGGGAACCATTCCTCAAAATTTTAAGGTGCGGGAACTCAACCATCTTGCGAATGCCCTGAACAGCATGGTGAACCGTTTAGAAGAACGGGCGGAAGAGCTAGAAGCCGCATGGCAGGAAGCAGAAGCCGCCAATCGGCTGAAGAGCGAATTCCTGGCCAATACCTCCCACGAATTGAGAACCCCTCTCAATGCCATCATTGGCTGTATTCGCTTGATCCGAGATGGGTGCTGTGACAATCAAGAAGAAGAGGCAGAGTTCTTACAACGGGCCGATGAAGCCGCGATTCACCTGCTGAATATCATTAATGACCTGTTAGATTTAGCCAAAATTGAAGCAGGAACCCTTTCTGTATTTCTGGAACCAACCGATCTTCAACAAGCCATTACAGAAGTTGTGAATTTACAACTGATGCAATTGGAACAGAAAGGCTTGCAATTAACCCTTCCCGACTTGCCGGAACCTGTGGTCGTCAAAGCAGATATTGCTAAATTGAAACAGGTACTTCTCAATGTCATCTGTAACGCCGTTAAATTTACAGAACAGGGTGGAATTGATATCACAACTCAATTTGAGGCTCTGCCCGTTGCGGGAGAAGATGCAGCCTCGAATGTCCCAACTCAAGTTGTGATTACCGTAAAAGATACGGGAATTGGCATCGACCCAGCAGAGCAACCCAAGCTATTCCAGCCCTTTGTGATGGCCGATGGAACAACGACCCGACAACACGAAGGAACTGGATTAGGGTTAGCCATTTCACGCAAACTCATGAACTTGATGGGCGGCAATATCACCCTTTTTAGTGCTGGCAAAGGTCACGGGACTTCCGTTGAAATCACCCTCCAGTTGGTCAATTCGGCAGAAGTGAATGCCAAACTTGTGACAAATCGTGCGGCGATCGTCCAGGGGTCTTATGCTGAGATAACCTCTTGAGAGATCTGCATCCGATCGCATCCGTTTGTCATGAAACCCCATTACCAAGTTCCCATTGTCGAATGCGGCGAGTCCCTGGTTCCCATTCCCCTGAACCTGATCGCAGTCGTCTCCCCCCATCCGTATGAAAAGCTGGGTGCCCCCTATGGAGTGCGCTCCCCCTATTTCCTGCGGCAAGCCGTTGCCCAGGCACTCCTCCAGGCTCAGGATATCTTGCAAGCCGAGCGACCGGGATGGCGGTTGCAAGTGTTTGATGCCTACCGCCCGATCGCTGTTCAGCAATTCATGGTGGATTACACCTTGGCAGACAGGGCACGATCCCAGGGCTTAAACCCCGAACACCTCACCCCAATGGAAAGGGAGACCCTACTAAAGCAGGTTTACCAGTTTTGGGCCATGCCCAGCCTTGATCCCGCCACTCCCCCACCCCACAGCACAGGCGCGGCGATCGACCTGTCCCTCCTGGACCCCACCCATCAGCCGATTGAGATGGGTTCACCCATTGATGAGATTTCGGAGCGATCGTTTCCCAATTACTTCGCGAATCGCACCCATCCTGAGGAAAAACCCTTTCACCGTAACCGTCAACTTCTTCTTCAGGTAATGACCGCTGCCGGATTTCACCAGCATCCGAATGAATGGTGGCATTTTTCCTTCGGCGATCAAATGTGGGCCTGGACCCACAACCAACGTAACCCTGAAGTTCCCTGCATTGCACGATATGGCAGAGTGGATGGTTAGAAGATAACCGTAGTTTCAGGAATGCAAGTTGTGGTTAAAATTTGTCAGGATGGTGAAGAACCTGGCCTTGTCTATTCATAGGGACTCCCATGCACGTTTTGTTTCGCGAATTTGACCCATTTAATCTCTGGATGTGGCTGGAATTCAGAGATGTTCCTTCCCAACAAGAAAGAAAATACATCGAAGAAGTTTTCAACTCCTGGTTCTTTTTAGGAAAGTTGGGAGGCTTTAACGCAGAAAATTTGCAGGTCCAGGACACAGGGTTAGAACTCAGCTACATGGATTACGATTCCAATGTTGCCGATCGCTGCATGATAGCCCTCATGCACAACATGGGGGAATTTGAGTACCAGGGACTCTGGGCCAGGTGTTGGTTTGACCTGGGCACCAGCGATGCGATCGCTCTGGATATTCTCATCATGGCTCTGAGACAGTTCAGTCAGGAGTATGTGGAAATCCAGTCTTTAATCATCGGCGGAGAAAACGAAGACTGGCCCGTTGAAGATGCCTACGAGTACGAACAGATGACCCTGGGGGAGAATAATTAGATCGAGCGGTCTAGTGGCAAGTTTTGGCTCCGCTCAACTTGCAGTTTCTATTATGGGAGTACAGGCAGATTAAACGAATTCCAAAGGTGGGTTTCGGCTTCGCTCAACCCACCCCTCCCTCAGAGTCCTCCATCAATTCATTTGCTAAATGACTGCAATACAATCAATCTCAACCCGCACATCCTTGGGAAGACGAGCCACTTCCACACAAGCCCGTGCCGGAGCGATCGCCTCTGCAAAATAGGTGGCATAGACTCCATTCATCGCAGCAAAGTCATTCATATCCGCTAAAAATACTGTTGTTTTGACAACATCTTGAAGAGTCGCCCCCGCAGCTTCCAGAATCGCCTTTAAATTATTCAAAACCTGTGTGGTTTGTTGGGCCACATCATTCCCCCCCACGATCGCCCCACTGTCCGGGTCCAGGGCAATCTGTCCAGCGACAAACACCATTTGTCCTGTTGCAACGATCGCCTGATTGTAAGGCCCCACCGGAGCAGGAGCCGCCTCTGTACGAATTATTTTCACTGCCATCGCATGTCATCCCACGCCAATAAAACCGCATCAAAATTTTAGGCTATTGCAGTACCTGTTTAGCTTCAGATAGGTTGACAGTGGAAAAGTATCGTTAGCGTTGGACAGAATGACAGGTTACAACGGCCCTATCATGAGCCGTTCCCGTCGGCCCTCTGCCCTTTGCCTTCTGCCGATTGCAATACATCAAAATAACCGGGGCCGTTGTGCGTGATAACGGTACTGCCAGTAATCTTGCAGAATTTTGTTGTGATCAAAGCAAAGATTCGCTGGAATGTGCCAGAACTCATACACCCCTACGTTCTTCGCATCATCCGCAGCCACAGGCTCGCCCCGTGCTGTTGCCAAAAACACCACACTCAGGGTGTGGCGACGAGGATCACGACTGGGATCAGAATAAACATGAAACTGTTCCACCAGATCGACAAGCAGCCCTGTTTCTTCCTGGGCTTCCCGCTGCGCCGCCGCCTCAACGGACTCGCCATAGTCCACAAAGCCCCCCGGCAAGGCCCATCCGTAGGGCGGGTTTTGCCGTTCAATCAACACGATCGGTCGATGGGGGCGATCGAGCATTTCAATAATAATGTCTACCGTAGGGGCTGGATTGCGATAATTCACAGAGATTTGAATGAACGAATTGTTATGAATTTATTACTGAATCTGTTGCTAGGTCACTGTTGTTAACTTGTTATTGCATTCCTGGAACTTGAAATGCCCTAACCACTACCATAAAGGAATTGCTCTAGCTAGAAAATAGAGCTTTTGTGGTAGAAAGCTTGCGCCTCAGAGTCTTTCATCGGATAGGTTACGCCCTCTTTGCCCCATGATACAGTCAAGAAGTTTTCTGGGTGAGGATCTTTTTCCCAAAGGATTTTAATCAAGATCTCCTGTGTTGTGAAATATCCTCTCGCCAATGATTTCTACCACCCCTTTGCCCCATTCTCATTCCTACAATCCGCATGCCTTTTCCTAGAGCCAGTGGTATTCTTCTTCACCCGACCTCTCTGCCCGGTCGCTTCGGTATTGGCGATTTGGGCCACGAAGCCTTCCGATTTATTGATTTCCTGGTGGAGGCAGGGCAACAGTTATGGCAGATTCTTCCTCTAGGGCCGACGGGGTTTGGAAATTCTCCCTATATGTCCTATTCGGCCCTTGCTGGGAATCCCCTCCTGATTAGTCCCGATTTGCTGAAGGAAGCAGGATGGCTCACGGACGAAGATTTGGCAGGGTTGCCGGAGTTACCCCATAGTTGGGTGGACTTTGATAAGGTCTATGAGATCAAAATTCCCCTATTGCGTCGGGCGTGCGATCGTTTCAAAGAGCAGGCATCTACAATCCAGGGTCAGGAATTCAATACCTTTTGTGACGTAAAAGCCAGTTGGCTGGATGATTACGCGCTCTTTATGGCTTTGAAAGAGCAGTTTGAAGGAGCCGGGTGGCATCAATGGGAACCTGGATTGGCAACTCGTCAGCCAGAAGCGATGGAACAGTGGCGGCAACGGCTGGCAAGGGAAGTGTTCTTCCACAAGTACGTTCAGTTCGAGTTTTTCCGCCAGTGGTCCGCTGTTCGGCAATATGCTAACCGACATGGAATTCAGATCATTGGCGATATTCCCATTTATGTCGCCCATGATAGTGCCGATGTCTGGGCCTATCCCGAAACGTTCTGCTTGGATGAGGAAACCCTGGAACCTGAATTAATGGCAGGGGTGCCCCCTGATTATTTCAGTGCAACGGGACAGTTATGGGGGAACCCAGTGTACAACTGGGAGCATTTGAAAGCCACAGAATTTCGCTGGTGGATTCAACGCTTCCGGGCCATGCTGGACTATGTAGACCTGATCCGAATTGACCACTTTCGCGGGTTTGAGGCTTATTGGGCGGTAAAACAAGGGGAAGAAACCGCGATCAACGGCAAATGGATTCAGGCTCCTGGGATTGAATTCTTTGAAACCCTGAATCAAGATTTGGGTCAGTTACCGATTCTGGCAGAGGATTTGGGGATCATTACCCCAGAAGTGGAAGCCCTGCGCGATCGGTTCGAGTTTCCGGGAATGAAGGTGCTGCAATTCGCCTTTGGTTCGGGACCGGGTAATTCCTTCTTACCCTTCAACTATGTCCGGAATGCGGTCGTTTACACGGGCACCCATGACAACGACACAACGGTAGGTTGGTTCCACCAACTCCAACCCTACGAGCGGGATTTTCTGCTGCTGTATTTAGGGTGCATCAGTCCCGAAGGCATTCACTGGGATCTGATTCGGCTGGCCCTGAGTTCGATCGCCAATCAAGCGATCATTCCCCTTCAAGATGTCATGGGCCTGGATACCGATGGTCGCATGAACTTCCCTGGCAAACCCGAAGGGAACTGGGGGTGGCGTTACCGAACAGATATGTTGGCAATGGACCACGAGCACGCCTCAGGGAAACAGCTCTGCCAAAAACTGCGACGGTTGACAGAAATGAGTGGTAGGGCACCTCAGTGGAGAGAACCTATCCATTAAAAATCACAGAAAATTAAATCGTAAAAAATAAAAAATCACGGAATGGGCCAGTCTTCAGGCATCATTCCGTGATCCCATTCCAGTCTTCGCTTCATTGCCCCAGACTCAAAAACACCTCATCCTCATTCGATCGGGTGGCGGCTCCTGTCTTGGCATCGAAGGTGAGTTCTTCGACAGATCCCGGAGTTCCCATGGGTTTCGTTTGACCATCATTAAAGGCGACTAACACCCCTCCGGCGTTCCCGGCACGAACGGTGATTCGCTCTTGAGCAGTCCAGGTTCTTTGAGTTCCTTCTGATAGAACGCCTTCAAAGGCTAACTTCCCATCTGCCACAACCCTTAACCAGGATTGAGATTTCAAGGTCACCATGATCTGAACCGAATTTCCGATCCCATTGGATGGATTGAACATGGGGAGCAGGGTATTGAACCCTGCGGTGGAAGCGAACAGCCGTTCTTCGGCTTCCTGAGGGGATGACAGGGGAAATGCAGCCTTCAGGGGAGCTACACCCTCCTTAGGAATAGGAGATTGCTTCGGAGCAGACTTGGGCAACGTGTAGGAAGCATCTACATCAGCCCTACCAATGGCCTGGGTAGGAGGCTCAACCAATTGAGACAGCCCGTTGACAGCCCCCATGATTAACAAAATGTAGAGCAGGTACAGATGAAGCGGCCTCAACTGGGCAGCGGGCAACCCCCGCCACGAAACTTGGGGCGCTTTAATGGCTCCCTCCACTGGAAATGTAAGAGCCAATTGAGTTCCATCCATACCCAGGGCTTCAGCATAAAGCTTAATGAACCCCTGGATGTAAACAGGTTCAGGAAGTTGTTCCAGCCGCCCCTGTTCGATCGCTCTCAACAGACGTTGTTGAATTTTCGTCTGAATTGAAATTTGCTCCAGAGAGACGTTTTCAGACTCACGAGTCTCACGAAGAAATTGACCAATTTCAGACAAGCGTAAAGCCTGTTGATTTTGCAGTTGGAGGGTTTGCTTTCGCTTTCTAGGTCTCACTTTAGGAAGTCGGATAGCGTGTTTAAGATTTGGCATAGTCAAAACCGGGAGTGATAGCAGTGTGCATACTTAGGTATTCAATCTCAGGTTGGGTTAGCAATCGGTAAGAGCCGCTCGCTAAATTCTGAAGAGTGATGGAACCAATCGCGACCCGGTGAAGAGACACAACAGGGTGGCCCAACAGTTCAGAAACTCGACGAATTTGACGATTTCTGCCCTCGACTAAAACAATTTCCAACAGAGACTGGGTGGGGGATGACTCCAGCATGCGGATCTGAGCAGGCAATGTCAGTTTTCCAGATAACATGACCCCTCGCTGCCAATGATTCAGGGTCTTATGACTGGGAAACCCCTTGACCCACACTTCATAGGTTTTTGGAATTTGATGGCGGGGATGGGTTAGCCGAAAGGTTAAACTTCCATCATTGGTCAAGAGTAATGCCCCCGTTGAGTCTGCGTCCAAGCGTCCTACAGGATGGAGGCCCTGACGATCGCGCATTGAGGACGGTAGGAGACTGAGAACAGTGGGTCTTCCCCAAGGGTCCTGACAGGTAGAGACAACCTGGACAGGTTTGTTCACCAGAACATAGGTGAATGGAGGACGGCCCTTGGGATGGATAGCCTTGCCGTCTACCTCAATGTAATCAGTGTCGGGATTAGCTTTTTGTCCCAACAGGGCAACAGAATGGTTGAGCCGCACTCGCCCATCCAAAATTAATTGCTCCGCCTGCCGACGGGATGCAATTCCCCACTGAGCAATAATTTTTTGTAGCCTTTCATCCATAAAGCAAGTTCACTAAAAAACCAGTTCACTAATCTCTTGTTGATGAAACAAGGCTATGCCATCAAGGTCATACATGTACAAATATTACAAGAAGACGGTCCTGAACGGCGGCATCCTGATAGAAATCCCTACAAATCTCAGTAGGAAGTAACAAATTTGTGATAGACCTTGTTAATCTTGGCACCTGATTGATTTTTGTGAATTGGAGAAATCAAACTTTGCACCCCCTTCCGTGGAAAGCCTTGAAGCCGACACCCGAATTCCTCTATCCGGGATCAATTCCCCGGCAGGGCAAGAAAACATGCAACCAGGCACCTCCAATTTCCGCAGAATTGCTGGCTGTCACATGTCCCTGGTGGGCTTCTACAATTTGGCGGACGATCGCAAGGCCCAATCCGCTACTACTGCTATAAACCTGTGTAGAGAGGGCAGCGGACGAAGCAGGGCTTGAATCCTCTAACGAACTTGAGGTGAGCGAGGGCAAGGGATAACGTGCCCTGGAAGGATCTGCTCGGTAGAACCGCTCAAAAACATGGGGTAAGGCATCTTCTGGAAAACCCGGTCCTGCATCAATGACTTCCAGTTGGATCATTTCATCCGACTGCACTAATTCAAATTCAGACGCGGCTCCCTCGGTTGTTTGTTGGGAACGAATCCATGTTTCGACGACAGGAGAATTTAAGCTATTTTTATCCGTTCCTTCGGGGATCACATCGGGCAGCGGAACCCGACTCGCCCGTACCCAAATCGTCTCTTTGGGGGGACTGTATTTGATACCGTTATCTAGCAAGTTAATCAAAACCCGGTAAAGCCTGGGTTCGTCTGCCTGAATGATGAGGGAATCTGGCCCTGTATAGCTCAGTTGTAGTTGCTTAGTACGGGCTAAAGGTTCCAGGCTGCTCCAGGCCGATTGAATAAGGGGTACAAGATCGGTAGATTTTAGGTTAAGACAGTAGGGACCGCCCGTTTCAATTTGGCTTAAATCCAACAAATCTTGAACCAGGGTACTGAGCCGCACCGTTTCTTTCAAAAGGCGATCGATCCAACCCTGAAGAGGAGGAGCCAAGCGGCTTTGCAACGTTTCAGCAACCAGGCGAATGGAAGTCAAAGGAGTTTTCAGTTCATGGGCAACATCCGATGTCCAACGATCGCGTTGCTGCATCAAGTTCATGGCTTCCTGACGATTTTCAAGAAACACCCCCACGCCTCCCCCTGGCAAAGGAATTCCAAATCCCCTGAGCGCACAGGCTAACAATTTAGGAGAACTGGCAGGGTCATTACTGACTGGATGAAAAAGCCAATCTTGCTGATAAGGTTTTTGGGTAAAACGGCTCTGTTCAATTAAATGGTCTAGCTCATAGGACCGGACCAACTCTAACAAAAGCCTGGGGGTTCCTGGCTCCCACTCATGAATATGTAGCAATTGACGAGCTTGAGGATTACACCAAATCAGGCAATTCTCCTCGTCTACCTGAAGATAAGCCAAAGGAGCCAGGTAAAGCACTTGCTTCCAATGCTCTAACTCAGTCTCTAGCTGAGAATAGGTGCTCCGTTGACGAGCAATTGTGACCGCCAACCGAGAGAAGGTGGAAAAAGAAGAATCGGGGGTTGAGGAACCAAAACAGCGCAGTAACTCTTTCAGCCGATCGTTAAATTGGAGTCTCTGCCAAGCTAGAAGGGCCAGACCAATAGATAACCCTAGAAAAAAGGCCAGAATTTTCAAAGTGGCTTTTTTCAACCATTGCTAGGTCTACTCTATCCTAAACTTTTGGAAGGCAACAATCTAAGGAGATTTCTAAAGAATAATTTCTGCTAGTGGTCAGTCAATCAATGATTGACGGGTAGTTAAAATCCAGGTGATTGATTGGGGTTAAATTTTGCGGGTCTTCAAACCGTCAAAATTTTCCTCACGGAACATTAGTTTCGGCTCCGCTCAACCAGCATTCGTGATTTCAGTATAGTCAGCGGTAAGCCCTGAGCGCAGCCGAAGGGAAACCCATCCATCAGCGCTTTGCCAAAAATTGCAAAGTTTTACCGCTTCGATCCCTATTCATTTTTTTCTACACAAACCGATACCCAAATCCCCTCACGGTCAACAAATGCTCCGGTCGGCTTGGGTCCGCTTCTAGTTTTTCCCGCAACCAGCGGACATGGACATCCACCGTCTTACTATCCCCCATAAAGTCAGCCCCCCAGACCCGTTCAATCAATTGTTCCCGGGACCAAACTCGACGGGGATAGGTCATGAACAATTCCAGCATCCGAAACTCTTTGGGGGAAAGATTCACCTCATCTCCCCGCACGGTAACTCGGCATTCTCGTGGAGAGAGGGTAATATCTTGGAACTTTAAAACAGGTTCTAGAGATGGGGCATGGGATTGACGATTCCGCCGTAAAAGCGCTCGACATCGAGCCACTAGCTCCCGAATCCCAAAAGGTTTTGTCAAATAATCGTCCGCTCCCACCTCCAGGCCGACCACCCGATCAGTTTCCGTATCCCTGGCACTTAACATAAGAATGGGTACATTATTTCCTTGGTGCCGAACTAAGCGGCAAAGATCCAGCCCATTCACATAGGGCAACATCAGATCCAGAATGATCAAGTCCACTCGACAGACCGGATCTTGCTCACCCCCTTCACAGGAGGATTGCAGAAGTTCTAAAGCAGTTCGACCATCTCCAGCAAACAGCGTTTCATATCCTTCTTCTTGCAATGCCAGGGCAACCATGTCTCGAATGACATCTTCATCTTCCACGATTAAAACCCTGCCCAGCCTGAGATTGCTTTTTGATTGCTTGATTTCTGTGGCTAGCATAAAGATCTTGGGTTGCTGTCTTAGGACTCCTAGTAGATTGTATCACTGACAAAAACAGTATTTTAGAATACAAAAGAAAGTTTGACTTGTTTGGGCTTTCCAGTCAAAGAATCCTGAATTTTGAAAGAGCCTCAGGAGATTTCCAGAAAAGCGTTTACCTGTGGTTGCCCTTCGGCTGCGCTCAGGGCGCGAGTGCTGGTTTCGGCTGCGCTCAACCAGCGGGATTGTTTTTCAGAAATCTCCTTAGCTCAAACTGACTATTTGAAGACAGCAATTTCTCGAATCCGCCACTGACCTTCGTGACGCTTAACAGTGTAGCGAACCATGAGATCAGTATTATAGGAAGCTTCTTGATTTAACTGAGCACCTTCATACAGTTCTGCGGCCTCATTCACAGCGGCTTCGACAATCGCCTGGTTTTCATCGGAGGGATTGGGTTGAACCTTCTTTACCTCAAAGCTATGTTTGTACTTCCAGTGCCATCCATCGTTTTTCGCTTCCTCAACCCGCTTCTGCCATCGAGTCAAAAGCGGCTCCACTAAAATCTGGCTCAATCCCTGGTCTTGATAGTCAGACCCCAGTGCTTCTGACTTCGCAGTGAGCCATGCCTGGACAACCTGTTGTGCCATTTCCTGATCCAATGGCCCTTCTTTCGTGAGGGGATTGGAGGTTTCAGGATCGGGGATCGTAACGGGAGACTGGTCTAGCTTGATAGCGGGCTGGTCTGCTTCCAGGGCAACGGTGGACTGTCCCGGTTCTCCCTGCATCAACCATCCATAGGATTGAACAGCAAGATATCCCAAACCTCCCAGACATCCCAAGACTAAAGCACTGAGTAAAACAATACGTCCAATCTTTGGAGAGCGGCTTGTCCCTCCCGATCGACGGGTTCCTTCAGGGGCATCTGTTCCTGGAGAAGCATCCGGATAGGCGATCGAGCTACCCCGTCCCTGACCCATCCCTAATTTGGGATCTGGGGTCGTGGGCCTAGATCGCCCCCGACCTGTCGGTCTTGAGTCTTCACTCAGGGCAGAACGTTTGCCAGAAGGATACTGACTGGGGGGGCGATCGGCAACAGGCGTTCGCGAGGAAGGGGAACCGAGCGTTGCTCCTACCAAAGATTCCGAGGGAGCGGCAACTCGTCCGTTCCCACCTCGATCAGCAATGGAAATAGAAGCCGATTCTTGAACAGGTTGAAGGCGGGAAACGGCACCAGAACGGCTTGATCGGGTCGATTCACTTTCCGCAGGCTGGACCCGTTGCAGTCCCGATCGGGCCTGGGAGATAACAGCCCATTCCTGGGCCATTCCTGGCTCTTCTGGCAGTTCTTCTAAATACGCTTGAACCTGCTCATCCGCAAAGTACCCCTTCAACGAAACGCACCGACTCATTAAATCGCGAAAATGGGGAAATACTTCTTCTTCCAGCCATCGTTCACTATAAAGGCAGAGTCCTGGCAGTAAATCGGGCGATCCCTGGGAATTTTCTTCGATGAATGCGATCGATTCCTGTTCCTGACTCAGAGCTAAGGATTGGCTAGCTTCCTGGGTTTGCCCCAAGAGCAACGCACACACTGCATTCTCAAGATGAACATCTTGGCGACTGTTCAAGCGAGTTAACAAATGCTTGGCCCGTCGAATCAGGGAAGGTTGGTACTCAGCAAAGCCTCGCGCAATCAGGGCATAAACTGCAAGGTATGTTGCAACCGCCGAAGGGCGGCGGGCTTCTTCTTCAAATAACGCTTGCTGTTCAGCAACCGTTAGATAGCTCCGCAACTGCTGAATAAAGCGCAGAAAATCATCAATGCTTAAACCGGATTGGTCTTTCTTCGCCCCATCAATTCCACCCCGCTCTTGCAGGGCTTCCTTAAGCAGTTGCAAGCCCTTTTGTCGCTCAGCAACCTCAACTTCCGGCAGGGATAATAGCTCTAGAATCCGATAAGGACGAAGTTTGTAGAGATCGGACTGGATCTCTCCACGTAACCCTGCAAAGACTCCCTCCCTCAGCAGGAGATCTTGCCCCAGATTAAGGGAAGCCGCCGCATTTTCGTACTGCCCTTGCTGCCATTGCTCCCGACCTAACTCCAGGGAAGCGAGGGCAAATGTCAGAATCACATCAACCCGCACCAAGTTGGTAACTTCGGGTTGCCCATTTTGAAAACTCACTGGGCTTTGCTTCAGGACAGACTGGCTCACTTGCAGAACCAAATTGTATTCTCCCAACTCTAGAAGAATCAGAAGCGCACCAACCAACTGCCCATCTTCAATTTCAATGCTGGGAACCTGTTGAGGCTCCTTAGCAACGATAGATGAACCGTTCAACAAAGTTCCCGGAAAGGAGGGCAGGTCAATCGGTTGATTCTCAGCAGCCTTTTCGTCTTCATCCTCTAGCACCGACGCGGAAGCTAAGGAAAGCCCATCGACCGATCGCGTCCAAAATTGCTCGTCGTAAGCTTGCCGTTTTTCTGGTGTAGAGAGAACCGCGTAAGCTTCATCAATTAACTGCCTACGAGATGCAATCGCCGCTTCCGAGTATCCCCGTCTGGGAAGCTGAAGAGAGCGATCCCGATAAGCTTGCTGAATATGTTCAGCAGTCGCTTGAACGGGTAGGCCCAGTATCCGATAGTAATCAAGCGGAATTCGCACAGTTCGCTTCCCCAGCAGCAAGCAATAGAGTGGTTCTGAATTGGCTAACCCATGATAACGAATTTGCCCCAAAGGGTAGCAGATAAAAGCCGTGATAGCAATGCAAGGAGAGTCTTATATTAAGGAGAGATCCTTCTCTTTAGGAGTTCAGGCAAAGGCTTAAGGCAAAATACAAAATATTGAAAGACAAAATATTGAAAGACAAGCAACAGTGAAAGACAAGCAACAGAAATCTTGAAGTAAGGTAGATCCTGAACAAAATCCTTAAACAAAACCCTGAACAAAGTCTCAGTAGAACAATTCAAGCAGAACACTTCAAACGACTGAACCCTATTGAAACTTAATCAAAAAGTTACCCAAAAAACCATTCGACGTTACAATGCATTACTCAAAATTGCGTTACTAAAAATTGCATTGTAAAAATATTTTTTTCAAGAGTTTACCAGCGTACGTTCAAAATCAAACGGGATCGTACCATTTTTATACAAGTTTTAACACCAAATAAGTTTTGTTTTCAGGCTTATAATCCAAAATATTCTGGATCTGTGATGTTTTAGTCAGATTCGATCGATTTTCGCAACGAATTATTCGATACAATACTCTTTGCTCAACTCTCCCTGAAGGCGATCGATGGTCCAGGAAAGAACACTCCCCATTTCCCACGCGGCTGAAGAAATTAAGCTGACCCGTGAAGAAGGGTTACGCCTGTACGAGGACATGGTCCTGGGGCGAACCTTTGAAGATAAGTGTGCCGAGATGTACTATCGCGGCAAAATGTTTGGGTTCGTTCACCTTTACAACGGGCAGGAGGCAGTTTCCTCCGGGATCGTCAAAGCGATGCGCCCTGATGATTATGTTTGCAGCACCTACCGGGAACACGTCCATGCTCTGAGTGCAGGGGTTCCTGCTCGGGAAGTAATGGCAGAACTGTTTGGCAAGGCCACAGGATGCAGTAAGGGACGGGGAGGGTCGATGCACCTCTTCTCAGCGGAACATAACCTGTTGGGTGGGTTCGCCTTCGTTGCCGAGGGAATTCCCGTAGCCACAGGGGCCGCTTTTCAAAGCCGATATCGCCGTGAAGTGATGGGAGACCCCAACGCGGATCAGGTAACCGCTTGCTTCTTTGGAGATGGAGCCTGTAACAACGGGCAATTTTTCGAGTGTCTGAACATGGCGGTTCTCTGGAAACTGCCGATTATTTATGTGGTTGAGAATAACAAATGGGCGATCGGGATGGCCCATGAACGGGCAACCTCTGTTCCAGAGATCTACAAGAAAGCCGCTGCCTTTGGCATGGTAGGCGTTGAAGTGGATGGGATGGATGTGTTAGCCGTCCATGCAGCCGCACGGGAAGCCGTTGAACGGGCCAGAGCAGGGGAAGGGCCAACCTTAATCGAAGCCTTGACCTATCGCTTCCGGGGCCACTCCCTGGCAGACCCCGATGAACTACGGGCCAAGCCAGAAAAAGAGTTCTGGTTTTCCCGCGATCCCATCAAGAAGTTTGCAACCTATCTCACTGAAAAGGGTCTGTCCGATTCAGATGAGTTAAAAGAGATCGATCGGAAGATCCAGGCAACCGTAGATGAAGCCGTTAAGTTTGCTGAGAGTAGCCCCGAACCCGATCCGTCTGAGCTATATCGGTATATCTTTGCAGAAGATTAATTTGTTACTGTACTAAAAACCCAGTTCCCAAAAAAGCTCTCAAAAAGTACACCCTATCTTTTTGAGAGCTTTTTTCGGCAAATTCACTGATCTATCCATTCCCAGAAGTTTGTGATGCTAAACACACAACACTGCTATTTTTTGTTGTTTGCTTTTCATCAGTCTGGAGATAGATCGCTGGATGAAATTGCCTACTTTTGTTTTAAGTTTCCTGCTGTTTCTGCTTCTCGTCCTGGTGAATCCCTATTCAAGTCAAGCGGAGGTAGTATCGACCGCTCCAGAGGAACACATTGGGGTGGCGAGTATTCGTTCCAACGTCTTGCCTGGAATTATGATTGGGGGCCATTATGAGGGATTGCTCAAGATTTTGCAGCAGCCCTACACAGCCAGTGGGAGTGTCGGGGAGCAGATGGAAACGGTGATGCGTCGCATCATTGAAGATGAACTGTCCCAGTCTGGCTATCTTCCCTGGGGGATGAATCAACAATCCGTCTTTGCTGATCAGTTGCCAGAGGAAATGGAACCTCCCCGCTTTTTGATGGGTGGCACCATTACCCAGGTAGAATTTAATACCTACGATTCCTGGTTGGGTCGCACCACAGAAGAACGGCGGGCCATTCGCTGGGAAGTCCTCGATCGCCAAACAAACCGAATTGTGGCCCGTCAGGAAACCTGGGGATCAGCCAAAGTTCCCGGATTAGATAACCCTGCGGCAATTTACGAATCGACGCGCAAAAGTTTTCAGGCTTTTTTAGCCCAGGCCAATCTCGATGCCCTGGTTCACCCAGTTAGCATCACCCAGCACCCTGCATCCCCTTCCCGGTATGAGGTGACGGCGATTGTGCATCCCGATGCGTCCTTACCCGTCCGCGAGATTCTACGCCATGCAGTCCCGGAAACCGTCACCATCCGATCCAATGCAGGGCGAGGCAGTGGCTTTTTTATTGACGAATCCGGGTTACTGCTCACAAATCAGCATGTAGTCGGTTCAGCCTTTTCAGTGAATGTAGACCTGTACGATGGCTCGACCCATCCAGCCCATATTTTAAAGCGAAATGTCAAATCCGACCTGGCGTTGCTCCAGATGGAAGACCCCATTTCTGGCATTCAGGGGCTACCCTTATGCCATACAGGTGCAATCCATGTTGGCGAAGAAGTTGTCGCGATCGGGAATCCTTTAAGACTCACGAACACCGTTACCAGAGGGATCGTCAGTGCCATTCGCACCACTGGAAGACGGCATCTGATTCAAACCGATGTTGCCATTAATCCCGGCAATAGCGGGGGACCCCTCCTCAATTATGGAGGAGCCGTGATCGGCATTATTACCGAGAAGGTTGCCAGCCCAGGTGTGGAGGGATTGGGCTTTGCTTTGCCCATTGCCGAATCATTACAGCAGTTAGGAATCCAGGTACGAACCCCAAACGATGTTGAACTAAACTCCTGTGGGAATCCTGATGCCAGTGCTTAAGGATCAATGATTGTCCCTCCTCAGAAGACCTTAAGACAAGTTTGAGCAATTCCCAATAGACCTTAATTGAGGGCATAAATGATTAGCTAAGCCATCAAAAGCGGGTGCTGTATGAGCAAATTGACACCGGACCAACGCAATACCCTTTATCTGGCGGAGGCCGAGCGGACGGGGATTCATAAGCCGATTCTGGCGGCGCTCTATGAGGCCCACGATCGCACCTCCCTGGCAGATGGAGAAACGGGCTTGGGAGTCTCTCCCGCCAACCGCATTTCTCTGGAGCAGGTGAATACCTTTGCGGGGCAGGTGCAGTTTGCTGCCAATACCATTCGCAGCCTCACCGATAATTTGGTGAGTACCGGATGGCGGGGAATTGATTTGTGGAACGCAGAGCAGGGGCGTTATACCGATCGCTTCCTCCAACGAGTCGCCGCCGGATATGCCCCTCCCCCCAGCGATACTACCGCCGCCCGTCTGGAAGCCGCGAATCCCACAGTCCTGATTCAGGCGTACCTGGAGGATTTAGGGGTTGATGTTCAAGGAGAAAAGCAACCGACAAATCTCGCCTACCTGGATGATGCCCTTCTGGCCCTGGTAGACCGGATTCCAGCCTACTACACGAATCAGAGCTATCAACGAGAAGCGTTACTGGAAGCCCTGCGGCTCTGGCGTAAATTTGACACACGGCAAGCGGTGCTTGCGTCCCTGAACCTGCTACCTGCGAACAATGCTGCTTTAGAAGAAGTGGATGAGGTCGCCCTCGATCGAGTGCTTGTGCAGTTTATTCAGCAAGTGTCGCGAAACTATGGCGGCTTACCCCACCAACGGGAAGCGTTGATTCGGTTGACCCAGCTTTGGCGGCAACTGGATTCCCGCGAGGCAGCAATCGGTTCCCTGGCAAACAACCGCTCTCCTGAGGGAAACCTCAGAATCATTGATCCCGCATTGATTGCCTTTGTTCAACGAATTCCCCCAAATTACCGGGGACGGGCCGAAGAACGTAATGCCCTGGTAGAAGGCTTTCGAGTCTGGCGTAAATTAGATTCCCGCCCTGCGGCCCTGGTCGCTTTAGGCATTGATCCCAACATTCTGACTTCAGGAACAGCGGATGCAGCAACCCTTGCAAATACAGCCCGCCAACTCGATCGGGAACTTCTAAATTTTGTTCAGCGCATTCCAGGAGTCTATCGAGAGGGACCAGATCATCGAGAAGCCCTGATTCGAATGGTCCAACTCTGGCGCAACTTGACAACCCGTGACCAGACTATTCGATCGCTTTTGGAAGACGTTCGACAGATGCAGCGTGCCCGTCCCAACAGCCCAGAAGCAGCCCCCCGCCCCTCTCCCCTAGTCCTGCCTCGTCGCCCCGATCGCTGGACTCCCAAGAACCTTCAAATCTATGCGCCCATTGTTCAAAATGGGAGTTTTACCTGGGCAGAAGCAACTCATGGAGGCACACGCCTGCCTCCCAATCAAGCCACCGTCGATGCGATCGTTCGGATTGCCCGCCTCGCCCAACAAGCGAGAGAACGAATTGGCAGACCCTTACAAGTCACAAGCTGGTATCGTCCGCCTGACGTTAATGCACGGGTCGGGGGAGTCTCTAACAGTCGTCATATCGTGGGAGATGCGATCGATTTCTACTGTGATGGTCTTACAGGAGATCAAATATATTGGTTTTTAGATCCCTGGTGGCCGGGTGGCTTAGGCCGTTACGAAAATTTTCCTTACCTCAGCCATATTGACGCACGGGGTTATCGGGCCAGGTGGTTACGGTGATTGTCCTGATTAATCGCTAACATCGTGGTAGAGAATGATGTCAGGATACTCATTCTGGGCACTCTATAGCTATAAAGTCCTTCCGATAGGTCTCTACCCATGTCACCCCCCGTGATTTTCCCTCAACTGCTGCTAGCTCAGGCGAAACAACCCCCCAAGAGAACGACGACCCAACCTGCGTCCCAACAAACCGCCAAATCTACGGCTGACGAAGGAGCGGGGCCAATCTGGTTGTTTACCACTGGGGGGCTTGCTATTCTCCTGGTGGCATTGGGGGTCTTTTTCAAGATTAAGGTAGAACAATATAACAAGAAGCTACGGTTTGAAGACCTGAAAAATAAAGACCTCCAGAAGAAATTAAAGCTTGCAGTGGAAACGATCTCCAAAATGGAGCGGAACCCGGATCTAATCCACTCACGGGAGTTTAACCTGGATTACCTGCGAATGCGGATGGATGAAGAAGTCTTCCACTTTGCGATCGTCAACCAGATTAAAATTAAGGTTAAAGAAAAAATCTCAATGGCCCTACGCCCTACCCAGGCAAATGAGGGCACTCTGGGGATTGCCAGTGCAGGGCGGCAGGTGGATGAGATGTTTGATGTTGAGTACGAACCGGGAGACCTGCCTAAAGGAACCAAGCGTGTTCTCTTCCGAATTCAGATTCGTCTCACCAAACTGCCCACCCAACCAACATCAGCCACCATTAGCCAGATTATCGACTGCCTGGAAACGTATCTAAAGCCTTCAGACCAACAGCATGATACCTGGCAACCCACCATTCAGGCCCGCATTGCTCAAATTCATTGGGACCAGAAGGCCAAGCCCACCCCCTTGCTGGTGTTGGAGCAGACAACGGAAGGCACCAATGTCACTTTCCGCACCAACCGCAACATTGTTCATAAGTAGCGAGAGGAAAATCCTTCAGGGTTGAACAGGGGAGAAACAGCCTCTTCTGTTGTCGTTCGTATTCTCTCCCTTCAGGCAGTCCTCGATCGCGCTTTTTTAAGAGAACGTTGCGGTTTTATACACAATTCTGTTATTGACAAGTTTCCTAAACTGAACGGGATAGTTTAATATTTTATAGATTATTCACATTTTTCTCAGGAAGGAATGGCAAAGGAGTGAACGAGTTGTTACCGTTCTCTACCTTCACGTTGTTCCTGTCATCTGTTCAGTTTGACTTGCCACTTCGGAGCAATTAACCCTTGTTCAAAGTATCTGGGAAATGGACGATCGCTTTGGCGGTCGTAGCGGGTCTGGCAACGGTTTTCGTCAGTGTGACGGCCTATCGCACGATGCAGCAGAGTAAGGCATCCCAGGCAGAAAACCCAACTCCTGCGGCTTCTCCTACGACCTCCCCTGATAATGCAGTCATCGCCTTAGGACGGGTGGAACCCGAAGGCGAAGTGATTAAAGTGGGTCCACCTTCCACCCTGGGTTCTGCTCGGATCGCCCGGTTGCTCATTCAGGAAGGTGATCGGGTACAGGCAGGGCAGATCATTGCAGAGATGGACAGCTATAGCCGTTCCTATGCATCTGTCGTACAGGCAGAAGCCCAGGTGAAGGAAGCAGAGAGTCGATTGGCCCAGGTCAGAGCAGGAGCCAAACAAGGGGATATTGCAGCGCAACGGGCCGTTGTCACGCGGATTCAAGCTGAAACACGGGAAGAACTGGCAGCCCAGAATGCGACGATCGCCCGATTAGACTCCGAACTTCGAATTGCTCAGCGGGAGTACCAGCGCAATCAGACTCTTTTTGGGGAAGGGGCAATTTCTGCTTCCGCCCTGGATGCCCGGAGGTTGGAGCTAGAAACCTCAGAAGCCCGTCTGCGGGAAGCCAGGGCAGAGTCGCGGCGGATCACTGCCAGCGCTCAGGAGCAGTTGCGGCAGTCCCAGGCCACCCTTGCCAGCGTCTCCGAGGTGCGTCCGACCGACATTCAACAAGCCGAAGCTCAGGTCGCTGTCGCCCTTGCGAACTTGCAACGGGCACAGACTGAATTGAATGAAACCTCTGTTCGATCGCCAATCACCGGGCGTGTGCTGAAAGTCCATGCCAAAACCGGAGAGGTGGTCGGGACCGATGGCATTGCGGAATTGGGTAAGACCGATCGCATGTTTGTCGTCGCAGAGGTCTATGAAACAGACATTGGACGGATTAAGAAAGGACAGTCTGCCCTGATCAGCGGGGCCGCCCTCGATAAACCACTCACTGGAACTGTCGAACGGGTTGCCCTTCAAATTCGCAAAAAAGATGTCTTAAATACTGACCCAGCAGCGGATGTAGATGCACGAGTGGTAGAGGTACGCATTCGGTTAGCAGATAGCCGTCCTGTTTCCGGTCTGACCAATCTTCAGGTCAATGTCAAAATTTTGCCGCGTCTCGATCGCTCCTGATTCAGTCTAAGGTTCGCCCATTTCCATGATGTTTTTTGCAATTCCTCTCGCATGGCTGCAACTGAAGCGTGAACGGGTCCGGCTCCTGGTCGCGATCGCCGGAATTTCCTTTGCGGTCATTCTGATGTTCATGCAATTGGGGTTCCGCGATGCCCTATTTGATAGCGCAGTGCGTTTCCATAGCAGTTTGCAGGGAGATATTTTTCTCCTGAATCCCAAATCGACGGCACTGATCGCCATGACCAACTTCTCCGATCGCCGTCTATACCAGGCTGCCAGCTATCCCGGTGTAGAGTCATTCAGCCCGATCTACCTGGACTTTGGTATCTGGACCAATCCTGCCCAAACCGATCGAAACACCCGCAGCATCTTAGTCATTGGGGTGAATCCAGAACAACAAATTTTTGACATTTCCCAACTGGCAGACAATCCCCAGCGCTTAGAAGAAACCCAACGCTATCTAGACCAGATCACACTCTCGGATGTTCTATTATTCGATCGCGAGTCTCGGCCTGAATTTGGGCAGATCGCCTGTTGGTTCCGTCTCCATGAACGAGCCAGGGGTAAGTCCTTCAGCGACCTGGAAATGGAACAGATCACCAAGGATTGCGGAGTCAAAACGGTAGCCGATTTGGATTCTGTAGAGCAGGAATTCTTCGGGGCAGACGGGCCGAAAGTCCCTGTTACAACAGAAGTATCTAATCGCCGGGTGACAGTGGGAGGATTGTTTGCCCTGGGAGCCTCCTTCGGCGCAGATGGCAACGCCCTGACCAGCGACTTAAACTTCCTGCGGATCTTCAGTAGACGACGCAAGGGCACGATCGATATTGGCTTGATCAAGTTAGAACCCAACGTTGATGTGAATCAGGTGTTAACCCAAATGCGCCCTCCGACGGCTCCGATCGGCGAAGGCCCACTTTACCCGGTGCGGCAACTCATTCAACGATTCGGTGGACCTCCTGCCCCCGAAGCCCGTGCTTGCTTTGCCGATGCCACCGATCAGGAGAAACAAAACTGGCCCCGATGCCTTTGTCGGCTAACAGGCAATGCAGGCAATATCGGGGCTGGATACCTCCCGCCTGACGTGTGCGCCCTCTCGAAAACCGAGTTTGTAGCCTTTGAGAAATACTACTGGCAGACCAGTACCACGATCGGTTTTATTTTTGCCTTTGGCACCGCAATGGGCTTTATGGTTGGCACCATCATCGTTTATCAGATTCTTTACACCGATGTCACCGATCACCTGGCTGAATATGCCACGTTAAAAGCAATGGGCTACCGCAATCGTTATCTACTGTCGGTTGTGTTTCAGGAAGCCCTGATTCTAGCGGTATTAGGGTTTATTCCGGGGGTTGTGATTTCTACCTTGCTCTACAACACGGTTCGCACTGCAACAAAACTGCCCATTGCGATGGGACCCGGACGCGCCTTGATGATCCTCTTCTTAGCAATGTTGATGTGTGTCATTTCAGGGACGATCGCGGTGCGTAAAGTTCAGTCTGCCGATCCAGCGGAGATTTTCTAACATGTCAGATATCCTCATCGACATTGATCACGTCAATCACTATTACGGAACAGGCCACCTTCGCAAACAGATCTTGTTTGAGGTGACAGCCCAGATTCGATCCGGTGAAGTTGTGATTATGACGGGTCCTTCCGGGTCCGGGAAAACGACTTTACTCACCTTAATCGGAGCATTACGCTCCACCCAGGAAGGTAGTATGCGGGTGTTAGGGAACGAGTTACGGAAAGCTTCTCAGGAGTTGCTGGTGGAAGTGCGGCGCAATATTGGCTATATCTTCCAGGCCCACAACTTACTCAATTCCCTCACCGCTCGCCAGAATGTCCAAATGTCCCTGGAACTGCACAACCTTTCTTCCCAGGTGGCCCATCGCCGTGCGGCGGCAATGCTGGAAGCCGTTGGCTTGAAAGACCAAATTGACTATTATCCAGAGCAACTTTCAGGGGGACAGAAACAGCGGGTGGCGATCGCCCGTGCCCTGGTCAGCGAACCGAAAATCGTGCTAGCGGACGAACCCACTGCCGCCCTGGACAAGAAATCAGGACGGGATGTGGTGGAGGTGATGCGGCAGCTTGCCAAGCAACAGGGTTCGACCATTCTGCTCGTAACCCACGACAACCGAATTTTAGATGTGGCAGATCGCTTGATCAGCATGGAAGATGGCAGGCTTTCCTCGGTGCCGATGGGTGTTTCCGCCTGAGGTCAAACAGCATCAAACAGCATCGTGGTCATATAGTGTTCCGCCCACTCTGCCCCAAAAGCTTTCTCCAGAACCCGACGAGTCTTGTCATTTTGCTGCTGCTTCGTACAATAATACCGTTGTCCTGCTAAATTTTCTGCCACTTGCTCGGTAGAGAGGGATTGGGTGGCAACGGCTTGTTGACAGTGAAGGGTGAGAAACTCAGAAACTCGCTTTAGAAATAGAGCTTCTTCCTCTGGGCTACCGGGGCGGATGAACAGGCAGAAGGGAGAAAAGATATCCCCCCAGTCTGGAAGGTCACGGGGTTGGGAAAATGACGATGCGGGAAGTGCCTGAAGGTGCGATTGATATCCCTCTGGCAAAGACCGATCGGATCGGGTGGGGGACAAATCCACGATCGCCGCACTAATTTGTCCGCGTCCGCCTACCAGGTCTGTGCCAAACATCGGCAGGGCATAGTTGGGGCGGGGAAACATGACACAGTGCAGAATATCGAGGGAAGTTCCCACCTTTGCTAATTCCAGGTGCAGTTTCCGGAATTGGGGGGTTTGGTAACAATGGTTTTCGATTGTCAGCTTTTCCCCTTCCAGCCGCCCTTCCACGTATCCCAATTCATCCGGCACCTGATAAGGAGATAGGTCCAGGCATTCATGCCAAATGGACTCAATCCGGTTTGCCAAATCCCGAATCAGGGGATGTTGCTGCTCACGAATCGAAACAGAAGAAGTGACTGCCATATTTTATTAAGATTCGGTTATAAAAGTGACAAAAAATGTAATATCTAGTCAAAGAACTTCATTGACTAATTCAGTCCAGCGAATACTGATTTTGCAGGTATTTTGCAAATCCGTAAGCTAGCATACAGTGCTTTGAATCATTCTTTTGCCCTATCTTTCTCAAAGCCTTTTTGCCTTAGCTTTATCAATCACTTTGGCTGTTTTCTCGTCTAAGCTTTATCAGGTGCTTGTTATCGCCTTCAGGATCTAGTCAATTTTTACAGTTCTGCCCACTCTTTAAAGTCTTTGTTAGATCATCCCTTTTCAGGAATTTTATTTTCCTGCAACAAACTATACTCAGGAGTAACTGTTCTACGGGGATAGGGATAGGGAACATACAGCAAAATAACATCCCTGGGGATCGGGTTTCGACTTCACTCACCTCGCAAACGGTTTAGGGTTGAACGAAGCCACGATCGGGTGACTGGTACTTGATTAAGTACTTCATTAATTTGTAAATCCCTAAGTTATTTTATTACCTGCTTTGGGTTGCCTTTCCTCTATTTCGCTTGGCGACAATCCCTGCCTGTGATGAGTTTCTACACTTGCTTTTTGTTTTTGATCTTTTATATTCAGCGGTTCCCTGAACATGCTAGAAATTTCCGAACTTCTGACAACAAAAGGGGGAGCATCTACCAGAAAATCCGACAATTTTGGTAGAATGATTTTCAACGATCGTTACGAAATATTACGACAGTTGGCAAAACGAAGTCGGCGGATGACTCTGCTGGCCCGTGATCTGACGACTCAACAATGGGTTGTGCTAAAGCTGGTCTGCTTCAATTCTGAGTTAGAGGTGAATGAACTCAGAATGTTTGAACGGGAAATCCGGACGCTACATCATGTTTCCCATCCCGCGATTCCTGAACATCTGGACTGCTTTGAACTCTCGTTGCAGAATAGCCAAGCACTTGCTCTGGTTCAAACTTACATCCCTGGTAAATCTCTACAAAAATACTTACAGGCAGGGCGAATTTTTACCGAAGCAGAGGCGAAGCAAATTGCTCGTAAGTTGCTCGAAGTCTTAAATTACCTGCATCGGTTACAGCCACCCATCATTCACCGCGATCTCAAACCAGACAATATTTTGCTGGTCGAAGACCCCCAGGAGCCTTTAGGTCATATTTATTTGATTGATTTTGGGGCCGTCAGTGTTTCAGCATCCCAGGGAAGTTCTGGGGATACGTCCATTGGCACCTATGGCTACATGCCTCCAGAGCAATTTGGGGGGCGGGCCGTTCCCGCATCAGACCTCTATGGATTGGGAATGACCCTCATTACCCTTTTGACAGGCAACCATCCTGCCAAGCTGCCTCGCAAAAACTTGCGGGTTCAATTTGAGGAAGTCGTTACTCTGAGTCCCGCCTTTACCGATTGGTTGAAATGGCTCACTGAACCGGGACTAGAACACCGTCTCACCTCTGCTCAGGAAGCCCTGGAAGCCCTCGATCGCAACCAACCCCGGTGCTTCAAGCCCTCCGTCACGTTTCGGAGACCGATGGGGAGTCGGGTTACGCTTCACAAAGCGGCATCCTCTCTAGAAGTCTTCATCCCAGCAGCAAACACAGGCCGGATGGTGAAGGTTTGTGGAACGATCGCTGGGATGTTCACCCTGAGTTCCTTAATGGCAACTCTCTGGGCCTTGCAGCGACCTTTTGCGACCAATGTGGTGGCAACCCTTCTAAGCCTACCCCTCTGGGCCATCAGCATCGGGCTTCTGGGATGTGTCCTCTTTACGATGTTTGGGCGCGTTCGGTTGAAGATTAATCAGCAGCAGATTACCCTTATCTACGAATTTTTTAGTTGGAAGTTCAATCGATTCAAACCTGCCCCTGTTAAAACCGTTAGCAAACTCAAATACATCAAGCCATCGGGTGGGAACGAGGCCAAGATTCATCCCCGTATCCTTCTGTTCGCCAAAACCCAGCGGTACGAATTAGGCAGCAATATTTTGTTTAACCTGGTGAATCGGTTGGGCCTGACCAACGATCCCAAAGGATTTGGAACCCTGACAGAAGCGGAACTAGATTGGCTGGCAAATGAACTGAGCCATTGGCTGGGATTGCCGATCGACCAAACCTAACCCAATGAAAGAAGAAGGCAGAAGAAAGAAGAGAAATACTCACAAAGTAGTCGTTTTAGCCTGTCCCGCTTCTATCCTCAATGGGGACGGCGATAGAGAAGAGCGATTCAGGTTGAAAATGCGGTAGGGTGTCAGATAGTTTCCAAACCAACGATCGGAGGTTTGCATGTTCGGATTGGGTTGGCCCGAAGTCGCCATTATTGTTGCCCTTGCTGTGCTGATATTTGGCCCCAAGCGGATTCCTGAAGTTGGCAAAGCCCTGGGCAAAACGTTGAAGGGCTTTCAGGAAGAAGTACAAAAACCGGATGAGGGGAAAGATTGAGATCGCGATGCCTAGCGGTTAAGGCAAGGCAGAAGGCAGAGGAAAGAAGGGAAAGGACTGGTATCCCTTGTGTGTTTACCGGGATGAGGATTGGGTTCGTTGCAACTGTTGTTCGGCGCGGTTCGCCCAAGCTGTGTTTCCCTGGCGAATATACAAATCTTTGGCATATTGCAAAACTTGACGGGCATCCGCCGGACGATTTAACCGCAAAAACGCCAGTCCTGCCCCATAATAGGCATTCGCATAGTTTGAGTTTGCCTCTGCCGATCGCCGGAAGGAAGCCAGCGCCCCCTCAAAATTACCCTGGTCAAAGAGTAGCGATCCCATGCTGTAATGGGCCTCTGCATATTTAGGATTGAGCTTGATGGATTCCTGAAGTGCTGCGGTCGCCTCGCGTAATTTTCCCTGGCGCTGGTACACATAACCGAGATGATAGTGGGCCTCAGGGGATTTCGGGGTTAACTCGATCGCCCGCTTAAATAAAGCCGCAGCCTGATCCCATCTCCCTTGTTGTTCATGCACCAATCCCAGATTGTAGTGGGCCAGGGCCAATTTGGGGTCCAGTTCGATCGCCCGTTGCAGATAGGCGATCGCCTGGGGTAGGTTGTTTCCTTCCAATAAAGCGGCCCCCAGGTTAGCATAGGCCAGGGCAAATTCAGGATCGACCTGGGTTGCCTGGTAAAATGCGGTTGCAGCAGGTTGAAGTTGCCCCTGTTGCCGGAGGGTGAGTCCCAGATTGTAGTGAGCCGCCGCCATTTTCGGGTTTAATTGGCTGGCCCGCTGAAAAGCTGCCGTCGCTTCATTTACCTTGCCCTGTTGAATGTACTGAATCCCCTCGTTAAAGGCGGCTTCTGCTCCCTTCACGTCCTGGGCTAGCAGTTTTGGGGAGAAAGCCAGCACTGGAAGGATCACAAGGGGCAGCAGCCAACCCCAAAGAAACGAGCGGGCTTGCCGGATGGGTAGAGTCTGGAAAAGACGATCGCTCAACACTTAATTTCCAATTCCAGGGTTGTTTTTGAGCCTCATATTAGCATCATTGTCCAAATTGAAGTTGTGCCATCGTCACCACTGCCTCCATCACGATCGGGTGGGCCGATGACAACACCACGGAAGGATACACCGCAGTCTGCCAACAAGGATGTAACACCACCTCACACCCCCCACAATCCAGCGTCGGATAGCGTAGGACCGATCGCACGACAGCCACATCGTCCAGGGGGAGGGGGCCGCACCGTGAACGCAGGGGCAAGCCAGTGCGGGGGTCAAAAATTTCCGCGAGATGGTTCCATGCCTCCAGTTGCATCACGATGGGAAGAGCCAGATGAATGAAGTGACCGCGCAACTCATCTTTCCACGTCTCAGTGATATCATTTGTTTCCTGTAAAGGCACTTCGCAGCGTTGCAATACCACCAGCACCGATCCCACTGGAAGGCACCAATCGGGAAGTAAGTGGGCAGAATGGGCCTGGATGAAAGGACTGGGACGGTGGATGGAGCAGTGCATGGAGGGGAAGGCAGGGAGAAGATTAAGTAATATTTTTCGCTGCAAGAAAGGCTTCAAACGTGGGGCGATCGGGCATGGAAGATTGGGCACCGGGACGGGTGACGGAAAGGGCAGCGGCAGCGACTCCCCAAGTTACGGCTTGCCGCAAACTCTTCCCCTGGGCCAGCCCTGCTGCCAAGCCCCCATTAAAGATATCTCCTGCTGCAACCGTATCAACTGCATGTACGGGAAACGCAGGAATAAAAAAGTTCTCCCCTGCCGTTGCACAAAATACCCCCTGAGCGCCCAACTTGATCAGAACCGTTGCAACTCCCCGATCACGCAGCATCATTGCTGCCTGGGTCCATGCTTGAGGCCCCTCGATCGGAAAGCCCACCAGTTGGGCCGCTTCAACCTCGTTGGGAGTCAGAATATCCACACAGGCGTAAAGTTCCTGCGGCAAATCAGCCTGGGCTGGAGCCGGATCGAGAATTACAGGAATTCCCGCCGATCGTGCTGCCTGAGCCGCCGCCAGCACCGCTGGTAGGGGAACTTCCAGTTGCAGCAGTAGGGCACTGGCTCCCGCTAATCGGATTTTGACCTGCTCCACATCCGACCCATCCACCCGTCCGTTGGCTCCTGGGATGACCAGAATGTGGTTTTCAGCGCGATCGTCCACTGTAATCATCGCCACCCCCGAATGAGTAGATGCATCGACCCTGACCGCCGACGTATCCACCCCTGCCATCTGCAAACTCGCCAGCAAATCTCGCCCAAACCCATCCGGGCCGACGCGACCCACCATCACGGCAGGCACCCCCAACCGCGCCACCGCCACCGCCTGGTTCGCCCCCTTCCCTCCCGGAAGGGTGGCAAAGGATCGCCCCATCAACGTTTCCCCCACCATTGGAAAGCGACTGGTCTGGGCGATGAGATCCATGTTGAGGCTACCAAAAACAAGAATTGTCATACCATCAACCCCAATCCCCCGATCGCGCCCGTTCCGCACCGGGGATCGATCGCAACACTGTCAACAATTCCGCTAACCCATCCTGCCCCGGTCTCAGGTAAGTGACCCGATCGGTAGACGATCGCTCCTCCAGAGTGCTAATCAACAAATGCACACAACTATGGGTCAACATCAGATTCAGCCCCATGTGCTCTCCACTGCCCCGAAAATCCGTTCGCAAACCGACGATCGGCAATTCCTTGGCGTAAGCAACCCCCATTTCAAAACAACTTCCAGAATCTGCATCTGGCCCATCTAAAATGACAAGCACCGCACTGGCTCCCTCTAACCCTCGCATACAAGTTGCAAACAATGCTTGAGGGTCCGTAATTCCAGCACAAGCTTCCTGGGGTAGATAGATTTGATATCCTTGACTTCGAAGGCGATTCGCCAGACTCTCATTAAAAATGGCTTCTCCCTGGGTAAAGAGGGGGCCTGCAAAGTAAATCCAGGGGGCAGTGGAGGTGAGAGCGGTCATGGTCATGAAGAATTTGAAGCGGGTCGATTATCAGTAGAGCAACACAATAGTCGCAAGTCAAATGAATCAAGCGGTATCGGGAGACTCTCAGGCAGGGCGGGAATGGTGGGCACAGCGTTGGATCGATGTTTTGGAATCCTTCGGCTGGCGCAGACGGTTAGAACGTGCTCGCATCTATGCACGGGAGGGTCATGTATTAAGCCTGGAATTTAATGGTGCAAAAGTCTCTGCCCGTGTGCAAGGGACAGCCCCCGAACCTTACAAAGTTTCCCTCTCGTTAGACCCGTTTACCCCTGAGCAATGGGGCTATGTGATTGAAACAATGGGAGAACGGGCGATCTTTTCTGCGAAACTTCTGGCGGGGGAAATGCCCCAAAACATTGAAGAAGTCTTTACTGCAAATGGATTGAGCCTTTTCCCGTTCACAAAGTTTGATATCCATAGCCGTTGTTCCTGTCCCGATCCCGCCAATCCCTGTAAACATATTGGGGCAGTGTACTATGTGCTGGGCGATCGTTTCAGTGAAGATCCGTTTGTGCTGTTCCAATTGCGGGGACATACGAAAGAACAGATCATCACTGCGTTGCGACAAATGCGGAGTGCTAGCGGCGACAGCGAGGCGATCGAACCCGAAACCCAAAACCAATCCCCTGTTCAGGCTGCAACCCCGCTCAAATTAGAGCAGTTCTGGAATTATGACGCGCAATTGGAACCCTCATTGGTCGTAATTGCCCCTCCCCCCACCAGTGAAACGGTGTTGGATACTCTGGGACCGTTGCCCTTAAAGACCGAATCTCCGGGCAGCACGGCCCAAGTTGCAGCGGTGATGGAGTACCTGAAGGGGATTTATGCAGAGGCCAGCCAGCAGGCGATCATGACGGCAATGGCGGGCGATCGGTGATCGTTTGCGAAACTATCATCGTCCGTAACAAATCAGGCGTGCTCAGTTATCTTTTCTACAGGAAAACTCTACAATCACCGTAGACACTGGGGGATTGGAGTCATGGCGAGACGGTTCTGGCACAGTACGATCGCAGCCCTTCTGAGCATGAGTAGCCCAGGATGGGATGTCCCTCTGGCCTACTCCCAGCCGAATCCTGAACTAGAGCCGAGTAACATTTTTACAACCCTGCAATATGAAACCTCCCGCTATACGCTGATTTGTTCTCGATCGCGGAGTGGTGGGTTGGGGTTCGCGAATGCCAACACTCGGCAGGAATTTGTAGTGCAGGAGTATTTTAGGAGCAACCGCCAACTTCCAGATGCTTCGGCGGATTTCTGGCCTACGGATATTCGGGGGGTGGGGGTGCGGGTTGTGATTGAGGTGTATAGCCTGGAGGGGAATCTCAATCTGGGTATTCTGTCCTCTCTGATTGGAATTGGCACCGCAGCGGAGGCGAAACGGCTGTACGGTACGATCTCCATTGAGGCGATCGGCATCGGGGGGCAGACCATTACCAATGTCATTCCCGTTCCAGCGGACCTCAGCCCAAAAACGATTACCGACTCGTTGCAAGCGATTACGAGCATTAAGACTCGCATCACAGAAGGGGATTTTCGGCAGCGATCGATCTACATTGTCCCCTCTCCGATTAGCTCTCCCCGACTGCAAGGGAAATGTGCCCAGGAGGGAAATCAGGCGAATGAATAAATCGCGTCCTGGGATTGATTGGATTTGGCTGGCAGTGATTGCCTCTTCTTGCTGTGGTCTCTGGCCTCTGCTCTGGCCTCTGTCCACGCTGGCTCAGTTGATCCCGGATGGGACGTTGGGGACAACCCTTCAGACGAGTGGTGCGATCGATCGGGTGAATGGGGGCTTTCAGGCAGGAATCAATCTGTTTCACAGTTTTCTGGAACTGAATGGGGCAACGGGTCGTGTTCTCTCCTTTACCGATCCCGGTGTCAGCAACATTTTAGTGCGGGTGACGGGGGGAAATCCCTCAACCTTTAACGGTCAGATTGCTGTGAATGGGGCTGCCAATTTATTTGTTCTCAATCCCAATGGAATTGTCTTTGGGCCGAGGGCAACCCTGAATGTACGCGGCTCTTTTGTAGCGACGACTGCCGATGCGATCGGGTTTGGGGAAACGGGCCAATTTACTGCCCTGCCAACGGATCTTCCGGCTCCCCTGACGGTTCAACCTTCTGCCTTTCTGTTTAATCAATTGCAGAAGGGCAGCCAGATTCAAAGCCAGGGGAATCTACGTCTGCGGGAAGGCCGGAGCTTGCTGTTAATTGGTGGAGATGTGAGTTTACAGGGGGGCCAGGTGGTGGCTCCCAGAGGCCAAATTGAACTGGGGGGATTGGCACAACCTGGGGCGATCGACCTGACGATCGCAGATGCTTCGTTGAGCCTGACCTATCCCAGAGACATCGAACGGGGAAACCTCCGCTTGAGTCAGCGGGCATTGGTGGATACCAGAGGGTCAGGAGGGGGGGCTATCCAACTTCAAGGGCGGGAGATTGTCCTTCAGGACTTCTCACGAGTGCTGGCAGAAACAACTGGGGCAGCGGTGGGAAAGGATGTTTTCGTTCAGGCGGATCAGTTACAACTTCTAGATGGATCGCTGATCTCAACAACCACGCGCGGGCCAGGGACGGGGGGCAACCTGACGGTAAATGTAACAGGCTTGACTCAGTTGAGTGGCGTTTCTCCGACCAATGCAGCGGGTGGATTCTTTTCAGAAGTGACCAGTGGGGGCGCGGGTGGAGGTTTGACGGTTAACACCGGGCAGTTGGTGGTGGAAGGGGGTGCGATCGTTTCTACAGCAGTC
>JANRKG010000020.1:0-3766 GCA_033763635.1 Leptolyngbyaceae cyanobacterium bins.59
CCCGACCCCACCTTTGTCGGCATAATGGTCAAAGAACTTGGAGCCGTTGATGCTGAGACAGAATCCATTCATGCGCCACTTGGCTTTATCAGAGCGGTCCTGTTCCAGTCCGAATTGTTGGGCGAGGTCTATCAGGGGTAAGTCCCGGACGCGATCGGCTAATTGCTTCCAATCAGAGGAGTAATGTGGAAGAGTTTGAGTGGATACGGGTTCTACCTCTGGCGATCGCTGTGGTTCTGGATGTTCTGGTTCGTGGGCTTGGTGTTCCCAGGCGACCCATGCCTGATCCAATCCGGTGGTAGAGGAAACTGGAATATTGGATTCGTACTGGGTCATGGAAAACAGGGTAGATTGTTCAATGACCTCACAACCCGGTTCTACGGCTTCGGGTGGGGTGGTGTTAGGGTCTTGCATGGTTGGGGTGGAAGAATGAGGTGTGTCATTGGGGGACGGAGAACCATCCAAAAAATCTTTGATAGGTTGCCTCTGGGCCTGGGCAGCTTCGGCAAAGCCCTGTTGCAGGAGGTTGCGGGAAAATAGCTGGGCAAAGCCCCGATCGCATCCTCTACATTCACCGCCTCGAATGGGGTCTTGAGTGGCAGTCTCCTGGAGGTGTAGCTGTCCGTTGGAGTCAACCCGTAAGACCAGTTCCGCGTCGATGAACAGGTCACCGTTTTGTTCCAGGTAGTGGGTCAGGAAGAGGGCGTTGTTGTGTCGCTCCACGACCAGGGGAATGTAGGGTTCATGCTCAATCCGCAAATGGAAGTCCTCCCCTTCCAACACCGCTTCCGTCAATCTTGACTGGTGCAGGAATTTCGCCACGTTCTTCTCCGCCCCCCCGGATTGCTGATAAACAGGAGCGATTTCGGAACGAGGAAGAGATTCGATCGCAGCAGGTTCTTCTGCTTTGCAATGAACGGCTTGAACTTGGGGAACTGCTTTCATCTCAGGCAAATGGATGCCCAGAAACTCCCGTGCTTTTTCCTTGAAGTCAAAGGCTGCGAGGGTTTGCTGCTGGTCTTTCATCAGGATATGGAGGACTGCATCCATACGTTCTGCCGGGACAAGCAATTCCATCCGGTCGCTGACTGAATAAAAGTCACTGCCAGCAGCAGCAATGATGGCCTGGTTGAGCGAGAAGCGATCGCCCTCTGCGGTTTTGGGAGTTTGCAGGAGAAATCCATCCCCTGAACTGCCAAATCTTGCAGCTACCTGAGTTTTGAGGGTCAGGACTTCATCGAGGGTCTTCACGGCTCCCTGGAACTGGGTAATTTCCGTCAAGAAGGCTTTGACCTGATGGGGTTCATGGAAGGCAACGGGTTGGCTACGAAGGGATTCCTGAATGTCGAAGCTGGCAGGCATAATGAGTCCCTGACAGACCTGACCGCGATCGTCTGTGAAGTTAACAAACTTGCCGTTGGGATATTTCTCGTATGCCTTGAGCAAATTGCCCTGAAAAATCTGCCGTTCCATGCGGTCGGTTTGCTGGCGCAGGTCGAAGGCGGCATAAATGTCCTGACCTTCCCAGTTGGTGACCTCCCGACTGATGGTCGTGATCTGGTCTTCCTTGCCCCGATTGAAGCGGGTCAGGGGAATGGTCAGGGTACGGGCCTGATTGTCCGTCAAAATCTCTGCCCGCCAGTTGGTAGGAGCGGCAGGACTGCCATTGTGCCCCTTCTGCCAGACTCGTGCCACAACACCATAAGTGATGTTGCCTTCTGGCGAGACTACCCGCACGGTTCCACCAGGGGGATAGGTGCGAAGGATGCCACTGACATGGGCAAACTGCTCCTTGAGGCGATCGGTCAACTTGTTCTGGTCATAGCCGAAGTCTTTGCTTTTCAGAACTTCAGTTCGGTGCTGATTCACGGCCTGCCGAAGCTCGTGAATTGCTGTTTGACTGTGCTCCCTGGCAACCTTCTCGATGCGATCGAATTCATGCTGGGTGAGGTCTTGCACTGGCTCCAGGTTCAGATGTTCCCGGACGATGTTGATGACTTCGAGTTGGGAGAAGGGTTTGACGGGGATTTTGGCATCCACCACATCCAGGTAGACAGGCCCCGTGAATTCATTGCAAACCGTCGAGTCATCTGGAATGACCTCCATTCGGGCGATCGTCCGGGCACCCAGATCCAGTTGCTGGGCTTCCAGCACGCTTTCCCCCATCGCCTGCTTCTGGGCGATCAGGTCCAGCGTTTCGGTTTCGATCAGGTGGTAAAGATCTTCCTGTTCCCTGACAGACAACAAAGGAATACGGCCTGTGACCCGACTGATGAGTTCGGTTTCGCTGTCTCCCTGTAACCCCTTGGACGGGTAGGCCAGTTGCGCCTCCAGTTCCAGTCGGTCCTCCAGGATTTCGTTAACTACTTCTTCGCCATAGAGATTAAGGAAATCCACCACATTGGCGATCGAGAGAGCCGAATCGCGATCGGCAGTGGTATTGGCATTGAGCGTCGCCATCTTCTTAGAAAGAATGGCTCCCAGTCGCTTTTCTGCTGGTAGATCACTCATGAGTAGAGTGATCTCTGGTTCCACCACCTGCCCAAAGCGATTCACCCGTCCCAGCATTTGCATCACCTGGTTGATGTCCCGTTCAGCCTGGGCGACAATCAAATGCCGTTGTTGCTGGTCTGCAAACTTCTCAGAGGCATGAAGGTTAATCCCGGTGGCTCCAGAGCGGTTCAGTACCAGAATGTCCAGATCGCCCCGATTGAACTGGTCTACCACCTCTACTTTCGCCTGGGGTGTGGTTTCCTTCGCAGAACGGCGACCATAGCCCTGCTCTCCCGTCGAGTCGTAATCGATGATATGTTGCCGTCCGGTAATCTCCCTAATCCGATACCCTTCCTGGGACAGTCGCCATTTGATGTAGTCGATCGAGCTGAGGGGAATGGTAGAAAGATCGATTGCCTCGATTCGGTCCCTTGCATGGTCATAGGCCGCTAATGCCTCTGGACCCAACTCGTCATCACCCATCCGTCGTCGGATGGCCTTGCCTTCGTGGTCTTTGATTGTGACATCGCGGGAACGCTCCAGATAACGACTCAGAACATCCCCAAACGAAATATTGATCGCATCACCGGGAGCCAGTCCCTGATCCTCCGCAAACTGCTTGATAAAGGCTTCCATTGTGTTGGCGACGGCAATCACAGGTTTCTGGCTCCGGTTGATTGCTGCGATCGCCTCCTGCACGGTGGCTTCTGCTTTCTGGCACAGCAAGCCCTGGTCAATGACGTTGCCCATGAGCGAGGTGAAGTTCATGGACTTCGCCCCGGTTTTGCCGATGGAACAAGAAATAGTAGATACAGCATCGATAATCTTTTCTAAGTGTTAACCGATACTCGTGCTCTACCCTTTGGTGAGATCCAGAATAATTGCGGTTTCGTTACAGTTTGTAGGTCAGGCACTCTAAAACAACTTGCTCTCACAGGAGATTATTTCGATGACAAATACTTCAATCAGTGCAACGATGACCCAGGCCGATCGGGATGCGGTGATGGATGCAGTGGCAACGATTAAGGCAAAGCTACCGTTTCTAGTGGATTTGAGTCCAGACGATCGGAAGGCGTTACCCAAGATGGGAGATAAGAGCCGAGCGTTTGTCAGTAAGGCATTGGAGGTGGCAACTCAGAACCCGGACTTTTTACCCAGGTCGTTCAACCTGGAGGAGTTGCGGAAGGATGTGCAATTGTTTGAGGCGTTGTATCCATTATTACTGTCAATGACCCAATTGCAGGAGTTGTTGGATGATACCTGTCTGGCGGTG
>JANRKG010000021.1:0-6543 GCA_033763635.1 Leptolyngbyaceae cyanobacterium bins.59
GTATTGGCAACTGAAGAGGCTAATTGGTCAAGCATTTCATCGTTCCATCGTTCAACTGACACTTGATTCTCCTGGGTTGTGGGTTGATAGGGGTACGCTACCCCGCCTTGTTTTCTGCGACGGCTGCGAGGCGATCGGGCATCAGATCAGCAGGCTCTACACCTACGCTCGATCGCTCAATGGCGACTGCTAACGCATCGAATAGCATTGCTGTCCACCATGTCAGCCAGCGCATCAATGCGATCGTGCATATCGCTGGGTGCATCTTCTATAGGCCCTGACCACAGAAGCAGGTGAATCTCACTGCTGCCCATTGGGTAGTTGATTTGAGCCAGTTCAGGGCTGAATCCCAACTTCTTTGCAGCACTTAAACCGTGCTCTACATTGACCAGAGCCAGATTAATAGATAGATATCGCCACCCCTTAGACGGAATAGAGGGGATGGTTTTCAGTCCTTCAATTACTGCTGTCGTCATCTTCCGTTACCTCAGCTTTAAACCAACAGATAAAGCGAAAATTGCCAGATTTGTTGCGTGCCTTTGTTTCCTGAGAGACGTTGACCACCTCGGTTAGTGAATACTTATGGGCTATCGCTTCACACATGGCCTTGGCAGTGCCTAAATCAGGTGCGAAAACTTCTTGCTCCCATGATTGGCTAGGATTCTCTGGGTCTTGTAGCATCTCCCTCTTTATTCCCTGCGACAGATGCGAGGCGATCGGTTATCTGAGGGAGCCTTTGGGGGCACCTGGACACAGCCACTCATAGGCAGAAACGAGCATAACCCTAGATGCACTCTCAAAAGCTTGTCCTCAGCTAGTTCTCCACAAGGGACCAGAGTCGATAGAGTTCCAGTTCGGGCGACTTGGACAGAATAACGCAAACTCTTTTCAGGCAAGCCGTTTTGGTTCTGGTATTGATGTAGGGCCTATCAACTGGATGCTGATCGCAGAAGCGCTCTGTCCCTAAAGAGCCACAGGCATTGAAGATCTGAAGCACCTTCCCCTCCCATGCCGCATGATCGCTGATACTGCTCGTGTCAAGTGCTGGGATGATGGGGTGAGAAAACAGCACATCGCCTGACGATCCAACCTTTCCCACCCGACCATTTTCAAAAACATAAATCCAGGTTGTGTATGCAGCCCGAACACCATAAACACATCCCTGCCGAAAGCGCTCAGGCAAATTTGGAGCAACCCCATAAAGGGACACAACTTGGGGTCTTACCGAATTCCACGTCGCGCAGTCAGCACTACTCACCTGAGCAGATGCGCGAAGTTCACTGAATCCAAGGATCGGAAGCACTGAAGCTCCCGCAATCCAGAAGGATACAGCTTTCTTGAGTTGCTTCATACGCTTTCACCGTCTTGGATTTGGGAAATCGGAAGTATTGCTAACTTGCCTTGTTCCGCATTAACTCACCCTGCACTCCCCGGCTGGCAAGTCCGACTGAAGAAGGCTGAAGAAGAATGCCCTCTGCTGCAAGTTAAGGCAGTTCACGACTTGAAATAACTTCTTACTACCCCAGTCTCTATGACCGTTCCTGTATCTACTTAGTTCAGTAGGATCTATGCCTGCCTTGCCAGCAAGCTCAGTGGCTCCGATACCGAACTGCTCAATGGTTTTATCCAGCGCCTCATGAGGCAGTAGATACATTTCAGCTAGCATTCCAAAAATTGACTCATAAGTCAAGTCTAAAAATCTTTGTCGTTTATCTCAATGACGGATTAGTCATTTCAAGATACCTCTACTACACTACTTTTATTGACTAATCCGGCAAGTATGAATAGCAAAGTTGATGTGTTCCTGAAAATGCCTCTGGTAGAGCTTCAGAACAAAACTGGAGTGCATCAAAGCCAATGGAGTCGCTACCTTTCAAGGGGACAGTCCATAACCGAAAGTACCTTAAGAAAAGCGACAGAAGCTCTCGATATGAGCGCTTCTGAACTTTTGGAGGGCATCGAGAGAAGAAGAGAATTGTCTGCTAATCAGTCAACAACTTAGCCAATCACCGGGCCGAGCCAGCGGATAAGAGACGTGTCACCACTGCGGTTTCGCTTGCATCGCAGTGGGCCTGTGGCTGGTATACAGGCACGATCGCCCGGTCCCATCCCATCCCATCCCATCCACTTACACAAGGAGAACCCGTGTCAAAACCCCTCGGCTACTACCTGAACAGTTGCACGGGCGATTACGCCCAAGACTTACAGGGCAAGATTGAAGACCTCTCAACCGAAGACGTTTACGGCCTGTTCGAGTGGTTGACCCACTACGCCAGGTCGGAGCACGAGCGAATCTTGGGCGAATGGGAAGAGCTAGAAGGCCGACTCAATGAAGCGGCGCTCTCGAAAAGCAATCTCACTAACCCATGACCCCATCCCACCGGGGCAGCGGTCGCTAACCCCATTACCCGTAACTAATTACCCACTTATAAAAGGAGACCCATTATGTCCGAAGCATCCTGCAAGGCTATTCGCAACTTACGAAAAAGAATCGCCGACAACCCCGCCCGGTTCAACATCGGGGACGCGGTTTGCCTCGAAGATCGCACCCCCGGCGTGGTCATCGGTGTCATCTATCCAGACGACCCGGACAATAACGGGGATTGGATCTACACCGTTCAACCCTTCGACGACGACGGCGCAATGGCGGAACAAGACGAAGTTCTTGAAGCCGAACTAGAGCTCCTCGCTAAACCCACCGCCCAAGAACCCGTCGCTTCCTAGTCCAACCGTTCGAAAAACAAAACCCCGCAAAGGCGCGGGGTAGTCCAACCATATTACGGATAAACCGATGCTAGCGTTTTCGTTTCCAACTAATCCATCCCCTGAAGGGAGTAGTGTCGAAGAACACCCTGCTTCCGTTCAGTCGGATTCCATTTCCACTCAATTGGATTCCTCGCCGCGTGAGGACTTCCTCACATTTAAGCAAGTCCTCGAAACCCTCGCCTCTCCCCCAACTCCATCCCCCTTTGAGATGGGTGATTGGGTCATCACCCCCGAAGGTCACACGGGCATCGTCATCGGGAAGGGCTTGCACATCCTTGATGACGAGCCAACCTGGGAGTATTCCGTCATCTACCTCGAAATCCCCCAAGGAGAGGACGAGGGAACCTGGGACGAGATGTTCTATTCGACTGACGAACTCAAAGCCGCTTCCAGAGAGCAAATCACCGAAATGGTGGGGTCAGGGCAATGACCCAGGACGGAGAGCTTTGGCACCCCACCCCGCCTGACACATCAACCTTTTAGCTTCCACAAAAAACAGGCCCCCGCATAACGCAGGGGCCGCTCAACCCATTACCAAATACAACCATGAATGTAACCTTATCCGAGTTTCCAACTAATCCGGTTCCGTTTCCAACCAATCCGATTTCCGGCAATCCCATCGTAGCCCTGCTCTCCTCCTGGTACGACCCGTCCACCCCGACCACCAGGGCCGATCGCCTCGCCAGTTGCATCGCGACCGTCGAAGAATCGGGCTTTGAACACGAAATCGCCTTCCGCGAAGGTCAGTACCAGGTCGATATCTATCATCCATCCAACCCATTCCCCTACGGCAGAGCGGCTCACCCCAGCCCCAGCATCGCATTCCTCTCGGCCTGGGTAGAAGCGATGGAAATCCACCGGGAATTGCAAAACTCCACCTTTGAAGAGGAACCCACCTGATGGTCATCTTGACCTTAATCGGGACTTTCACCGCCTGTATGTGGCTATGGGAGTCCCTCTATCAAATCTTCTATGCCCTCATCTGTTGGCTCTGGCCCGAAGATGAACCTCCCGAAAACGATAAGGACGACAGACTATGACCCCAGATCTCGTCCCCTTCGTCCGTCGCTGCCAGAACTGCCTTGAAGTCCGGCCTGTCACCCTATCTCAAATCAGAGGCAGGACTGCTTACCTTTGCCCTGATTGCCTTCTCAGGCAAAGGGCCGCCCAAAAAAAGTTTGGGGGGCGGCTCTGCCCCCTGACTTCCAACCTTCCATTTCCGTCCAACCAGAGGAACCCGTCATGTCAGATCCCAAAGCCCCCGACCTTCCAGACGTTATGGAGCGGCTCCTGTCCGCCAGCCCTGACGAACTGAACTTCTTTGAATCCCAGATCCAGGGCCAACTCAGCGCACTGGAAGAAGATTACCGCGCCAAAGCCTATCGCTTCAAAAAACTGCTGACCCTCATCAAGACTCTGCAACCCACTTCAGAACAGTCCCAAAAATCCGATGGCACTCCAAAGGGATTCACCCGACAGGAGAAGGCCGAGATTGAGCGACTGAGGGATGCGGGACTTTCCCCAGGGGAAATTGCAAATGAGATGGGCGTTAGCACTGAGCGCGTCAGAAAAAGCCTGGGCCATCTCGGAAAGCCCAGAACTTCCCCCACGTCCATCGTCCTCAATGGTGCAGCAGCGGGGTAGCAAGATGCACGACCAGTTCCGGGCAGCCCTTAAGCAATGGCTTGAGGGCGACAACAAGAATATACAAGAACTAGCGGTTCACCAGTTTGGGCTTTACCTCAGGCAATTCCCCGACACGCTCTCCCTTCTGAACCGGGCTGAAATAAACGTCGCAGTGGTTCACCACTCCGATCGCGACTCGATCGCCTGTTTACTCATCGACTATCGGGAATTTCCCCCAGAGCTTATCTATTCCTATAACAGCCACTTACTCGATCGCCTCTGCTACGCCTGGTATCTGCTGACGGACATCGATCGCGTGGTGGTAATGGGGGTAGATGCCTACACCGGGCAAAAAGTGCTGGTGCAAGCAGAAACCGAAATTAGGGCTGATGGGCTTCCGCGAGTCCAACTCTACTCCTATGCCGGAGGGAACAAGTATGACTACCGCACTTGAAGAAGGTTCCCTTCTGTTACCTCCCAGACTGGCTCACTTTCTGGGCCGCTCAGAGGCCCTTCTCCTTCAGCAGTTGCACTACTGGCTCACCCGCGCCCCCCATCTCATTGATGGGGTGGCCTGGATTTACAACTCCTATTCCCAGTGGGCCGAGCAAGTTCTGTTTAGCGTTAGCACTGTTCGTCGGGCATTTCTGAATCTTCGAGAACTGGGAGTGGTCAAAGTTGAGAAGCGGGAGAAGCGTCAATACCGACAGCGATACTGGTACACGATTGACTACGATCGCCTGAAAGCCTTACAGGAGTCGATGTGTTCATTTTGGACACATCGAAGTAGTCAAAATGAACAGATGGATCTGCCCATTTTGAACACATCTTCTATTAATTCAGAGACTACTTCACAGACAACAACAATGCCCGTTGCTGTTGCTGAAGGGAAGGTAATCAAGACAGAAGAGGGTAAGTCAGATTCCCTGTCTAATTCAGATCTAGATCCGGCATTGTCTACAAAAGCCAGTCCCTTAGGAGACCCTTCTTCCGCCGCGCCGGAAACGCAAATTTCAAATGAAAAACTGGCTCAGGAATTCTCTGAACTGGGCATTGAGGACAACCGCACTGTGCGTTCTGAGATGAATCGCTGGTGGCCTGTCCGGATCAGCAACGCCCTAGCCTATGTTCGTCAGCAGAAGGCGAAGCGGTGGGTTCTCAATCCTTCTGGTCTGTTTGTCACCGCCCTCCGGAATGGCTACAAGCCGGAGCCAGAACCCCAGCGCCGGGAGCAAAAAGCCGTCAGTCGCACTACTGTCTCCCAGGCCGCTCAGTATCACCTGAACTTTTTGCAAACCGAGACCGATGAGATGCGGTTGTGGAAGTTGCGTCAGTTGTGGCGAGATGAGCCGGAGGTGGCTGCAACGCTGATCAATCAGTGCCCCACCTGGGGAATTGTTCTGACCCAATCCGGCCCGGAGCGGGTTCAGTGAACCTGCTTCAGTCCTACCAGTCCTGGAAGCACTATCCCTTGCGGTTGCTGTGCGATCACCCCGGCAAAATTCCCGGCCTGGATGCGGTGGGATGTCCCACCTGTCAGATCTGGTACACCGCCTTGAGCGTCGATAGCTGGAACCCGGCACTGATTGAGCGAATGGCTCCCCCTTTACGGGTTGTTACTTCCCTTAAGAAGGGCGATCGGGTGAGGCTGCCAGACGGCAAGCCCGGAAGGGTGCTGAAAATCCATAAACCCAGCAGCTTCCACATCAACCCCGAAAACCTGGTGGAAGTGGCGCTGGGGGACACGACAGCGGGGCGCTTGAAGTTTTATCGACCCAATGAACTTGAACTGATTGAGGAATGTGATGAAAACCGAGACAGAACAAATTGAAGTGAAGGAGCCGGAGTTGCTCTGGGGCGATCCGGTGCTGACTCCCAAAGGTGAATTTGCCATTGCCGATCGCGTTGGTTTTACCTGGGCTACCGTTCACCTACCGGATGGTACAGAAGAGCGGCACAAGATTCCTGAGTTGACCCGCCTGGTCGGGAAGCTGCCCCCCAGCGAACTGCCCATTCCCGATGATTGCCCTTTTAAGAGAGGCGATCGGGTGCGTGGGTTCTTCCAGGACGGCGACATTGAAGGGCGAGTCTGTGGAGTTATCGGCGAATATTGCCTACTGATCAACGACGAAGGCTTTCTGATAGGAAGCC
>JANRKG010000022.1:0-9302 GCA_033763635.1 Leptolyngbyaceae cyanobacterium bins.59
GATATTCCGGCTCCTCCCAGCGCTCGGCTAGTCTCCTATTTGTTTCCTGATATGTTTCAGTTGATTGTGACGGAGCGATCGGGCATTCGCCAAGTCGCGGATTTGCGGGGAAAACGGGTTGGGGTGCCCCCGAAAGGGGGGGGACAGTACAAGTCCTTCCTGTTTCTAGCAGAACATTATGGCCTGAATTCCCAAGACCCGCTCTATACCGCCATGCCAGATGATTTATTGAATGAAGCCTTTCGCACCAATCGAGTAGATGCCGTTTTCCGTGTGCGAGCACCGGGCAATGACCAGGTGCGGGAATTAGTCGAGAAATACCGGGGGCGACTCGTCGGGATCGAGCAGGGATCTGCGATGAAGCTGAAACAGTCAGCCCTGGACCCAGCCTCGATCCCCAAAGGAGCCTATCAGGGAACCCCCCCGATCCCGGCAACCGATCTCCCGACTGTTGCAGTTCAGCGATTGTTACTGGCGAATCAAACTTTAGAACCAGAGGTTGTCCAAAAAATCACAGCCATCCTCTACGAACGTCGCCAGGATTTGGTAAAAACCATGCCTCTTGCCAGCTACATCACACAGCCGACGATTGGAAGTGGCACAGGCTTGCCCATTCATCCGGGTGCCCAGACATTTTACGATCGTGATAAACCTCCCTTTTACCAGGAAAATGCTGACTTCCTGGGGTTGATTCTGTCCCTCTCATTACTCACCTGGTCTAGCCTCTCCTGGCTCAAGTCCCGCTTTCTTCAAGGCCAGAAGGATGAAGCAGATGAGTACATTGAACGGGTGGTGTACTTGATGAATGCCGAAAAAAACCCCGAAACCCGACGAGAACTGCGGATGGTTCTCAGCGATGCAGTACAGGCACTTGTAGACGAGAAAATCTCCCTGGATTCGTTCCAGTCGTTTCGGGTCGTCTGGCAAATTGCGATGGATGAGATTCGGGATCAGGAATCGAATCCAAATGTCTCAGCCCCTGTTGCGGGAGGGCTACATTCTCCTATTCAAAAACAAGGACCAAACCGAACTTGAGAAAGCAGAAGGCAAAAAAGAGAGGCGCGAAATTCCGCACCTCTACAGGGGTTGCCCGATAACCAGATTTTTATGAACTAGACTACCGGGCGATCGTTCCTTCCAGGATTCCTAACATCGGAGCTGACTGGGAGCGACCGATCCGAGGGGCAGGAATTGCCTGGGAAATCAACTCTATTGGGGATTGTTGGGCCACTAGAGGAAGGGAGTTGCGGGCTTCAGCAGCAATTGCGACTGTCTTCACATCGTACAGTTGGGTCGTGAGCTTGGGATATAACCCAATTCCGACGATCGGTAGCAGGAGGCAAGCGGTGATAAAGACCTCACGGGGTTTCGCATCCCGTAAAACGGTGTGGGAAACTAATTCTGAATTTTCAGGACCATAGAAGACCTCCCGCAGCATCGAGAGCAGGTAAATCGGGGTCAGAATCAAGCCAACCGCAGAGAGGAGCGTGATGACCACTTTGAACCCTGAACTGTAGGCATCACTGGTGGTCAACCCCAGGAAGACACTCAACTCACCCACAAATCCACTCATGCCCGGAAGGGCCAGGGAAGCCATCGAACCTGCGGTAAAGAGGGCAAAGACGATCGGCATCTTCTTGCCAATTCCTCCCATGTCTGCCATTGCCAGGGTATGGGTTCGTTCGTAGGTCACTCCCGACAGGAAGAAGAGGGCGGCTGCAATCAAACCGTGCGAAATCATTTGCAGCATTGCTCCACTCATTCCCAGGTCGGTAAAGGAAGCGATTCCAATCAACACAAAACCCATGTGAGAGATCGAAGAGTAGGCCATCCGGCGCTTCAGGTTGCCCTGAGCAAAGGCATTGAGGGCCGCATAGACGATGTTGACGACACCGAGAATGACGAGGATGGGGGCAAAGTAAACGTGAGCATCGGACAACATCCCAACATTCATGCGAATCAGGGCATAGCCTCCCATCTTCAGCATGACCCCCGCTAGCAACATGGAAACCGGAGCAGGAGCTTCACTGTGGGCATCGGGTAGCCAGGTGTGGAGCGGAAAAACAGGCAGCTTGACTCCATAAGCGATGAGGAGTGCAGCATAAATCACTAATTGGAAAGGCAGAGAATAGTCCTTCTGGGCCAGGGCTGCCATGTCAAAGGTGAAGGTATCCCCGTAGAAAGCCATTGCAAAGGCGGCAATCAGAATGAAGATGGAGCCAACAGCGGTGTACAGGATGAACTTGGTCGCTGCATAAAGCCGCTTCTGACCTCCCCAAATTGAGATCAGCAGGTAGACCGGAACCAACTCCAGTTCCCACATCAGGAAGAACATCAGAAAATCCTGAGCGACGAACACCCCAATCTGGGCGGTATACATCACGAGCATCAGGAAGTAAAACAGGCGTGGCTTGTTCTGAATCGGCCAGGATGCAAAGATTGCCAGGGTTGTCACAAGACCCGTCAGGGCGACCAGGGGCATCGAAAGACCGTCGATCGCAACCGACCAGTGCAACGAAATCTGTGGAATCCAGGCGTAGGTTTCAACAAACTGGAAATTGGCATCGGAAATGACGTAATGATTCCAGAAGGCATATACCATCAATGCCAGATCAATGATCCCCACACTAAGCGCGTACCAGCGAACCGTTTTCCCTCCCTTATCGGGAATCAGAGGAATGGGAAGCGCCGCCACCAGAGGCAGCAGCGTGATCAGGGTTAACCAAGGAAATTGCGTACTCATTGTCAAAACCTGTTATCAGAGCCTACACGAGAATCTTCACCAGAGGCGTGAAAGGGGCTGAGACAATCCGTCGCGATATCTGAGTAGGAGGTCTACCGATTGAAGGGAGGTCAGACCGGAGGGGCTAGGCGCTCTCGAATCGATAATCGAATCGGGGGAGGAGCTTATTCGACTAGCGGAGGCTACGGGGAGTAAGCAGATCCCTCAACTCCTGCCAAATGTGCTTGACAGATTGAGTCAACGGAATTAAGGGTTGGGTCTTAACCTTGCTGAGGATATATACCCATTCACATAATATTGCAAATTATTAACTTATGTAAAGCAATTGGGTGGAGGAAACAGCTTTTCAGTGAATAAAATTCTTGCCAGGTCTAAAAAAGAGCGAGTTTAAAGTTTCTGCAAATTTTGTATTTGTGGTGAATACTCACTTTTTGACCCAGAAGGCAGAGGGGAGATACTCACGACACAATTGGTTTAGCTCGTTAAACCTCTGCTTTTTGCCTCTTATGACAAGAAGCGATCGAGAGCGATCAGGAAAATGGTTTCCTCTTCTGCCGTTTCAAACATCTGCTGTACAAACAACGGGATGTTCTGCCCAGGATGGGATTGGGTTACTGGCTCGATTTTGGAGAGGGGAATTCGTCGCACTCCAGGCTGGCGAGTAATGGGCAACCCTGATAACGTTTGGTTCGGTCCCTCCAGCACCAGCAGATATTGCTGGGAATCCCGCAGTTCCCACTTTTGTAAAAAGGTTTGGGTATTGACAGTCCGCGATCGTTTGCCGAATAGCTGTTGTTCCCCATCCAGCACCCGGATCGTCTGGTCTTGATAGCGTGTTAAGCGGATTTGGGGGTGATCAGGATCAGGAAAGACCTCTCCCAGGGGCACCACCCGCTGCACTGATTCGATCGCCAGGGCAAAGGAAGTGCCTCGGATTTGAAATGTGAGAAATTGACGAGTGGGTTCTAGTTGTTGTTTTGCACGGCGCGATCGAAGGGGCATAGAGAATCGAAGATAGACGGTGGCTTAGGGGTGCATGTAGGATACTTTGCGAAAGCGGAACTCACTCCTGCCCCTCCCAGGGGGGATTACAGAGGATTTGGATATGCAGTAGCCCTTAAATTCCATTGGAATGGGAGACCTGGGATCGCAAAGTTTGCAGTAAATCCTGTTCCTGATAAGGTTTGGAGAAATAGGCAGAGGCTCCTAAATTCATCGCGAGATCTCGGTGTTTTTGTCCACTACGAGATGTAATCATCGAAACCGGAATATGCTTCAGGCGAGGTTCTGCTTTGAGCCGTTCCAAAAATCCATAGCCATCCAGACGGGGCATTTCCACATCACAGGTAATTGCTTGCACCTTCAAGCCCCCCAGCAGCTTGTCTAGTGCCTCCTGTCCATCCTTCGCCTGTTCAACCCGATACCCTGCCTTCTCCAGCGTCAACGCCAAAAACCGCCGCACTACCACCGAATCATCAATCACTAACACCGTAGGAATTTGTTGAGAGGGTTCGGTGAATTTGGGGGAAACACTTGCTGGAGCAAGGGCAGGTTTCGCAGTCGATCGCCCCTGGGTATTCTCCGTTTCCTGGGCGGCTCGAATCCGTTGCAACAGCATTGCCCCATCTACCAGGGGCACCACCCGACCATTTCCCAAGATGGTACATCCGGCAAATCCCCTTGGTAGCGGGATCATTCCCTCCACCTGCCGCACCGTGACCTCCTGTTCCCCCCAACCCCGATCGACCTGAACTCCGGCAAAATGGTTGGACTCTTCGATCACCAGCACAAACGGAGTGGCGATCGTCGGCGTTCCCTACATTTCCACCGCCCGAAAGAGTCCCTGAAAGGCGAGCCATTGCCGCAAATTGAGGAGGGGTAGCCTTTCATCCTCTAGTTGCAACCAGGGTTGTCCTTCCTCAATCACAAGTTGGTGGACGGTTGGCAGTAACACTTCTTCGATCGCATCTTTGGGAAATGCAAGGAGCATCCCACCACTTTCTACTAAAAGTACGCGAATGACAGACAGGGTAAGGGGAACGCTGAGGGTAAACGCAGTCCCCTGGCCGGGTTGAGTGTCAATGCGAATATCCCCCCGAACTCGCTTCAGGTTCGCCCGCACCACGTCCATCCCCACCCCCCGTCCCGATAGTTCCGTCACCTGTTCCACCGTGCTAAAGCCCGGTTCGAAGATCAGGTTTAAAAGTTCCTGCTCAGTGGCGGTTTCAAGTTGGGCCGAATCAAATCCTTTTCGCAGGGCACTGGCTTTGATCTTTTCCACATTGATGCCCCGACCATCATCCCGCAAGATCACGATCGTTTGATTTCCTCGGTGGGCCGCCCGGATTTCGATCGTCCCCTGCTCTGGCTTCTGGGCCGCTTTGCGAACATCCGGCGACTCAATACCGTGATCAAAGCAGTTACGAAGCAGGTGCATCAGGGGATCGCTCAGGGCTTCTAACACTTTGCGATCGACCAGGGTATTCCCCCCGTAAATCTTCAGTTCCACCCGTTTCCCATACTGCACCGCCATCTCTCGCAGGGCGCGGGGAAAGCGATTCAGAATATCTGAGAGGGGGCGCATGCGGGCCTGGGTCAGGCGGACCTGCATCTCTTTCGCAGTGCGGTTGAGGTGATGGTTGGCCCGACCCGCATCTTCCAACGTGAGTTGCAAGTCACTGGTCACTTCCTGCACCTGCACGATCGTCTCCATGACTTCCTGAGACAACAAATTCAGGTCGCTGTAACGATCCAATTCCAACGCATCAAATTGATAGATGAGACTGGGAACTGTAGGGGCTGATCCCTTTTCTGTGATCGACGGAGATGGAATGAGGGGCTGGATGAATCGTGCCCCATTCGCCATGACCTGGGGCGTTGATCGCTCCGACTGAACTGTGATCCGGTCATATTCTGTTCGCAGACGGGTATTCGCCTGCTCCAGGGTTCGCACACGCTGAGCCAGGGCACCCATCAACTGCTGCAAGCGACCCAGATGGAGGCTTAGACCATTACGTTCGATCGTTAACTCTCCAAACAGGTCATTCAACTGGTCAAGTTGACGGACTGCAACCCGCACGGTGCTTTCTCGAAAATCTTGAGACTCAGAAGAAGCGGCGGTTTTCCGGGGCGGGAGAAAGTCAGGAGGGGGCGGTTGGGGGGTTGGGGCAGGAGATTGGGGATTCGGGGGGAGGGGTTCGGGGGTCTCACGGAGGGATAACTGGGGATTGGGAATCGTGAGGGTGTCCAGATGATCGATGAGCGTGTCCAGATCGTCATCATCGTCGGCGAGTAAATCTAAGGGATCTAGCCCGAATTCATCCTCGTGCAGTAAATCCCGCAGATCGAAAGAATCTTCTGTTTCTGGCAGAGAATGGCCCGTTAATTGCAGGATCATCTCCTCCAAATCATCGGTTGGAGAAGTCAGAGCGGAAGGGCCAGTCCAGGTGTCACCCAGGGAAAAAACAGTGAGATCAGGGGGGGATTCTGGCAGGACGAGACGATCGGGAAGGCAATGGAGTTGGCCCGCCAGGACGAGAGATTGGCACTCTCGCCAGGAATGAAGCGCCTGCCGAGCAATGGTTTCTGCTTGATCGGGAGTGCGTTGCAACTGGTGGGCAATGTCGGCACAGAGGGCGACAAATCCCTGGAGTTGCAACATTTCCCCCAGTCCGCCCAACTCTTGAGCCAGAATCAGCGATTCCTCCAATAAGCAGGGTTGTCCCGGAGTTGCCAAAATGCTTTCCAGGCGTTGCAACCCACCGTCTACCCCACTTTCAAACAACAGGGCCACCATGTCCTGTCCCGTTTCTTCCATCAGCAGGGCTGCATCGTCCTCCGCCTGGGGATCGCCTAATCGCTCATGGATGCGATCGAACACCAATCCCACGCCTCGGCCCAACCATGCCCCATCCGGTTCCTGCCCTTTGCGATACAAGGCGACCACCTGGTTCATGCCATCTACCGCATTAAGGAGGAGGCTTTCCAGGTCCGTATCCATCAGACTGCTGGTGTATCGGACCTTGATCACCTTACAGAAGTCTTCAAACCGATGGGCAAGCTGACTCAGAGCGGCATAGCCCATCATCGCCGCCCCTCCCTTAATGGAGTGGGCGGCCCGCAACATTGCATTCAGTTGTTCAGGTTCCTTCAGATTTGCCACGTTCAGAAACACAGTCTCGATCGTCCCCAGATACTCCTGGGCTTCTTCGAGAAACTGCAACCGAATTTCCTGTTCCTTATCCATATCTCGGCAGGTGGGGGGCAGAGGAATTAGACACCAACTTTGAAAACACCCACAGAGTCTTGCAATTGACGGGCAACTGTGACGGTTTCCTGAAGCGCACTAGAGACCTGGCGAGAGGAAAAGGAGGTGCGTTCTGAAACCTGGGCGATCGCCTTCATCACCATCGCGACTGTTTCGGAGGTCTGGGCCTGGGAAACGGTGGCACTGGAAATGGATTGAACAAGGCGATCGATCTCCCGGGACACGTCCAGAATTTGTCCCAGGCTGGTTTTTGCCGCTTCCACCAGACGGGTTCCCTCGACCACCTGGGCCGTCCCCAGTTCCATCGCATTCACCACCTCGCCCGTTTCCCGCTGAATCGTTTCCACGATCTGTTCAATTTCGCGGGTGGCGGCTGCGGATTGGGCCGCCAGTTGTCCGACTTCTTCGGCAACCACCGCGAAGCCCCGTCCTTCTTCTCCTGCGCGGGCCGCCTCAATACTGGCGTTGATGGCAAGCAGGTTGGTTTGCAACGCAATCTGGTTAATGATGGACACCACCCGAGAAATTTGTTGGGAGGATTCCCCCAGCCGTTTTACCTTTTTCGCCGTTTCTGCCACCGTTTCCCGCAGGTTAAGAATGCTTTCAACGGTGCGGTCCATTGCTGCCCCGCCTACTTCCGCCGTATGGGAAGCTTCACGGGCCACTTCCGCCGCCCGTCGCGCATTATCGGCTACGGCTTGCACCGAATGGGCCATCTGCTCAACAGAGTCCAGGGTGCGGGTGATTTCCTCGGCTTGCAGGAGGGCTTCATCAGCCAATTGGCGGATCGCTCCCTCGTTCTGCCCGATCGACACATTCACCTGGGCCGCTGCCTTTTTCACCTGGGTAACAATCTGGCGCGAGCTTTCAATAATGGCATTGAAGAAATCGGCAACGGTGCCAATTTCCCCGACGGTGACATCCGCCCGAACCGTCAGGTCGCCACGGGACGCTTCCTCAATATTGGTCAGCAACTCCACCAGTTGCATCTGGAGTCGCTCTTTCTGTTCCTGCTGCTCACGGGAGGAGCTTTCAGCCTGTTGACGGGCTTTGTCTAACTGGTCCAGCAGACTGGCCTGATCCAGGGCCAGCCCAATTTGGGTTGCCAGTTGGCTGAAAATGCTAACCTCTGGGGTTTGCCAGAAATAGGGTTCACTGCACTGGTGGGCAACCAGTAAGCCAAAGACCTGGGAACCCACTTGAATGGGGGCAACCAATTCAGCCCACACGGCCAGGGAATGCAAAACTCGCATACAGGCTTCTGAGAGTCCCTCCCGGTAAATATCAGGCACGATCGAGGTACTGCCAAACTGTAACGGAGATTGGTAAAGCTCTAGAATGGCCGGATCAGTGAGCCGAGTTCCCAAAATCGATCGTCCCCTTGCGCCAAATGCTTCAGCAATTACCTGAATCCCGGTTGAGTCCGGATCGAGGGCATAGACTGCGACGCGATCGAACCCCAACGCCTGTTGGATCTCCTGCACCGCCGTTTCTACAATCACTTCCGGTTGTAACACCTCTCGAATCCGTAACGTGAGATTGGAAAGTAACTGAACCCGTTCAGCTTCCACCTTTTGTTCCTGCAAAAGGGTTTGGATCTGATCAGCCATGAGGTTAATGTTGGCTCCCAGTTTTGCGATCTCATCGTTCCCTTCTACCTCAATTCGGGAATCCAGATCCCCCTGTCCCAGACTCTCAACCACCTGGGCCGCCGCCAGGATCGGACGAGTGACCCGCCCTGCCATCAGGGCGGCCAGGGCACCCATTACCAGAATTGAGAGTATCGCACCCCCCCCTAAAACCACCTGAAGTTTTTGCTGGGGAAGTAAACTGGTGGCTTTGTCCGTTGTTAGAACGACATCCCAGGGTTGTCGAGTCAGGTCTTTCGTGGCAGGAACAGGGCTATAGCCAATCACCTGCTGGCTTTTTTCGGGCAAGACAACACCCGGCTGTACGATCGTCCGCTGGTTGGATCGCAACTGAGTATAGTTACTGAAATAATCAGAAGCCGCTTGATTCAGGGCATCTGGTTTTGATGTAACAAAGATGCGGCCCTCTGGCCCAACCAAGTAATATTGACTCCCCTGTTCGTCATAGTCGCGCAAGGTAGCTTCTAAGGAAGCGGTCACGAACTGCCCCCGCAAGACTGCGATCGTTCGCCCATTTGTTTCGTTCTTCACGGGAGTCATGAGAAACAGGCTGCGGGTCGAACGGTTGGCAGCGGGTTCGAGGGTGACGATCGGACGGCCTGTTTTCAGCACCTCTTGAAGGCAGTGCTGGTGGAAGTGGAGG
>JANRKG010000023.1:0-4870 GCA_033763635.1 Leptolyngbyaceae cyanobacterium bins.59
AATGGGCATGTTCAATGATTTAGTGACAACTCGCACAATATCCCCCCGATCGATGACCCCAGAAACCGTTCCCGCCGGAGACAACACGGTAATTCGTTTCAACTCATGGGCTTCGATCTGATTAATAACTTCCACGATCGGCGTATTTTCTGCCACACTCACAACTTGGTCTAAGGGTTGCAGGATAGCCCAGAGGGTTTGGGTTTCCCACTGGCTCCGCTCTACCTGGCTAATATCTGCACTATTGACCAATCCGCGATAGCGACCATCGGAGGCGGCAAAGTAGGCCGGAGGCAGAGCCGATTCTTGTAACAGATAATCATCGGCAAACCGACGAATGGAGAGGTCCGCATCCACCACTCGAAATTCGCGGGTCATGGCATCCACCGCCCGCACTTTCAGCAGCACTTCCTGCATCGTTGTGAGGCGATCGTACAGGCTAGCATTCCGAATCACAAACCAACCAATTAACGCCATCCAGAGACCGCCCGAAGCTCTCAAAAGTACAAGGGCTGTCAATCCTAAAACGATCGCCAACCCCCCAATGAATTGCCCTGCTCGCGCTGCCCAGCGAGTGCCCTGAAAGCGGTCGCCCGTCACCTTCCAGATGGCTGCCTTTAGAATCTGACCCCCATCCAACGGTAGGCCAGGTATCAAGTTAAAAATGGCAAGAATCAGGTTGATCTGGGCTAGTTCGCGCGTCAAAATCGTGAAGGGGTTGGTTTCTGGAAACAAAAAAGAAAGTCCTGTGAGTACGCCGAACAGCGTCAGGCTCACAGCGGGTCCTGCGATCGCCACTTGAAAGGCTTTTCCGGGGGTCGTCGCTTCTTTTTCGATGGAAGCAACACCACCGAATAGGAAGAGGGTAATGGAATTGACTGTAATCCCTTGAAACCGGGCCACCATGCTATGACCTAACTCGTGAAGTAGCAAGGAAGTAAACAACAGAAGGGTGACCAATAAACCCCCTCCCCAGATCAGAATCGGTCCCCATTCTGGGTAAAGTTGTTGCCAATTCTGACCGTAAACAAGGGTGAGAAAGAAGAGTACAAAAATCCAGGAAGGATTAATGTAGAAAGGAATGCCGAAGATAGTGCCGACTCGCCAACCCGCTTGCATGAGATTCCGATCGCCTCAAATGAACCACATTTCGGTGAGGGGCGTTTAATTCGTTACGTCACCCCTACTACCAGCATAAGCATCTCGTTCAGGGTCTGTCGAATCAACCAGGTACGGATTTCCCTTAGAATTCCAAAACACGATTAATATTCTTTATGCATAGAGACATTCCAGAGGAACGTCTCTACAAAATTAATGACTTTTAGAGAATTGAGGATTAATCACATGAAAATAAATCCCGGCAACCAGAAAGTTGCCCGCTAGTAATACCAATGCAGTAATTGTACGGAAGGGATAAGGAGGTTTACTCGATTTCGTAACCGCCCCTTTATGAACGGGCGTTTTAGTTTGAGTAGCCATTGATTCAGCTCCTAATGAATAGGCTGAATGAAAAATACAAAAAATTAATTCCTCCCACTAGTGTTCAGTCAATTAATGATTGACGGGTAGCCAAAATTCAGGTTATTGATTGGGGTTAAATTTTGCGGGTCTTCGACCCGTCAAAATTTTCCTGACGGAACACTAGCAGCCAACTAGAGAGATTTTTGCCTCAGGGATCGCTCGCTCCCGCGTGGTAGGAGCTACGGACGAGAGGCCCAGAGCGGACTTGAGCAAATCCCATTGAGCGGGCAACAGCCCCCAATTCCTCAAATTCCTCTGGGGTCCAATATTTGCAAACTGGTAAGTGTTCGAGGGATGGACGCATATACTGCCCCAGGGTGAGACGATCACATCCCACCGCTCGGAGATCGGTCATGGCTTCGAGAATTTCCTCCCGGTTTTCCCCATGCCCCAACATCAATCCTGACTTGGTGGGGATCGTGGAATCCATCTCTTTGACCCACTGAAGCACCTGAAGAGAACGATCGTACTTGGCTCCCCGTCTGACCCGATCCTGAAGTCTTTGCACCGTTTCAATATTATGGTTGTAGCAAGCAGGACGTTCTCGGACGACGGTTTCAATCCGCTGGCGTTGCCGTTCTGCTGGAGTGCGATCGGATAGGTCAGCCCGATGCCCTCCCCAAAAATCTGGGGTTAGGACCTCAATCTGCGTATGGGGCGTTGTTTCCCGAATCGCTTGCATGGTTCGAGCAAACCACCCTGCCCCTTGATCCGGCAAATCATCCCGTGCAACGGAGGTGAGTACTACATATTGCAGCCCCAAAAGTTGCACAGCCTCGGCGACTTTACGCGGTTCTTCCAGGTCTAACGACATCGGTGCATGGCCCTTATCCACCTGACAAAAAGCACAGGATCGGGTGCAGGTCGGCCCCATTAATAGGAACGTAGCCGTTTTCTGCGCGTAACACTCTCCTCGATTGGGGCAGCGTCCCTCTTCACAGATGGTATGAATTTGGCGTTGCTTAATAATCTGCTGGACTGTTGAGATTTCACTGGCCCTGCCGATAGGTTTCCGCAACCAGCTTGGGACTGCTTCAATCTCTGCCTGTTTTCCCCTTGCAGACCGTTCTGGAGCGTTCCGACTCATACCTTAAATTGAAAAATAAATTTACATTTCTTGTTCTTAGTCTAATGCAAGCCGGACTTGCAAACCAGAACTTAGGGATTGAAGAATTCAAACAGTTACAAACAGTCATTTTTTAGAATTAGTAAATTTGTTACTGATATCCATCCGGTCCAGTGCATATGGCATATTCAGAGGAGTGTTAAGCTATTCTTAATGCAGCCGATCAAAAAATCTAATTTTGCAAAGATGAATTGAATAGGTTTCACTAAGCTACAGAATAGAATTCAAGCAAAGACTACAAATAAAGAATACAAACAAAAAACTGGTAAAGAATACGGGTGTAAAATATTTAGAAATAAATATAGATATACAATTAAATATAAATTGCAAATATTTTGGAAGTTTGAGTGGAAAAATTATAAATTATGAGTCTTTCAACAACAGAATTTCTTGAATTCTTTCTTAGAAGAATTTAAAAGATAGATTTAGAAATCTAGAAGTGAGAACTCAAAAGATGTGGGAATTCTAAAATGTAGCCTACAGAGATAAATCTTAGGTAATCTCTCATCAGTGAATACTCTGCCTCTTGATTGCCTTGAACTTGAACCCAAATTTTTTGGCCTTTTTGCCGCTTGCCCATCTAATATCTTATGAGCACCTAAAATTTTATGGGGATTTGCCTGATTCAGGTTGAATCAACCAGACTATGCTTAGTCAATCAGCAAGCAATATCATTTACTCACGTTAAGTTCACTAAAATACCGTTCACCAGAATTAAGATGGTTTATCAGGATTAGACAGTAATATCAAACAAGCTTTACCTCTCAAATCATCCAGCCGTTACCACTAGAGGAGTCAGCCGTGGCAAGTCACAAAATCCTGGTCATTGATGACAGTAAAGTAATCCGGTCCCGTGTGCGGGATATGTTGCCCAAAGGCAACTTTGAAGTCTTGGAAGCTAAAGATGGCCTGGAGGGGCTGAATTTAGTACGCCAGGAACGGCCCAATCTTATTATGTTGGACTTCCTGTTACCCCGGATGAGTGGTTGGGAGGTGTTTCAGCATATTCAAGGGGAAAGTGAATTGCAAACCATTCCCCTGGTTGTGATGTCAGGTCGTAAAGAAGAAGTCACGGAAAAGATTTCCGAACCTTTCGAAGACTTTGAGTTTATTGAAAAGCCTTTTGAGCAAAAGCAACTCATTGAGGCCATTAAGCTAGCCATGCAAAAGGCAAAGGCGAAGGAACTCAAGGTTCAACGTACCGCAATTCAGCAAAAAGACATGGCTCCGGCTCCGACGGCTGAGGGTGGCGCAGATGCTCAAGCACTGAATGCGAGAATTGACAGAATGCAGGCTGAAATTGATATGTTGAAGAAGCAGATGGCTCAACTGGTAAACGTTGTCAAACAAAAGTTGAAGTAGAAATTGGTGTTGGAATTCAATCTGAAAGCATTGTCCTAAGAGCATTTTCCTAGTCCATTTCTCGTCTTCCCTCCAACGCTCTTGCCAGCGTCACCTCGTCTGCATACTCCAAATCTCCCCCCATTGGTAGCCCAAATGCAATTCGAGTAACCCGGGTGAAGGGTTTTAGAAGTTGCCCTAGATAAAGTGTGGTGGTTTCTCCCTCCACACTCGGTGCAATTGCCAAAATGACTTCCTGAATATTTTGTTTATTGACCCGACGGATCAGGGGTTGGATGTGAAGTTGATCAGGCCCGACCCCATCCATTGGGGAAATTAGACCTCCCAGAACGTGATATTTTCCCCGATATTCCCGCGTTTTTTCGATCGCAATGACATCGCGGGAATCGGATACAACACACAAAGTTTCATTGTCCCGATTAGAAGCACGACAGACTTCACAAACGGGTTCAGCGGACAGGTGGAAACAGATGGAGCAAAGCCCCACCTGCTGTTTTGCGTCTATTAAAGCCTGAGCTAGGGCTTGAACGTCAGCTTCTGGGCGTTTCAAAATGTGTAGTGCAAGCCGCTGGGCTGTTTTTGGCCCAACCCCTGGTAATCGCTGTAGTTGCTCAATTAAACGAGCTAAAGGGCGTGTGTAAACCGTTGGAGTACCTCCGAGTGCTTCTTTCTATTCTATAGCGAGTTTGCAGAAGCCTTCTTCTCCAAACCAGGACACGAAAAAAGCGCCCCCGCAGGGAGCGCTTTTCCAACACTCAGAGGAGTGCTTGGGTCAATTAACCATGAATGGCAGGAGCTTGCAGAGCCACAGGCGCAGCTTCACCAGCAGCCAGGTCAAGCGGGAAGTTGTGCGCATTCCGC
>JANRKG010000024.1:0-5415 GCA_033763635.1 Leptolyngbyaceae cyanobacterium bins.59
CGTTAGAACAACGGTTGCTGATCTCCAGCAGCAAATGAAGACCTTTAGCATGGAGTTTAGTAACCGCTCTGAACCAGGCTTAATCGAAGAACTCCGGCGGGCATTGGCAAAAACCGCCCGTCGCGTGATGGAATTGCAAGAGCAACTGAGAAGTACAGTGGCGCAAGAGCATCTGACTGAGATTCGTCATGAGTGTCAGGAGATGATCGTGACCTACACCGATGATCTTCAGGAACAGATTGTGTCCCTGAAGCAAGCGTTGGTTAGTCTGCAAATGCTCGCGCATCAGATGGAAGGGCAAGCCCCAGCAATGGCTTCCCTCCGTCAGGAATTCTTAACTTTACAGGGAACGATTTCTGAATTGCGTCAACACCTGAATGCGCTTCAAGACTCGGTTCAGGAGGGGAATTCTTTCCCTGCGATCGAATTTCAGGTGGACAACTCTCTGGAGTCAGCGGCGGAAGAAATTCGGACTCAGATAACCATCCTGACCCATCGCCTGAACGAACTGGAACTGTCGATAGAACAGGCCGTTCAATCTCAATCCATCTCTACTGAAATTGAAGCTCTGACCCATCGGTTGAACGAATTAGAACTGTCGTCCCTAGAACAATCTGTTCAGCCCCCATTTCTGCCTGAAGAGCAGCCTCCCCAACCCGTCATTCCAGAGGAAGTCATTCTGGATGAAACTGTGTCATCGGGGGACATTGTGGCTCATAATGGGTTCCTCCATAACGATGAACCCCTGGAGTACGTCACCCTCTCGCAAAACATCACAGCTTTTCAGGAGTTGCCACCGATCGATCCTGAGATCGCAGATGAAGATGAAGAGATTGTTTTGGAACCTGTCATCCCCGCCGTTGCCGCCCTGCCTCCTGCTCAGGCAGACCCCATCGATCCGCAAAATCTCCTGATCGAGGCACTTGAAACTGCCACCGATCGGCTCATTTTAACGAGTGCTTTGTTGGAGCAATGCCATCTCAACAGCGATTTATTTGAACAATTTGATGACCTCCTCAGTCGCGGAGTGAAACTGGAAATTGGCTGGAGTCTGTCAGGCTTTATTCAGAACAGCCATTTCTTCCGGCGGATTAACCATCGCTGGTATCCTGACATGAACCAGTCCGCCTCGCTTTACAGTGTTCTGCGGCATTTCAAACAACTGGCAAAAACAGACCCGAACCATTGCCACCTGTGCCCAATGGCCCACCGGGATCAGTTGCTCATTTGCGATCGTCGCTTTGCGGTTTTGATTCCCGAAGTGGCCCCCGACTCCACTGAAACCCTCCCTTCTATCCTGACGGATGACGATGACACGATTCGAGAGTGGATTCACAAGTTTGAACAGCCCGATCCCCCTTCCAGTGATGCGGAGTTCTATTTTATGCGGGCGGCAGTCCGGTATGAACTGGATGATATTCATGGTGTGATCTCAGATTATAGTCATGGGCTACGGTTTGATCCGATGAATGCCAGTGCCTACAATAACCGTGGCTTGGCTTTTTATAATTTGGGAGGTCGGGAACGCGCCCTGGAAGATTTTGATCAGGCGCTTGATCTGGAACCTGCCAATCCCACCATTTATTTCAATCGGGCGGGGACTCGATCGGATCTGGGCGATCGGCAGGGCGCTGTAGAAGATTACTCCATGACCCTACGACTCAATCCATTAGATGAATCGGCCTACAATAACCGGGGCTTGCTGCGCTCCAAAATGGGAGATTACACAGGTGCTCAGGAGGACTATACAGAATCAATTCGCCTGGACCCCAACAATGATGTTGCCTACAATAACCGTGCTCTCATCCGTTCAAGGTTAGGGGACAAGCCAGGGGCGATCACTGACTATACAGAAGCGATTCGGCTTAATCCCCATGACGATACCCTCTACTTCAATCGAGGAGCCGTCCGAGCCAGTTTAGAAGACTATGAAGGCGCACTGACAGACTATACAGAAGCCCTCCGCCACAATCCTGGATTTGTCAATGCCTACAACAATCGAGGCTTTATTCATCAGAAACAGGGTAATAAGCAAGCTGCTCTAGCAGATTTCAGTCGGGCGATTGAGATTAACCCCAATTTTGCCAATGCCTACAACAACCGAGGAACGGTACGATCCAAACTTAAGGATTATGCTGGGGCGATCGAAGACTTTAACCGGGCGATTACCCTCAATCCCCATTTTGCCAATGCCTACAACAACCGGGGAACCGCTCGTTCCAAACTCAAGGACTTAACGGGAGCCATTGAAGATTTCAATATGGCAATTCGTCTGAACTCTGATTTTGCCAATGCCTACAATAACCGGGGGTTAGCACGAGCGGACCTGGGAGAATTGGAAAATGCGATCGAGGATTTGATGCGAGCAGCCCGCCTGTTCTGCAATCAGGGCAACGAGCCGAGCAGTCAGCAATCCCTCACGATTTTGAAGAAGCTGCACCATAACCTGGCAGAAGCTCAATCCATTGCCGTCTCTTAGAAACTGCTGGATTTTGCTGCAATGAAAGTACACAATGGAGATAACTGGTTGTTACTTTCCCTGTTATCTGCATGATGGACCCCTCGATTCAAGCCTTGCTAGAAGACTTGAAAAGCCCTGAAGAAAATACCCGCGATCGGGCTACCGAAGAACTCTGGAGACTCTGGTTTGAGCAGAAAGGGGTATACGGCCTGGAAATCTTGCGCCGCAGCCAGATGTTTCTCGAAGCGGGACAACCCGATCGGGCAGAAGCACTCTTGAATGAGTTGATTCAGTACGAACCAGATTTTGCTGAAGCCCTTAACCGCCGCGCTGTTCTCTATTACATGCAGGGAAACTATTTTAAGGCAATTAGCGACTGCAAAGAAGTTGTGCGCCTTAACCCCATTCATTTTGGGGCATGGCATGGGCTGGGTCTCTGCTATGCCTGTGTAGGGCGTTACAGTGATGCGATCAAAGCCTTCCACAAAGCGTTAGAAATTCAACCCTATGCTGTGATGAATCAACGCCTGATTTTGGAGTGTACTGCAAAGCTAAGTTAATCCTTGAGATGAGTTCTTGCCGTTAGGGAGGAATCCCTTTACTCCAAATAAATGACCTCAAACAAAGGGAATCTACCGCCAGTCGTCTAATACAAAAACGTCTGCTCGACCGTAACCCGGATCATTGGGCTTGTGCATGATTACACCAGTGATTTCAGTGCGAAATTGCCGAGCCACCATCCGCGTATAGGCTGCATCATGACTGGTATTGACTCCAGCCACAAGACGCGACATTTTTTGAGACGAGCTATAGGCTTCACATAAATCCAGTAGCTGTTCAAACTGTTCTCCGGCCTTGACACCGGGGCGCACTGCTCCAAACTTGACATAACAGACATCGCTCCCGGCTTCACTCCCGGCCCCACAGTGGCAAACTGCGAATCCTGCTAAGTCTGTTTCATCCCACAGGAAAAGGGTATCGCCCAAATTTTGACTATGAACCGCTAGAATCTCTCGCGATAAATCCAGACCTGAATAAATTCTATCTGTGAGTTGAGAACACGCTTTGAGGCATTGGGATTGTTGCTGTGGATTTAGCTCAGAATACCTTGTTCCCGACAAATCTTGTTGAACTGTCCCAACAGGTTTTGCCATGATGAAGGTTAAAAAGCGTGGATAAAACCCAAACTTTTGATAAAGCGCGTGGTGTTTAGGGCTATTGGGAAAGGTAAACAATCCAGACTGTTGGATTCCCCATTCGGCAAATCGAGTCATCATGGGTTCAATTAAACGCTGTGCAATGCCCTGACCCCAAAAGTCAGGATGGATCGTGAGCGGTCCAAAGAAACCGACACTCCCCCAACAAGTCGCAATGTTAGAACCCACTAATTTCCCATCTATCTCAGCCGCAAACGCGGCGGTTGGATCGACTTGCCATCGGGTTTGAATATAGCTGGCATCACCGCAAAAATCAGTTGGATGAGGTAATCCGATAAAAGTACCAAAAGCCAGTCGGAAGAGGTGATCAGCGGTTGATAGTTCGTTTTCTTGAAGCAGCCGAATTGAGACGTTCATGAGCGGTGCTCTCCACTACCACAAGCTACACTGACCCTGTTGACGCAGTAGGTGATCACAGAGAACTAGTGCAACCATTGCTTCCACCATTGGGACCGCTCTCGGTAACACACAGGGATCATGACGGCCTTTTGCTGCTAACAGGGACTCTTCCCCGTCTTTGGTAACGGTTTTTTGCTCTTTACGAATGGTGGCAGTGGGCTTGAAGGCAACACGAATCAGGATATTTTCTCCATTGGAGATGCCTCCTTGAACCCCACCCGAACGGTTTGTGACGGTGCGGACTCGATCGCCCTCCATATAAAATTCGTCATTATGTTCGCTGCCCGTCATCAGGGTTCCGGCAAATCCAGAGCCAATTTCAAAGCCTTTGGTCGCTGGTAGGGACATGACAGCTTTGGCTAAATCGGCCTCTAGCTTGTCAAAAACGGGAGACCCCAAACCCATTGGCACCCGCCGCGCTACGCACTCTACAACCCCTCCAATGGAGTCCCCTTCTTTCCGGACCTGCTCAATCAGGTCAATCATCCGCTCGGCACAATCCGAATCAGGACAACGCACGATGTTGCTCTCCACCTGATCCAGTGTGACCGTTGCTGGGTCAACCATCCCTTCTAAATCTTTGATTCGCTTCACATAAGCGACGATCTCAACCCCTGCCACATGATGTAGCACTTTCTTGGCGATCGCCCCTGCTGCAACGCGCCCGATCGTCTCCCTTGCAGACGATCGCCCCCCGCCCTGCCAGTTCCGAATCCCATACTTAGCATCGTAGGTTGCATCGGCATGGGAGGGACGGTACTTCTGGACCATCTCATCATAGTCCTGGGAACGGGTATCTTTGTTACGGACGAGAAGGGCGATCGGAGTTCCTAAGGTTTTCCCTTCAAATAACCCAGACAGAATTTCACAGGTATCTGCTTCGTTGCGGGGTGTGGTAATTTTGCTCTGCCCCGGACGGCGACGATTCAGTTCAACTTGAATTTCTTCCACAGACAATTCCAGGCGAGGCGGGCAGCCGTCAATCACTACCCCGACCCCTCCTCCATGCGATTCGCCAAAGGTCGTGACTTTGAACAGATGTCCGAAGGTATTGCCCATGATGTCTGAGAAGCGGTTTGAGAATGGATTTCAGAGTCTCTTATCTTAACTGAAATTGCAATCAATTTACTGCTGACATCCAGGTGTTCATGTTGCGAATTGGTTTACTAATCTGTTTGCAAACTTTTACAGAAATGCAAAAAGCGCCCCCGCAGGGAGCGCTTTTCCAACACTCAGAGGAGTGCTTGGGTCAATTAACCATGAATGGCAGGAGCTTGCAGAGCCACAGGCGCAGCTTCACCAGCAGCCAGGTCAAGCGGGAAGTTGTGCGCATTCCGC
>JANRKG010000025.1:0-16885 GCA_033763635.1 Leptolyngbyaceae cyanobacterium bins.59
CCGTCCCGAAGGGCGGTGCAGGGATGAGAGGCGCGGCGATAAGGAGCTTCACCCCGAAATGATGCAACGCGAGTGGAGTGGGTGAGCGACGAATCGCCAATTAATCTATCGGATCACTCGGAATCTTGAAATGCGCTTATAGACTTGGCTGCATGATACAATTGCTCTATTGGTGAAGTCGCCAGCCGGAATGTCTGCAACCATCAGAACCAGCATAGTCCGGGAATGTTCCCAACCATGAGGATCAAGCCTCACACATGGCGGGAGTTACACGAGTCGGGAAGCTGAAAAGCCTACCGCAAAACAAGAAATTCAAAACTCTGCGGTGGGTCATCACGCGGAGTATAAACAACGCTCGTGGAGGCTATCGGGTTGCCGAGCCGTTGAAGCGAGTAGCCAGGGAATCCGAAGCCCACGTCGTCTCGTAGAGCGGCGATGGGTAGGGGAAAGTCCGGGATATGTCACTGATGGATTCTTAGTGATTAATTTATGAACATCTTGGTTCTCAATGCGGGGTCCAGTAGTCAGAAAAGTTGCCTTTATCACCTGATCGATCCCCTGCCTGTGACCCCTCCCGAACCGCTCTGGGAAGCGAGTATCGATTGGACTTTGCAACAGGGAATGGCTGGGATCAAAATCAAAACCCATACGGGTGCGATCGTCCGGGAAGAGGTTCCGGCTGCCGATCGCGCCCAAATCATCAAGCGGTTGTTCACAAGTCTCTGGGAAGGGGAAACTCAGGTGATCCAGCACCCTGGCGAAATTGGGATGGTGGGGCATCGGGTAGTTCATGGGGGAAGTGAGTACCAACAGCCCACTCGCATTACACCAGCAGTGAAAGAGGCGATCGATCGGTTGGCAGTCTTTGCCCCCAGCCACAACCCGGTCAACCTGGAAGGAATTGAGATCACCGAGCAAATTCTGGGATCAGAGATCCCCCAAGTCGCTGTTTTTGATACTGCATTCCATCGCCAGATGCCCCTGGCTGCGACGGTGTATCCCATTCCCTACGAGTATTTTGAACAGGGCATTCGACGGTATGGGTTTCATGGCATTAGCCACGAATACTGTGCCCATCGAGCGGCAACTTTGTTAGGGCGAGATCTGGCTTCCCTGCGGTTGATTATCTGTCACCTGGGCAACGGGTGTTCGCTCTCGGCAGTTAAAGGGGGAGTCAGTGTCGATACGACGATGGGCTTTACGCCTCTGGAGGGGCTGATGATGGGCAGTCGATCGGGATCGATCGATCCCGGTATTTTGATCCACTGGTTACGGCAGGGAAAATATTCAGTAGATGACCTAGACCGGATGTTGAATAAAGCGTCTGGGCTAAAGGGGGTTTCAGGGGTGGGCAGCGATCTGCGCCAAATCGAAGGGGCGGTCGCTAAAGGAGATCCCCAGGCGATTCTGGCTGTGGATGTTTTTATTCACCGTTTGCGATCCTGCATGGGTTCTATGCTGGCTTCCCTGGGTGGATTGGATGCCCTGGTGTTTACAGCGGGGATTGGGGAAAACAGTCCAGAGGTGAGAAGCACAGCCTGTGAAGGGTTTGCGTTTTTGGGCTTACAGGTTGATCCCGCAAAAAATGGGCGATCGTCCGAGGACCAGGACATCGCCACCCCCGATTCTGCTGTGCGGGTGCTGGTTATTCACACTCAAGAAGATTGGGCGATCGCTCAGGCATGCTGGAAGTTGATGAATACAACTTCTGCTTGAATTCAAGCGAATTTGGGAACCCTAAAAAGTGTTATCTACATTGTTTTTTTGCACCTGACACTTACGGTTTCTCAAAGGAAATATGATTGTCAAAGAATTGGGAGATTTCTTCGCGGGCGATAAATTTGGTCAGGCTGGACGGGCTGCGGAAGAACAAATTGCCCACTACCTGAACCGAGCCTTTAAAACTGATGAGAATTTTCATATTTTCAATAATCTTCGCTTTGCAAAACAGGATGATGCAGCCCAAATTGATCATCTTGTCTTGCATCGTTATGGTGTAATTCTGATCGAAAGTAAAAGTGTCACAACCCGTGTCGAAGTCAATGAACTGGGAGAGTGGAAACGTTGGTTCGGAAACTCCTGGCAGGGTATGGCTTCACCAGTTTTGCAAGTGAAAAGACAGGGTGAATTTTTGCGGGAATATTTAGAGAATCAGGTTGAAAAGTTATTAAGTAAAACTTTAGGAATGCAACACCGTTTCACGAACATGCCGATCAATGGCTTGGTGGCGATCTCTGATTCAGGAATTATTAATCGTCCCGCATCTTTAAAGCTGGATGAGGTGTGCAAAGCGGACCAGGTTCCAGATAAGGTGCGATCGATTTGGGAACGGCGAAAGAAAGCAGATAGTTTTTTCAATCTGGACTTTAAAGATGTTGGTTATTCCTTTGAGAAGGATGAATTCAACCGCATTTCAGATTTCCTTTTGCAGGAGCATCAATTGCTCAAACACCGATCGCAAGCCCCTACTCCCAAACCCGTTGCCCCTGTTTCTGAAGCCCCCCAACTCAAGCCAAAATCTGAACTGCAAACAACGCTTGAAAAGCATCAATGTCGTCACTGCCAAAGCTCAAACGTCCGCATTGAGTACGGAAAATATGGCTATTACTTCAAATGCGTTCAATGCGATGGGAATACCAGCATTCAATCTGTGTGCCCGTCCTGCGGCGGAAAAGATCGAATTCGCAAAAGTGGACCCCAATTTTTTGCAGAATGCGAGAAATGCGATCGTTCTCGCTTATTTCACACAAATCCTGCATGATAGAGAAGTTTTTATCTCTGTAATGTGAATAGTTCCTGAATGCCCTTTTCTGCCAGATCTAATAACTGATTTAACTGAGTTCGGGTATAGCTCCCTTCCTCTGCGGTTCCCTGAACCTCAATCAGGTTCATCTCGCTGGTCATCACCACATTAAAATCAACGGTCGCAGCCGTATCCTCTGGGTAGTTGAGATCCAAAAACGCTTCTCCCTCAATGAGTCCCACAGAGACGGCTGCAACCTGATGCTGAATGGGCGATCGCTCCAGTTCACCCTTTTCTAACAGCCTATCGATGGCATCTTTCAATGCGACAAAGCCCCCCGTGATCGAGGTCGTGCGGGTTCCGGCATCCGCCTGGATCACATCTGCATCCACAATCAGGGTGCGTTCTCCCAACAGTTCCATGTTGAGAGAGGAGCGGAGGCTACGACCGATCAACCGTTGAATTTCTTGCGTTCGTCCCGAAATCTTAAAGGTTTCCCGTTCGTGGCGTTGGGGAGTGGCTCCGGGTAACATCCGGTACTCTGCGGTTAACCAACCTCGCCCGGTGCCCTCCAGAAATCGTGGTACTCCAGGCTGCACCGTGACATTACACAACACCTGAGTTTCGCCACAGTGAGCTAGCACGGACCCCGCCGAAAAACGGGTGAAGCGTCGTTCAAAAGTGACAGGGCGAAGTTGATCCGCTTTGCGCCCATCCGGTCGTTGCCAGGTCATAGAGCAATCCCCAATCCATTCAAAATTGCGTGATGTACATCCTCTAGAGGCCGATCGCCATCAATGCGTAACAACCGCCCCCGCCGTTCATAGTATTCCAGCATCGGTAGGGTGCGATCGTGGAACAGTTGAATGCGTCGTTGAATCACGTCGGGTTGGTCATCCATCCGGGAACGATGAAGCGATCGGCTCAGCAACGTAGCATCAGGTACTTCCAGGTAGATGGCTCGGTCCAATCGCTGATTCAGTTCATCCAGCAAAAAATCCAACTCTTCGGCTTGAAACGCGGTACGAGGATAACCGTCTAATAACCAGCCTGGGGCGACATCAGGTTGGTTAAGTCGTTGTTGGATAAATTGAATCATGATTTCGTCTGGGGCCAGTTCTCCCTTCTCAACATAGGGTTGAATTTGGCGGCCCAAATGGGTCTGCTCGGCGATCGCCTGTCGCAGCATGTCCCCCGTCGCAACAGCAGTGATCCTGAGACGGCTGCACAATTCCTTGGCCTGTGTTCCCTTGCCTGATCCCGGCCCCCCAAAAATGATTAGTCTCACACCTTTTTTCCTTGTACAGGCACCAGACTTCAGAATACAGGAGTCAGAATGCAGGAGTCAGAAGATTTATGAACTTATTTTGATTTCGCGTGCTTTAGGGAAAGTAAACGACCCGTGCGTCGGCTCCACGAGATTGCAGCAGTTGGGCGACGGTTTCGGCGGTGAAGCGATCGACAAATCCCCCCGCATGCACATACGATCCCAGGCTGGACTGTGCCACAAACGCATCGGGAATACAGGCTCGGATTTGGCGGAGCGTTTGGGGGGTTTCCAGGGGAACGACGACCACATAACGCGCTTCTGGGCGACGGCCCACAATTACAACGTCGCCCCTGCGAATGGTGTTGTAACCCTCCCGTTGGGGACACCGATTGGCAGAAAAGATAGGTTGGGCAAGGCTAGGCAAGGGACGGGATGCCAGAAAAAATAAGAAGACAAAAAACGAAGTTCTCACGGGGATATAGTTAAGAATCTGGATTTAATAGAGTGCTTTATCCTTTGACCAGACTATAGTGCAGCGTCTTGATTTCAGAAGCAACTCGGTTGATGGTATAGCTGAAGAGATACTTTATACTCGCCCTTTCCTACCTATGACAGTAATGCCCTCCTCCACTGCCCTGACTGCCGATTCTCCCCTTTGGTCCAACCTGCTTCAACAATTACTGGATAAACAATCTCTGACAACAGACCAAGCAGCAAATTTAATGCAGGGCTGGCTAACAGAGGTCATTCCGCCCGTGTTGACAGGGGCAATTCTGGCGGCGATCCAGGCCAAGGGAGTATCAGCGGAAGAGTTGGCAGGAATGGCGCGGGTTCTTCAGTCCTATGCCGCAGTTCCTAATTCCTCCGTTTTGCCAGATATCCGGATCGATACCTGTGGCACGGGAGGGGATGGGGCTTCTACCTTCAATATTTCAACCGCAGTCGCTTTTGTCGCTGCCGCCGCCGGAATTCCCGTTGCCAAACATGGGAATCGATCGGCTTCCAGTAAGGTGGGTTCGGCAGATGTCCTGGAAGCGCTAGGGGTTAACCTGGGGGCTGATCCGGCAAAGGTTCAGGCGGCACTTTCAGAGGTTGGTGTAACGTTTCTCTTCGCCCCAGGCTGGCATCCCGCCCTGAAGGGAGTTGCTCCTCTACGACGAACTTTGAAGGTGCGGACTGTTTTTAATTTGTTGGGTCCCCTCGTGAATCCTCTCCGCCCTACCGGGCAGGTGATTGGGGTTTTCAGTCCCATGTTGGTAGAAACCATCGCCCAGGCACTCAATCTGCTTGGCATTCCCAGGGCGATCGTCCTGCATGGACGCGAAAGGCTGGATGAGGCAGGGTTAGCAGATATGACCGATCTGGCTCTCCTGGTGGATCAGCAGGTCCATGCCCTGGTGCTCGATCCCCGCGAATTGGGGATCACTCCGGCTCCGACGGATGCGCTGCGGGGGGGAGAGGTGCAGGAAAATACAGAAATTCTGCGTCAGGTGTTGCAAGGCAAGGGAAGCTCTGCTCAACGGGATGTCGTTGCCCTCAATGCAGCCCTGGCCCTTCAAGTCGGTGGATTGCTGGATGGCATGGAACCGATCGCCGCATGGCAAAAAGGGGTGACGATCGCCCACGAGATTCTGTCCAGTGGGGCCGCCTGGTCTAAGGTAGAGGCGTTGGTCGCATTTTTGCGGTGATGAATCATTCATTTGCCCCTCAGAGCGACCCGAGTTTTCGCGTCTCGTCCATCATCTCGCCCGAAATTCCACTATGTCCTGCCGAATCGTGATGTCATAATCTCCAAAAAAATTGTGACCCAATAACCCGATCTCCAGTTCAGACGTAGCAATAATGACGGGCACCTGTCGTCGCAACAACCCCCCTGCCTCGATCGTATTCACATACCCCACCGGAACTTCTAATCCCTTTGCACTGGCGGTGTCTACAATCGCCCGATCGACCCCCACGACTCCCAATTCCGCTGCCATTTTAGGGGTAATGACTGTGCTGCTGGCTCCCGTATCCACAATCATGTCGTAGGTGCGCTTTCCATCAAAAGTAACAGCGACAACGGGGGTTCTTCCCGTTCGGCGCTTAATGGGTAACTGGTACACTCGGCTACCAGGAGCTTGAAGTAACGCAGGGGAATTGGAGGATGACCCGCTGGAAAGGGGAGGAACGACCCCCACCCGATTCGGCTCTGAAGTCGTGGGAAAACTGCGGACTTGAATCTGAGTCGCTGCCAGTTGCCGCTCAAATTCTTTCACCCTCAACTTCGCCATTGCCTGATAGGGGCTGGAGGTGGGAACGGTCTTCATCAGGGCGATCGCTTCTTTCCATTGGGCAGCCGCCAGTTCCCAATCTGTAGCCGATTGGGCTGATTTACTAATACTGTTCGCACTGACGGCTTTATCCATTGCCAGTTCATAGGGATCGGGGCTGGGAGGGGCAGGGGTGCGGGCCACCCTGGGAGAGGGCGTAGGCGTGACGGGACTGGCGACGGCTGCAGGAGAGGGAGGTGATGGGGTCTGCTCCGCTGACTGACAAGCTGTAATCCCAAGGGTTAGGAGTCCTAGACAAAGAAAGAGAGGCTGAAGGGATAGATGTTTCGGGGACTGACGAGCGCTCACAATAATCTTCAGAATGGATGGAACCTAACCCTAGTATCTCTAGCAAAATTCGAAATGAGTGATTTTTTGCTGAAATATCCCCACCTGAAGTCCCTAATTTTTAGCAATTTATCAGCTTTTCTTAAACTTTGAATTTCAGCAAAGCACTCCAATTCTGAACCAGCATAGGATAATATCTCTCGTGCCATTTGTCTAAGAAGGTTCTATGCCTACGTCTGCTGCCCAACCCGCTCTGCTGGTTCTTGCCGATGGATCTTCCTATCCGGGATGGTCTTTTGGTGCGTTAGGAACAACGATCGGTGAGGTTGTCTTTAATACGGGGATCACAGGTTATCAGGAAGTTTTGACAGACCCAAGTTACTGTGGTCAAATTGTGATCTTTACCTATCCGGAGTTAGGAAATACGGGTGTGAATCCGGAAGATGAAGAATCAATCCGTCCTCAAGTGCGTGGGGCAATCGCCCGTAACATCTGCCCTCAACCCAGTAATTGGCGATCGACCCAATCCCTACCCGATTATCTAAAGCAACACAACATTCCAGGAATCTTCGGTATCGATACCCGCGCGCTCACCCGCCGGATTCGTTCCCAAGGGGCGATGAATGGGGCACTGTCAACGGAAATTTTAGATCCTCATGAGTTGTTGGAGCGACTCCAAAAAGCGCCTGATATGACGGGGCTAAATCTGGTGAAGGAGGTTACAACGTCTGAGGTTTATGAGTGGGTTACCCCCACGACAGAGGTATGGGAATTCAGTGCTGCACCTCAGGAAAACGGGGAGGCTCCCTTAACGGTAGTTGCCCTGGACTTTGGGATTAAACGAAATATTCTGCGGCGCTTGGCAAGCTATGGGTGCCGGGTGGTGGTGGTCCCTGCGAATACTCCGGCTGAGGAAATTCTGAAGTACAAACCTGATGGGGTATTTTTGTCGAATGGACCGGGAGACCCCGCCGCAGTCACGGAGGGAATCGCGACAACGCGGGAGTTGCTGAAGAGCCAACTTCCCATGTTTGGAATTTGCATGGGGCACCAAATTCTGGGGCTTTCGTTGGGGGCTGAAACCTTTAAACTGAAGTTTGGACACCGGGGGTTGAATCAACCCGCTGGTCTCCGGCAAAAAGTTGAGATCACCAGCCAAAATCATGGCTTTGCCATTGATCCCGATTCTTTGTCTGCGGCTGAGATTGAGATTACCCACCTGAACCTGAACGATCGCACCGTTGCAGGGCTGCGCCATAAAACCCTTCCCCTGTTCTCCGTTCAGTATCACCCGGAGGCTAGCCCCGGCCCCCATGATGCGGACTATTTGTTTGAGAACTTTGTGAAGGCGATGCGAGCTGCCAAATCTTAAACTCACCTTTCTTACCTAGTAAAAGAGACCTTGCAAGTTGTATACTAAAACGTCAAATTTAAGACTGGTAGTTAGGAGGGAGTTATTCCTGCTGAACCACTGACTCTGACTGTGAGCCTACGTGGCACTCGTGAAGTCGGAGATAATTACCAACTGTTTCGCCTGACGGGCCTGTTAGATGCTTTTTCGGAACCTGCTTTCCGAAAAGTGATGACAAAGTGCGTCGAAGATGGACCAAAGCACATCATTCTGGATTTATCCCATATTGACTTTGTGGATAGTTCTGGACTAGGTGCTCTGGTTCAACTTGTGAAGAAAGCGCAGACTTTGGAAGGGACTTTACAGATTGTGACGAACCCCAGGGTTACGCAAACTGTGAAACTGGTCCGCTTGGAACAGTTTTTGTCACTTCGGCCCTCAGTAGAGGATGCATTAACGCGGGTTAAGACGGGCTAATCAAATCACCTGGTAGCAAATTAACCTGTGGAGGCAAACGCCCATCATAATGCGGAGGATCAGGGTTTACCTGAGGATTCACCTGGTGCTGTACCTGGTATAACTGGGGACAGCATCGCTGGTGTATTTTTGGCGTTTTCACCGCCTTATTCTTTGACCCCTGCTCAAATTCAGCAGCTTTCACCGATGGCCCTGGCTTATCTCGGTGATTCTGTCTATGAACTCTATGTGCGGACTCAATATCTCTTTCCGCCCAAGCGATCCCATTTATACCATCATCAAGTTGTGGCCCAGGTAAAGGCGGAGAGTCAGGCCCATCACCTCCGATCGTTGGAGCCTTACCTGAATCACCTTGAATTAGAAATTTTAAGAAGGGGACGAAATGCCGCCTCTGGAGGTCCAAGGCGCGTTAACCTGGAAATCTACCGACAGGCCACCAGCCTGGAAACGCTCATTGGGTATCTTTACTTAACCAACCCTCAACGTCTAGCCCAATTACTAGACCAATTATCACTAGGTTCTTCTCTTGGTGATCCCCTGAAAGAGTCCTTAAAAGAAACAGAAAAAGAAACAGATACCCAGGAAAGGGGATCGCAATAAATCCTGAACTCGTTTTCTCGGTTCCCGCTTGCTGCATGGAGCGGTTGTACACAATTCTTGAGCATACTTATGGCTACGACTGGCAGACCACCGAAGGCAACCCGTAAGCGGGACGGTGCCGCAAAACCCTTGCTGCGTGAAGGTAAAGCTGAAACAGGGCGGCAAGGACGATCCTCTCGCAGAACCGATGATGCTGGTTACTCATCGGGTTATTCCAAAGAGTCAGGTAAACGGAAGGATCGTCGAGGAAAGGGTGATTTTTCTGGGGGAGATTCCTTCCCAAAACGACGAGAGCGCAACGGAGATAGGGAAGAATCGGGTTCCTGGGGGGGACGAGAGGAACGCCGGGGCCGTTCCCAGGACCAGGACTCGCCCCAGGGTCGTCAGGGAAAACCCGATCGCCGCGAACGAGATTCCTTCCAGGGCCGGGGACCACGTTATGAACGGCAGGAGCGGTCTGGTGATTCGTTCCAATCCCGTGAAGGTCGCCCTGAACGTCGGGAACGGCCCCAGCCAGATTCCTTCCGTCCTCGGAATGATCGCCCCGAACGTCGAGAACGGCCCCAGCCAGACTCCTTCCAACCTCGTAAGGAACGATTTGGTCGTCGGGATCACTTTCAGGAAGAACTCGTTGGGGGTCGAGAAGGAAAGTTTGAGAAACGGGGTTCTTTTCGAGGGCAGGGGGCTTCCCAACCCCGTGAGGAGCGGTTCGATCGTCGGGATCGCTTCCAGGTAGATTCTTTTGACCGCTCTGAGACCCCTGTGCAAGAAGATCTCGATCTAATTTATGGTCGGCATCCTGTTTTGACGGCTTTAGAAAATCAGCGGAGTTTGAATCGCCTCTGGGTGACGGCTCGGTTGCGCTATGATCCCCGCTTTCACACGCTTCTAGTTCAGGCAAAAAATAACGGAACGGTGATTGATGAGGTTGAGCCACAGCGGTTAACCCAGTTGACCAGTGGGGCAAATCACCAGGGGATCGCAGCTCAGATCGCACCCTACGAATACAGTGAAATTGAAGATTTGATTGAGAAAGCTCTGGCTGCCTCTACCAATCCGGTAATTTTAGTGGCGGATGGGATTACGGACCCCCATAATTTGGGTGCCATGATTCGAACAGCGGAAGCAATGGGTGTTCAGGGCTTGATCATTCCCCAACGGCGGGCGGTAGGGGTCACTTCTGCCGTAATGAAGGTCGCGGCTGGTGCCCTTGAACATTTTCCAGTTGCCAGGGTGATTAACTTAAGTCGATCGCTAGAAGCTCTGAAGCAAGCAGGTTTTCAAGTATTGGGCGCAGACGGAGAAACGGGGCAACCTGCCCACGCGCAAGGATTAACAGGGCCGATCGCCCTCGTGATCGGGTCAGAAGGAGAGGGATTAAGTTTACTCATTCAAAAGTCCTGTGATGCATTGGTATCGATTCCGCTTGCCGGAAAAACCCCTAGCCTGAATGCCTCCGTTGCAACTGGAATGTTACTTTACGAACTATTCCGGCAACGCTGGTCCAATACTCTGTACGTAGGCAGTTCCTCAGGACATCTTTCAAAAGGGAATTGAAAAAAGAAGTGTCACGGAGTATAAAAAAGTGTAAAGAATGAAAAACTGCCTCCTTCAGTCTTTTCTTCCCATTCTTACAAGTTTATGAACTTGCCACCCTCCCCGGAGGGTGGTTATCACTCCTCCATAACATAATCAAGACATTGGCAAGGAACATGAAAGAAATCTTAACTGGTCTTCTACAAACCCTTGGACTAGCCTGGTGGGTTGAAATCTTGACCGAAAAGCCAAACTGCACTTACTACTTCGGCCCTTTCCCCAATGCGGAAGCTGCTCGTGAAGCTCAGTTTGGTTATGTTGAAGATCTGCAACAAGAGGGTGCTCAAGGAATTAAGGTCAACATCAAACGGTGTCGGCCTGAAAAGCTCACAATCTCCGAAGACCTGGATAATTTCGATGGGAAGATTTTTCCCCAGGCCACTCGCATTTTTAGTGGGCAGATGTAATTTGGGGGTGATCGTCTAACCAGCGATCGAGGTCGGATCGCACCCGATCGGGGATCTCCCAGGGAAATAGGTGGGCAGTATTGGGGTAGCATTTCCACTCGCAGTCAGGTATGGCTTGGGCTGTTTCCAGGCTTGACAGGGCAGTGATGTGATAATCCGCTTCGCCAGTGAGCATGAAACTAGGGCACTGAATTTGCTGTAAGTCACTAAGACGGTTGTATCCCTGAGTAAGTGCCCGTTGCAGGGCTTGTGTCGCAAAACGGGAGGTGCCTAGATAGGCTCTAGTCGCTTCCCGTGCCAGGTAGCCATAGCTTGTGGGGGTGTGTTGTTGGATCAAGTAGCGGTAGAGGGATCGCTTACCCAGCGTCTCCCGATTCCAGGACCAATCTGGATACAAACCATTCAAAATAGATGCTAACCCTGTATAGAGGTTGTCCTGCCAGGTGATCGGAGGATGGTTTCCTCGCGGTCGGGCAGCAGTGGCAACGAGAATCAGGCCAGTCACCCGGGTGGAATGTCTAAGTGCCATTTCAAGGGCCAGAATGCCTCCTAAGGACCAACCCAGGATCAGGTAATTAGAAATTTGGCGATCGGCAAGCAGGAGTTCTAAATCTGCCAGATGATCCGTCATCGCAAAGGCTTGGCGAGTCTTGCTTCGACCGTACCCTCGCAAGTCGGGGGCCAGCGTCCAAAATCGCTTGGATAAGTGATCGGTGAATACAGACATACTCTGTCCCGATCCTGGATGACCATGCAAGCAAAGAATTGGAAATCCGTGACCCTGTTCGTAGACCTGTAATTTCATTTAATTTAGGCAATTCTTTGAAAAGAGTTTACCAATGAATTGCCCTTCGACTCTGCTCAGGGCACAGGGGCTGTTTAAACGAATCCGAAGCCCTCAATCGTTCGCGGGTTGAGGAGCAAAGTCGAAACCCGATCTATCGGGATGGTATTTTGCTGCACTTCCCTTAACGGGATTTCCTGGACCCTAATCTTGACTAATCTAAAGGCTAAAAACAGAAAAAGTATAACTAATAACAAAAATAATCGTGTTGTTAGGCTGAAAGGAGGTAGTGGAGAAAATTGCTAACCAAATCACATTTTTTGTGAATCAAAGGTTTCGTCTCAAGCCAAATTTCCAAAAAATTTTGGAAATTTGGCAGCAAAATCTTTTTAAGAGAATCGAGATTTCTGACGAACAAATATAATAAAAATTTGATATTTGAAACGCACTAGAACCTTGTCTGAATTTAGCCTCTGTCAGGGCAAAATCCCTGCCAGCAAAGGAATTCAGCGATTGCAAATAATCATCCTGACAAGACTTTGAGATAGGGAGGATATTCAATTAATTTTGAATTAAGATTTGCTTAAGTAATGATAAAAACCCTGTCATGGATCTGATGGCAAGTCTTTCTTCTATAAGAAAAGCATTCCTTAGCAGTGAATGCGAATTAGATATGCTTAACAAAATGCTGCGTTTTTTTTAAAGATCCGCTATGATATTTCCAATTCAATTCGGTGACAGAATTAATAGAATTGCGGAATTTGCAAAATTGCAGCAGCCAATCCGGGTAGGGTTAACTTAAATCGAGTTTTAGCTTTACTCCTGTTCTCACCAAATTCAATTCATGAAGTTTTAGGTGCACGTTCAGATACTTATCTAGATATCTATCTAGATAGGTTTTTAGTTACATGCTTTGTCTACAGGGTTTGTTTGCAGGGTCTGTTTGCAGGGTTTGTTTTGTTGAGGTTGGCTATTCTTTAGGCTGTTTTGCTAATAGGCTGTTTTGCTAATAGGTTGTTTTGTTAATTCGTTGATTCGCCCATTGATTTGTTCGATTGTTTGTTCATTTGTTTGTTTTGGTCTGGAGCAAGTCGTGACTATTTACATTGGTAATCTGTCCTTTCAGGCTACAGAAGACGATCTGAAGGAAATCTTTGCTGAATATGGCGCTGTAAGCCGAGTCAGCCTTCCCATTGATCGCGAGACGGGCAGAAAACGAGGTTTTGCCTTTGTCGAAATGGAAGATGAGGCAAAGGAAGATGCAGCGATCGCTGAGTTAGACGGTGCCGAATGGCTGGGCCGAGAACTCAAAGTTAATAAGGCCAAACCCCGTGAAGAAGGGGGGGGAGGCCGTCGAGGGGGGGCTAGTTTTTCTCGCGATCGGCAATAGTGTTAACGAAAAAGCAGAATAGGGGTTTTAAGGGCGGAGATCAAACATCTCCGCTTTTAGAGCTTTGTTCTAAAGCTTGATCTGATAGCCCTTTCCTTCATCCACGAAGGAGTGAGTGGTGATAACAGAAGCTGTGTCCCATCGTTCGATCGTTATCTGGCGTGGCTGGAACGATTCTTGGGGCTGCTGCTTGCCGTGCTGTTTTGCACCCATGCTGAAAAGAGTTCCCTCGGAAGAGGATTGCAGATGGAAATGGGTTGTTGCCCAGTTTCCCTCGCGGTATCGATCGGTCTGTCCATCATCTTCATACAAGGTCCATTCTCCCTGTCCCGGCCAGATGCGTAGGGTCAGGTCATGGTTGGCTTGTTCCCCGATATGCTGCATGACCTGAGCCATTGGGATAATACTTCCCGATCGCACATAAAGGGGCATGCGCTCTAGCGGAGCACGGGCCAGGATATGCACAGGGCCATCGTACACTTCACCGCTCCACCAATCAAACCAACATCCTTCTGGTAGGTAGACAGCCCGATGCTCCACTCCGGGCCGCAGAATGGGGGCAGCCATCAGAAATGGACCCAGCATCACCTGATCCGCTAGATTGTAGGTTTTGGGATCATTCGGGAAGTGGTACAGTAACGGTCGCAAAATGGGCGCTCCGGTTTGATGGGCCTCCCAGAAGAGAGTGTACAGGTAAGGCATCAGTCGGTAGCGGAGTTCAATGTACTCCCGACAAATGTTTTCCACCCAATCGCCAAAGACCCAGGGTTCGTGACGAGCCGTACTCATGGCGGAATGGCCCCGCATCAACGGGTAGAGCATCCCTACCTGCATCCAGCGAGCAAATAACTCTGCGGTAGCATTCCCGGCAAACCCACCAATATCACAACCGACAAAAGCCACCCCTGACAGACCCATATTGCAGAGCATCGGGAGGGACATTTCCAGGTGTTCCCAGAGGGATTGGTTATCCCCCATCCAAACCGAGGACCAGCGCTGAACTCCCGCAAACCCCGATCGCGTCAAGACAAACGATCGCTCCCCTGGTCGCAGCCGTTCCAGCGCTTCATAACTGGCCCGTGCCATACTCAACCCATAAAGGTTGTGAACTTCAGCATGGGTCGTCCGTTCCGCCAACGGTCCTTGAGGTGCGTCCATTGGGAAGCAGATTTTGTTGCCCTCATCGCCAAAGGGGCGATCGTCGATCGCGGGTTCGTTCATGTCATTCCAGATGCCCGACACTCCCGCTTCGGTCAGGGTTTTGTGCCAGTCTCCCCACCAATGACGCACTTCAGACCGCAGAAAATCAGGGAATACGGCTTTTTCGGGCCAGACATACCCATGAAAGATTGGCCCCTCTGCTTTGCGAATGAAGTAATCCTGGGCCATTCCTTCATCGAAGACCGAGTAATTGGCTTCCGGTTCGTATTTAACGCCAGGATCTACGATCGTCACCACTCGAAAGCCATCCTGGGCCAGATCTTGCACCAGTTTTTTCGGTTCGGGAAAGCGCTGGGGACTCCAGGTAAAAATTCGGTAGCCCCGCATGTAATCGATATCAAAATGGATCACATCACAGGGAATGCGCCGCTGCCGAAACTCCTGGGCTAACTGCCGCACCACCGTTTCAGAATCGTAGCTCCAGCGGCATTGGTGATACCCCAGAGACCATTTTGGGGGGAGGGGCATTCTGCCCGTCAGTTGGGTATAAGTTTCCAGAATACGGGCCGGATTGGGACCGTAAATCAGGTAGTAATCTAGCTCCGGTCCCCGTGTTCCCATGCGCCAAACCCCAGGCTGTTCGGCTCCCAGATCAAACTGGCTCCAGAAAGTAGAATTCAGAAACACTCCATAGGCAAGGCCAGGGCGCAGTGCCATGAAGAACGGAATTGCCTGGTACATTTCATCCGTCAACGAACCGTAGTCGAGGGCATCTACGGTCCAGTTCGTTTTGCACTCCGATCGCTTATCCAGTAAGCCCGTCCGCTCCCCAAACCCGTAGAAATGCTCCTCGGCCTCAATCCGCTTCCACCCGGCAACGACTCCCTGATGCCAACCCACCCCCGGAGCCACATCTTGGGCAAAGGGGGTTCCGGCCCGATCGCAACATCCAATCTGTCCGGTTTGGCGATCAATTCTCACCCACAGTTCATCCGTATGGATTTCAATAGCCTTCTCCAATTCCTTCACGCTAAAAGAGGGGATTGTCCACTCTGAATCCTCCAGCGTGACAGCCCACGATCGACGAGGCAAAAACGTTCCTGTCGGAGCAATCCGCACCCGCACCAAATTGGGAGCCAGCACGCTTACCCGTAGCCTCGCCTGTCCACACTGCCCTTCCAGAAACCGATCGCCCCGCTCAAAGGTTTGAAGGGAGCCGATCAGAGCCCAATTTTGTTCGTGGGTTGGTAATTTTCCAAAATATTGCGGCATAGAGAATTATCCAGATCTCGGTGCCTGTACTGGTCCAGCCATCATTTTCTGCCCCAATGCAGTGCTTTCTCCTTCTCACTTTTCTCATGCCACTCTGAACAAACCTCTGCCTGGAGTCAGGTTTCTAAGCTCTGTCTTGGGCAGGGTTAGAACAGTCGCTAACCTTGTTACGGTGCAAGGGCTGAACTAATGAGGTTTTTATGACATTTACGAAGGATGAAGCGATCGCAGGGTGCCGGGAAGCATTTAGCCGTTTAGATGTGGATGGACAATTGGCCCTGTTCTACTTCATTTACAAAGAGATGGGTGGAGCGATTACGCCAGCGGCTCCGGGGGCCAGCACCGTTTCCCCCGACATCGCGGAAGGCTTGTTCAATCAAGTGAAAGCGTTGTCCCATGATGCCCAACTTCAGCTTCAACGGGATTTGATCAATCGAGCTGACAATCAACTCAGTCGTCAGTATGGGTCGATGGGCGATACTACGAAGCTTCTGTTCTGGTATCGGCTGGCTCAGGGAATGGATAGTGGCACAATTGTTCCGATGCCCCCGAACTATCAACTCTCCTCGGAAGGACAAGAAATCTTAAACCAAATCAAAAGTCTAGGATTTGAAAAACAAATTACCCTATTCCGTGACATCGTTTCCCCGATGGGGGCTGAACCTGCTCCAGGTGCGGAAATCTAGCGTCTATTAAGGCGAGTTTTTGAAAAGAATTTACTGCTGGATTGCCCTTCGACTCCGCTCAGGGCACACCCACTAGTTGAGCGAAGCCGAAACCAGCGAAGCCGAAACCACCAGGAAACCGATTTTCTAGAATCTCCTAAATTTCAGAGTGAACAGCAGAGGCGTTCTTCCGCAACGTCTCTGCAATATTTTTTTTACTGTATTCTTTACGCAAAATCGGCTACCTTAGACGGGATTGAAATTTGTTTGTCTATATGTTTGCTTAAAATTTCAATTGCAGATACACTTTGGTATATTTGTACTTTCCGTTTAAAGGCCCGACCCGCCCGTGTATATCAAGCGGATTGAACTCTCAAATTTCAAATCCTTCGGTGGCACTACACCGATTCCATTGTTGCCGGGGTTTACGGTTGTTTCCGGCCCCAATGGGTCGGGCAAGTCTAATATTTTGGATGCCTTACTGTTTGCCCTGGGGTTGTCCAGTTCTAAGGGAATGCGGGCGGAACGATTGCCCGATCTGGTGAATCACAGTCAGACAACACGGGGGC